>CADCWN010000254.1 GCA_902806415.1 uncultured Thermomicrobiales bacterium | reverse complement strand
TGATACTCCGGCCACCCTTGGTAGAACACGGCGAGATTATTCGTCGCTGTCACCTATCCCTCCTATCCGATCCGCCCCGCTCAGTGTCGCTAGTTCTCTTGATTCGAATTTATCGTGTCAAGGGTCGTCAGCGTGTATCGAATCCCTGGGGGCGGGACTAAAGATCGAGCGCGGGTAGCCCGTGCGAACCGAGCGTCAACGAGATTTCGCCGCCGTGATGGATATCATGCTCCAGGACATGCCAGATAATCCAGCCGCGCGAACGGGAGATGATCGGGCGATCGGGGCGCTCCTTCGTGAAGGTTTCGGCAAGATTATCGCCGGTCCAGCGATCGAGGCAACCGGCGATCATCGCCCAGGTTTGCTCCAAGCCCTCGATGAGTTCGGCGGCCGTGCGCGGAGTCGGCGCGTCGCCCTGATCCCACAGGTCGAGCGGGTCGAGCGACGGGTCGCCCTCGCCCATCCAGCCCCGAAACCAGCGGATCCGCGCGCCGATGACATGGGCAGTGAGTAACCAAACCGGACGCTGCCCTGTCGAATCGCGGAGCGCCAATTGCTCCGGGGTCAGCGGGGCGATCATCTTGACCAGAAGGTGCTGATGCTCCGGCCATCCCTGATAGAACATGGTGAGGTTATTCGTTGTCATCATCGTTGCCCCTTCCGCCCTTCTCCATGCCGACTGCGGCGCACTCCGCCGCGATCAGCGCCGCCAGTTCGCGCGCCGAGATCCTAACACGGGTAGCTACCCGGCGTGTGCCACTGGGTTGCGATGACGCCTCACCGATGACGAGCGAAACATGGGTGCGGCCCCGACACGCGGGGTGGCAAGCGGTGCATAGCCTAGCCGAACTTATTTCCACCCCAGGTCCACAGTGTATCAAATCCTCGTCAACCGACCGCAGACCCTTCGAAAACCGGTCAGCCCGCGCCCTCCGCTGCTAGCGGCACGCGATGGAGCGCGGCGTCCAGCGGCAGCAGCTCGCCGAGCGCCACGCCGAAGGCGACCCAGCGCACCACCTCGACCGCGATGAGGAATGCGCCCTCCCCCTCGGCCAGCGAGACGAGGTTACCCCGGGCTAGCGGGAGCGCCAACGCCAGCGTCAGCGCCAGCGGCACGCCGGCCAGCACCGCGCTGCGCGCGAGCCAGGGGAGCCGGTCGGCACCGAGCCGCTCATCGACCGCCCCTAGGATGCTCGCGACGAGCAGGAAGACCGGGCCGCTCAGGAGCAGACGCAGCCCCGTGCCCACCTCCTCGCTCCCCAGCGGCACCTCGTGGCCGAAGGGCCGCAGGGCGAAGCTGGCGACCCCCACGAGCCCGTTGGTGGCCAGCAACGCGAGGAGCCCGGCCAGCAGCCCGTCCAGGCGCGCGGCGACCGCCGCGCCCGTCCCGCCCCGCGCGAATGCCGGCACCGCGCGCTTCAGGCTGCGGAGCAGGGAGACGGCGAGGGCGACGAGCGCCAGCGACGCCAGCGCGCCGAGCGGCAAGACGATCCGCTCGAAGAGGGCCAGCGCGGCCGGCCCGGCGACGAACCCGAGCAGGTTGAAGGCCAGGATATAGAGCAGGGAGCCGAGCGCCACGGCGGGGAGGAACGCCCCCAGCCCCATGCCGGAGACGCCGGCCGCGATCGGTGTGACGATGCGCAGGCCGGGGATGAGCCGCCCGACCAGGACCGCGCGCCCCCCCGAGCGCTGCACCGCCCGCTCCGCCCGCTCCAGCGTCGTCGGCCCGATGTGGATCAACCAGCCGTAGCGGGCGACCGCCGCGCGCCCGAAGCGGCGGCTGAACAGGAAGAGCCCGGTCGTCCCGGCCAGCGTCGCGGCCCCCTGCACCAGCAGGACCGCCCAGAAGGGGTAGACGCCCCCCCGCGCCTGGATCCCGGCCAGCAGCATCAGGAAGTCGCTGGGCACGGGGCTCGGGATCCCCAGCTCCTCCCCGAACATGATGATCCCGATCGCCCAGAGCGGATGCGTCGCGATGAGGCTGCGCACATTGTGGCTCAGCGCCTCCCAGAGCCCACCCATCCGATCACCGCCTGTCTTCCCGGTTCACGGCGGTGGCCCCACGGAGTGGTGCCGCCCCAACCGAGCGACCGTAAAGGTTGCCCTACACCATGCGCCGCCGCCGATGATAGGCCATTATACGATGGACGCGTCTTAGCCCTTGTCCCGTGCCGTCCAGCGTAACACCGACGGTGAAACAATGCGATCAGGATGCCGAGTTGTGCAACAAGTTTCCTGGCACGGCGTTATCCGCAGGGGTTATTGATCAGCCTTTTCCGTCAGGTACCCAACACCACGGTCGTTACTCGTATACGGCATCTAGGGGTTTTCGGGCGCGATCTCCGGCGAGAGTGCCTGGAGGTCTCGCAGCGAGAGCACCGGGCCGGGCCGCGCCGTCGCGGCGCGGGCGGGGTCGGCGCGCAGGCCGTCGAGGAGTAGCGCCAGGTGCCGCCGGGCGAGGGCGTTGGCCATGGCTCGCGATCTGAGCCGCCCCGGCACAGGCGCGTTCCTCGCCACGCCGCTCGCCTGCGGCGAGCCGCTCGCGACCACCTGGTCGCTCACTGACCTCGCCTGGCTCCTGCGCCGCACCCTCGGCTTCACTGATCCTCGCCACAGCTGCAGCTCGATCGGCGGTCAGGCGTCTACCCGATCCCCGCGGCCGCGGTTGGTCCGGCGGTCGGCAGCCAGAAGGTGACCGTGGTCCCCCGCCCCTCGCCCGCGCTCGCCGCCGCGATCCACCCGCCGTGCCGCTCCACGATGGTGCGGCAGATGTGGAGGCCCAGCCCCATCCCCGGCAGGTTGCTCGC
>CADCWN010000253.1 GCA_902806415.1 uncultured Thermomicrobiales bacterium | reverse complement strand
AGGTCGGGATCGGGGCGATTGCCCTGCGGCGGGGGCCCGCTACCGCGCCTTCAGCTTGCCCTGCTGCGCGAACTGCTCGAGCTGCTGGAGGAGGCGGCGCACCGCCTGCTCGTCCTGCTGCCGCAGCTCCCGCCAGAGCGGGTCGTTGGCCTGGCCGTCCCGCTCGTACTTGTCGTAGGCGGCCAGCCCCTCCAGCTTGCTCGCGGTTGCCATCAGCAGATTGTAGACCTCGTTGTCGACGATCGTGGTGTCCTCGCCCGAACTCACCCCGCCACCTCCTCGCATCCCGTGCGTCCCCAATCCAGGACGCACGACCACGGGAGCAAGTCGCGTGCCAGCCCCGACAGGCGCGGCGCCGTGTGCACCTGTCGCACTTGCCTGACGTCCTGCTACCGGGCGCGCGTAGCAGGGCAGCGCGCGGAACGCCGAGCAGGGGGGGGACTCGAAGGAAATGCAGAGGTGAGGGTGGCGGTATCGCC
The DNA here is from genome assembly GCA_902806415.1 of uncultured Thermomicrobiales bacterium. Classification (GTDB taxonomy): domain Bacteria; phylum Chloroflexota; class Chloroflexia; order Thermomicrobiales; family CADCWN01; genus CADCWN01. The sequence goes on along the minus strand of CADCWN010000253.1, from coordinate 15,400 downwards.
AGGAATGGGCCGGCGCTCGCCGCTGGTGTGCCACGCACTCGCGCTGGTGAGCCTGTCCTGGCTGGTTAGCATATCCGTGCCCGGGCACTGCCCAATGGTGGCGCGGCGTGGTCTCACGCAGTGCCATAGATCTGTCTGCCAATCTGACTGGAAGCGCTGCGGCTGAGCGAGAATGGGGACGATGAAGGCAGTAGCCGACACCGGCCCGCAGGTAAAGGAGCTACTCATGCTCGCTCGCTTCCTGGGGCGCGTCGCCAGTACTGGGCGCGCCGTTCTACGCGCGGTCCGCGACTGTCTCTCGACCGCTACCAAACCCGCAGCCCCCGAGATGATCCTTGGGACGCTGGCCGACCTGACCCGCAGCATGCCCGAACTGGTCGCCGAGAATGCATTCTTGCGCCAGCAGATTGTCGTGCTCAAGCGCGGAGCGCATCCGTGGCGAGCTGGCGAAGCTCGACATCCGCGTGGCCAAGTAGACCGTCCAGGAGTACATGCGCGACGCCCAGCCACCGCGACGGGCGGGTCGGCGCTGGTCCACGTTCCTGCGTAACCATGCCGACGAGATCTGGGCCTGCGACTTCCCGCCGGTCACCGACCTACTCTTCCGTCCACTGTATGCGTTCTTCGTCGTTGCGCTCGGCACCCGCCGGGTGGTCCACATCGGCGTGACGCGCCATCCGACCGATGCCTGGGTCGCCCAGCAGCTGTGCGAGGCCACGCCGTACGGGGAACGACCGAAATACTCTCCTCGTTTCCTGGGTCGAGCGTTATTTCCGCAAGGAATTGCCGCTGGCGCTCGTCAATTCGCGGGGAGTCTCTTCAAAGCGAAGAGACTCCCACGTTGACATATAGAACAGCTTCCAGCTACCAATCGATCGCCGAGCCATCCTCCGCGTACGCCTTGGGGTTCTGCCAGTCGTGGCCGATCTTGTCGGCCAGCGCCTCCTCATCGAGCTCGATCCCGAGGCCGGGGCCGGTCGGCAAGGGGAGATACCCACCCTCTTGCTTGAATGGTGTTTTGATGTAGCCCTCGCCGGTGATCCGCCCGCCCTCCTGTGCCAGGAAGTTGGGGATCGTGGCGTCGAGTTGGAGGCAGGCGGCCAGCGCGATCGGCCCGAGCGGGCAGTGCGGCGCGATCCCGGCGTAGTACGCCTCGGCCATCCCGGCGATCAGGCGCGTCTCCAGGATCCCCCCCGCGTGCGAGAGGTCGGGCTGGAGGATCGACGCCGCGCGCTTCTCCAGCACCTCGCGGAAGCCCCATTTGGTATACAAGCGCTCGCCGGTCGCGATCGGGATCGAGGTCGAGTGCGCGATGTCGGCCAGCACGTCCACGTTCTGACACTGCACCGGCTCCTCGATGAACATCGGGTGGTACGGTTCCAGCGCGCGGACGAGGCGCTTCGCGTTCTGCGGGCTGACTGCGCCGTGGAAGTCGATCGCCAGATCAACGGTCGGCCCCGCCGCCTCGCGCATCGCCGCGAAAATTTCCACCGCCCGCTCGGTGTACTCCGGCGACTCGATGATCCGCCCGTGGCCCTTCCGCCCGATGCCGGTCTTGAGGCAGTTGAAGCCCTGCGCCACCGCCTCGCGCACCGACTGCGCCGCGCTCTCCGGGGTGTCGCCGTTCGCGGTGCCGTAGATGCGGATCTTGTCGCGCGTCGGCCCGCCGAGGAGCTTGTAGACCGGCACGCCCATGTATTTGCCGTAGCAGTCCCACAACGCCTGCTCGATCCCGGAGAGGGCGCTGGTCAGCAGGGGGCCACCGCGATAGAAGGCGTGCTTGTACATCGACTGCCAGAGGTGGACGATCCTGGTCGGGTCCTCGCCGATCAGCCACGGCTCCAACTCTTTGACCGCCGTCTGGCAGGTCAGCGCCCGCCCCTCCAGGATCGGCTCACCGAGCCCGACGATCCCCTCGTCGGTGTACATCTTCAGGAACAACCAGCGCGGCTTAACCAGGAACGTCTCGATCTTCGTGATCTTCATGCTGGCTCCTTTTTCACCGCAGAGGCGCAGAGACGCAGAATTTCGCAGAGAGGACAAACTATTCCCCGTTTCCCTCTGCGGCCCTCTGCGCCTCTGCGCCTCTGCGGTTATCGTCCCCGCTACTTCCAGGCGCTGGCGGTGTCGAGCGCCTTCAGGTCGTCGTCGCTCAGGTGCAGGTCTGCCGCGCCGAGGAGTTCGCCGACCTGCTCCACGGAGGTGGCGCTGGCGATCGGCGCGGTCATGCCGGGGCGGGCGAGGATCCAGGCCAGCGCCACCTGGGTCGGCGTCGCGCCGCGCGCCTTCGCCACCCCCTCGACCGCGTCGAGGATCCCGAAGCCGCGATCGTTCATGTAGCGATCCCGGATCCCCCCGGCGCGCTGGCTGCTCGGCAGCGCGCCGTCGCGGCGATATTTGCCGGTGAGGAAGCCGCTGGCGAGCGAGGAGTAGGTGATCACGCCGACGCCCAATTCCTGGCACATCGGTTCCAGCTCGCGCTCGTAGTCGGCGCGGTTCAGCAGGTGGTAGGGCGGCTGGATCGTCTCGTAGCGCGGGAAGCCGTGGCGATCGCTCTCCCAGAGGGCACGCGTCAGCCGCCAGGCGCTGTAGTTCGACGCGCCGATGTAGCGGATCTTGCCCGCCTGGATGAGGTCGCTGTAGGCCCGCAACGTCTCTTCGAGCGGCGTGGCGCGGTCGTCCTGGTGCGACTGGTAGAGGTCGATATAGTCGGTCTTGAGCCGACCCAGCGAGGCATCGACCGCCGCGATGATCCGCCGCCGCGAGAGGCCCTTCATGTTCGGGTCGTCGCCCATCGGGCTGCCGCCCTTGCTGGCGATGATCAGCCCGTCACGCCCCCCGTGACCTTGCAGCCAGTTGCCGATGACCACCTCCGACTCGCCGCCCGTGTTTCCGGGTGCCCAGCGCGAGTAAACATCGGCGGTGTCGATGAAGTTGCCGCCGCCATCCGTGTAGGCATCGAGGATTTTGAATGAGGTCGGCCCGTCGATCGTCCAGCCGAAGACGTTGCCGCCCAGGCAGATCGGGGCGACATGGAGGCCGGTGCGTCCCAGTGTGCGCAATTCCAAAACTCGACTCCTTCTGGTAGTTATGGGCGCCTGCACAACGCGCGCGGGGCGGGCGACGAACGGGAACACCGCCGTCGCCCGCCCCGCGCAGGCGTACCTTGGTGCCGCCCTGGCACTCGCGGGATCAGCTCCGGGCTTCCGCCAGCAACTCGCGGCAGTAGGCGACGCTACGCCCGTCGCCGCGAATCTGATCGCCGTAGCGGCAGCCCTCGATCGCCAGCCAGCCGTCGTACCCGGCGTCGACCATCGCGGCGATCGCGAAGCGGTAATCGATCTCGCCATCGGGCAGGGGCACGAGCTGGTAGTAGGCGCGCTCCTGCTCGGGTATCTGCACGCGCATGAGCTGCTTACAATGCCAGTAGCGCGTCTTCGGGGCCAGCGCGACGATCGCCGCCTCGTTCGTCGCCTCCGGCTCCTCATAATGCCAGTAGAGGTTGCCGAGGTCGGGATTGAGCCCGACGTTCGGGCGGTCGATCAGCTCGAGGAGGTGGAGGCAACTCCAGGGGTTGTCGGCGATCGAGTGCTGGTGCATCTCGATCGAGATGTCCACGCCGCGCTCGGCGGCGAGATCGGCCAGCGACCGCAATTCCCGCGCGGTCGTCTCGTAGTCCGCGCCGCTGGCCGTCTTGCTGCCGCCCAATGACGTGCGCATCCCGACCCCGCCGCCGGGCAGGCCGCCGCCCGGCTGCCCGGTCGGCATCGTCACCGTCATATTGACGAGGTTCGCGCCGATCCACTCGGCCATGTGGATCGCCCCGGTGACCGCCGCGCGGCTGCGCGCGGCGACCTGCGGCCGCAGGAACCCGCCGCCGCCGCGCACCGCCGCGCAGGGGACGCCCGCGCCATCCAACTCGGCGCGCAACTCGCGGATCGACGCCTCATCGGTGCCGACCCCCTGGCCCAGGCCGATCTCGATCCCCTCGAACCCGAGGTCGCGCACCTTCTTCAGATAGCGCCCGCGCACCTCTTGCGGCGGCACTTCCCAGCCGGTCCCGCCATCATACGGATAGAACGCGGTGCGCCGGAATGCGTAGGCAAATTTCATGACGTCCTCCGGGGCGAGTGGTGCGAGTGGGCCGGTGGGCCGGTGGGCCAGAAGGGAACAGCGATCTGCCGAGGCATCTCCTCTCCTCCCGACACCACCGGCCCACCGGCCCACCGGCCCACTCGCACCACTCACTTCAGATTCAAATGCTCCAACACCTCTTTGTTCCAGACGGCGCGCGGCTGGTGGCCGGTGAGGGCGGCGGCGATCTCCTGCGCGGGGCGGCGGCGACGCTCGCCGTTGGCCCACTCGCTGATCGAGGCCATGTGCGGGGAGATGACGACGTTGTCCATCTTCAGCAGCGGGTTGTCGGAGGCGACCGGCTCGACCTCGGTCACGTCGAGGCCGGCGGCGAGGATCCGCCCGTTCTGCAGGGCGGTGATCAGCGCCGCCTCGTCCACCACCGGCCCGCGGCAGGTGTTGATCAGGATCGCCTCCGGCTTCATCAGCGCGAACTGCGGGCCGCTGATCAGGTGCCGCGTCTCCTTGTTCAGCGGGACGTGGAGCGAGATGAAGTCGGAGTCTTGGAGCAGCTTGCCCATCGAGACCGACTCCGCGCCGTGGGCCTTGAACGTCTCCGCGGGGATGTACGGGTCGTGCGCCAGGACACGCAGGCCGAAACCGGCGGCGCGCTGCGCCATCGCCTTCCCGATGTCGCCGAGGCCGACGATCCCGATCGTCTGGCCGGTCATCCGGTGGATATAGCCCCAGGGGCGCTCGCGGCTGCGGTCGGCCCAGCTCCCTTCCTTGACGAAGTTGGCGGTCGGGACGAGCCAGCGGACGCAGGCCAGCAGCAGCGCCATCCCTTGATTCGCCACCTCATCCACGAAGACGCCAGGGCAGTTGCAGACGACGATCCCCTTCTCGGTCGCCAGGTCGAAGTCCTCGAAGGTATCCATCCCGATCGAGCTGGCGGCCATCACCTTGCACTGGTTCATCGCCAGCAGCATCTTGCGGCTGACCGGGCCGGTGAAATAGAGGCCGTCAATGTCGCGCACCGCGCGCAGGATCCCCTCCTCGGTGCGGTCCTCGACGATCTCGACCGCGCAGCCCGCGTTCTCGAGGATCGCGCGCTCGCCGTACTGGCCGAACGACCCCCACGGGTTCAGGACCAGGACCTTGAACTTCGCATCCTTCGGCCCGTCGCCGGACGATTCCTGGTGGGTTAACGTCTCGCGCCGGAAGTGCTGGGTCATCGACTTCCCTCCCTTATCACCTGTCAGACCGCCGGTACGCCCCGGCGCGCGCATCGTACCAGATTGTGCGCGGGTGTAAACCCCGCTCCGACCTACAGGTCAGACCAGGCGGTCATAGGCTACCGTAGCGCCGCAATGCTTGTAACCGTGCGGGTCTATCGCTGCGCCTCTGCTTATGCAGGCTGCTACCCCGCCCGCTCCTTTGTCACCGCGCCGTTGTGGCCGTTCATCGCGGCGATCAGGCCCTCGGCGAGCCAGGTCTCGGCGGCATCGGCGGCGCGGTCGAGGATGAGGCGCAACTCGGTCGCCTGGTCTTTGCCGAAGCGGGTCAGCACGTATTCTTTCGGATCGCCCCAGCGCGGGCGACCGATCCCGATCTTCAGGCGCGGCACGGCGTTGGTCCGCAGCTGCTCGATGACCGACGCCATCCCGTTCTGGCCGCCCGCGCTCCCCTCGGCGCGCAGTCGCAACTGGCCGAACGGGATGTCCATATCGTCGTGGATGATCAGCAACTCGGTCGGCGGCACCTTGTACCACTTCACCAGTTGCACCACCGACGTGCCGCTGAGGTTCATGAACGTCTGCGGCTTCGCCAGGACCACATCCCGGCCCGCGATGACGCCGCGCGCCTGCTCGGCCCGCAGGCGCGGCTTGTCCCACTTCAGGCCGTGACGTCGCGCGAGTTCGTCCACGCAGCGGAAGCCGACGTTGTGCCGCGTCTCGGCGTACTCCTTGCCGGGGTTGCCGAGTCCGACGATCAGCGCTGGCACGATCCCACCATCTCCGCCGGCTCCGCCGACCCTTCCTGTCCCGCCACCTGGCGGTAGACCGCCAGCGTCTCCCCGGCAGCGCGCGCCCAGGAGAACCCCGCCGCACGCCGCAAGCCCGCCGCGATCAGCCGCTCGCGTCGGTCGCGATCCTCCATGACCTCGCCGATCGCGATCGCCCACGCCTCCTCGTCGTCCGACGGCAGCAGGATCCCCGCCTCCCCGACTACCTCGGGCAGGCTGGCGCGGTCGGCGGCGAGGACCGGCGTCCCGCAGGCCATCCCCTCGATCGCCGTCAACCCGAAGCCCTCGTAGTGCGAGGGGATGGTGAGGAGCGAGGCGGCGTTGTAGAGGAGGAGCAGTTGCTCGTCATTCGGGCGGTTGAACCAGACGATCTTGCCCGCGCGCCGCAACTCCTCGATGCGCGCCATCTCCGCCTCGGCCTGCCAGCCGGGCGCGCCCGCCAGGACCAGCGTCGCCGCGCGTCGTCCCGCGCGCTCGCGATACCGCTCGTAGGCGCGCAGGAGCATCAGCAGATTCTTGCGTGGCTCGATCGTCCCGACGAAGAGGATAAACGGGCCGAACTCGCCGCTGACCAGGCGGATCATGTCCGGCGTCAGCTTCGTGCGGGTGGTGGAGCGCAGCGCCGCCATCCGCTCCGCGCGATCGAGCGGGCGATAGCGGCCGTCGGCGGCCTCGGGGATGACGAAGACCTTCTCGCGCGGCGCGTCGGTGAGGTCGAGCAGATCGCGTCGGGTGCAGTCCGACGGGGCGATGATCGCGTCGGCGTGCCTGACCGCGTCGTGGATCTGCCCGTAATAGCGGCGCGATTGGCGGTCGAGCAGATCCGGGTCGCGCAGGAAGGCGAGGTCGTGGACGGTGATCACCGTGCGCGTGCCACGGCGCAGGCGCGGCGGGATGAAATCGGGGCTGTGGAAGAGGTCGAAGCGGCACGGCGCGAGTTCGACGCGCAGCGCGGCGCGCTCCAGCCGATGATGCGGCGGCGTCAGGAGCGCCCGATGGGTGACGCGCTCGCTCGCCGCACTGTCCAGGATTGGCTCGCCCGGCCGCGCGACCAGAATCGTGTAGCTGTTCGCGCGATCGACCGCGACCAGGGCGTGCAGCAGCGAGCGGGCGTAGCGGGCAATCCCGCCCTCGCGGTAGGCGACGAGACGGGCATCGAACCCGATCTGCACCGGTGGCGTCCTCCCCAAGCGTGCCGGTGAGGACGACGGTTGGGTCGCGTCCCGGCGGGATGATCGGTCATAGGGCGCGGACCCCCGAACGCGACGGGACGCTTTCGGCAATGGGACACACCGGAAAGGAGTATAGCAGAGCGCACGGAGGGGGACGAGAAGCAGCGAGGGGGGCGCACGGGGGGACGAGATTGAACCACAGAGCGCATAGAGCGCACAGAGAAAGGACGGGAGAAGGGACGAGGGTAGAACGAGAGAAGAGGGGGGATGTTGAACGTGGATTTATGCCGAAATCACGCTTGACTCGTGCTCAACTGCGCAAGTCCTACCCGTATCTACTCCTTGCCTAGAACCATTTCTGGCGCTTGAAGATCAGCGCCAGGGACGCCGCCACCACGATCATCAGCCCGAGCGAGAAGGGGTAGCCGAACCGCCACCCGAGTTCCGGCATATTCTCGAAATTCATGCCGTAGATCCCGGCGACCAGGGTGACGCTCATCAGGATAATCGAGTAGGACGTCAGCCGCTTCATCACGCCGTTGAGGTTGTTGGCGGCGGTGGCGAGGCTGTTGGAGTTCATCGAGAGGTAGGCATCGAACACGCCGCTAAGGAGATCGCGATAGACATCGATCGCGTCGGTGACGCGCAGGACATGCTCGTAGAGATCCTGAAAATAGATTCCGGTTGCCTCGCCGACGATCGGCAACTCGCGGCGTGCGAGCACGGCCACCGCGTCCCGTTGCGGGGCGATCTGGCGGCGGAGATGGATCAGTTCGCGCTTCAGGGAGAAGATATCGCCCATTCCCCCGGTGTCCCCGGTGCCCCCCTGCTCGATGACCCGCTCCTCCAACTCCTCGATCCGCTCACCGATTCGGTCGAGGACGGGGAAATAGTGGTCCACGATCGTATCGAGCAGCGAGTAGAGGAGGACGCCGATCCCGCGCTCGATCTCCTTCGCGTTGCGGCGGAAGCGGGCGGCGACCTCGGTGATCTCCTCGATCGGCTCGTGGTGGATCGTCAGGAGGTAGTTCTTGCCGACCACGATCGCCAGCTCGTGCTCATCGACGAGATTGCTCTCCTCGACATAATCGACATCGTAGAAGACCAGAAAATAGGAATCGTCGTAGATGTCGATCTTCGGTCGCTGATGGGCCGTCGTAATATCCTCGACGGCGAGCGGGTGGATGGCGAACTCTTCGGCTAGCCGACAAATCTCCTCGACGCTCGGCGCCTCCACGTCGATCCAGATGATCTCGTCGCCCTCGACGATCGTCGCCTTCGCCCCCTCGTGCGGGTGCTCGCACAGGAGCGGGTGGCCGCTGTTGCAAATCATCGTGCGGATCATCGTCTCGCCTCAGCGCCTGGTCCAGAGGTTGAGCAGCAGGGTGAGCAGGATACTGAGCAGGATCGATGTTGCCAGCGGGATGAAGCAGGAGACCGGGCCGCGCGTGAAGCTGATGTCGCCGGGCAGCCGCCCACCCGGCACGATGCGACCGAGCAGCACGAACGAGAGGCCGACGAGCGCGAGGATCGCGCCGCCCGCGAGGAGGAGTCGCCCGAACTGCCCGAGATCGCCCACGCTACGTTCCTATTCTTCAGCCGGCGCATGCCCCACGACGACCCTACTCGTCGCCCGGCGCGCCCTCGTTGAAGCCGCTCACCAGGCTGAAGATGATCACGAAGATCAGCGGCAGGGCGATGACGATCCCCACCGTCGCCACGACCAGCCCCAGCGCCTTAAGCGCCTCGATCAGCACGTCCATCATTCCCCCAGCCGCAATGCCGACGTCGCCACTCGACGCGCCTCGCGGGAGTATAACGCAGCCGCACCCTTCCCCACGCCCTTTCCGGTGGGGCGCTCCGCGTAGCGGGTTGCGCGCGATGGCGCGCGGCTAGACCGGCATCGTCCGGCGCTGGTGCGCCCGCCCGGCGACGGCGGTGTCCTCGCGGTGCCCGGCGATCACGCGCACCCCCTCGTCGAGTTTCGCGGCGATCGTCTCCGGCGTCCCGCCCTCCAGGAAGGGGATGCCATAGCGGCGGCAAGCGGCGAAGACCTGCTCGCGCGCCTCGGCCATCTCGGGCGGGTAGGGGTCGCGCGGCATGGTGGTGTAGCCGAGGGAGAGGCTGAGATCGCCGGGGCCGAGTTCCGCGAAGCCGAGGCCCGGCACCGCCAGGATCTCCTCGCAGTTGGCGATCCCTTCCGGGCTTTCCAGCTTCACCCCCAGCAGCAACTCGCCCTGCGGGTTCAACGGCCAGGGCTCGCAGCGTGTCAGGTAGTCCGGGCCGGAGAGGCCCCAGACCGGCGCGGCGCTCGGCTCCGAGCCGCGCCCGCGCGTGCCGATCCCCAGGAGCGGTCGGTCGGCGGCATCGGTCGCGGTGACGGCGGGGCGGCGCGCGCCGTGCATCCGTTCGAGCGGGGTGGGGAGTGCCGGATCGACCCCGAGCGTGTTGTGCGGATAGCGGCACGACTCGACGAACGCGCGCACTGCATCGGCCGTTTCCGCCTGGCAGAGGAGGATCCCGTGGACCCCGCGCCCGAGGATCACGCGGAACTGCCAGGCGTTGTGGCGGATGTTCGCCTCGTCGGTCCCGTTCACCGGAGCCTCGACGATCACCGGCGGCGTGCGGTGGCCCGAATTGGTCGGCCCGCCCTCGATCAGCCCCGCCATATACTCGTCGAGCCCGGCGAGGTCGAACGCGCCGTGCTCCATCCCGACGTTGATATAGTCGGCCCAGGTGTGCGCGTCCTGGCGGCCCTGCTCGCGCGTGAGGACATGGCTGGTGTGACCGCCGACGTAGTAGATCGCCTGATCCTGCTCCAACAGTTCGATCGCGCGGTTCAGTCGCCCGGCCATTGCCCCTCCCACCTGCTTCGTTCTCCTGCGCCCCGTGACCGCGTCAGTCTAACGGCCTGACCGCGCCTGTCAAGCGTATCCCGGTATCGTCGTATCATCGCTTGAGAGCGGCGGGTGTCGGTCTTGCGTACTACACTGTGGCGGTGTAAGGCTAATGGTATGGGGGCAATCGTGCGGTTTCTTGGAGTTCGGACAGCGATGTTGCTCGCCCTCTGCCTCGCGGGCTGCGGCGCGGGCGCGACCGCGACTATACCGTCCCCGGTGGCACCAACCGTTGCGTCGGCAAGTCCGAGCGCCACAATCGTGCGGGCGCCCATCCTCACGGCGGTGCCAACGCTCGGCGCTGTTCCAACTCGGACCAGCCTTGCCACGCCCGCACGCTCGACGACCCCCGTTGCCGGTGCGACCGCGACGCGCGGTGCGACCACCCGCGCGGTCGCACCGGCCACCCGCACGGCGGCCGCGACCGGTGACGGCGTCACGAGCGTCGCCGTACGCCTCGGGCAATCCGCGATCCTGCCGGAGCAGGGGCTGACGATGCGCTTCGCCTCGGTGACGAACGACTCGCGCTGCCCCCGCTCCCAGGAGGGCGTGTTCGTCGCCTGCGCCCAGGCCGGGGAGGCGACGATCGTGGTGGAGGCGGCGCGCGGCGGGCAGGGGTCGGCGCTCACCCTGACGATCCCCGGCCTGACCGACAACACCGCGCAGCGGCCCGATAATCCGAAGACCTTTACCGTGTTCGAGGGCTATCGGATCCAGCTCGCCAGCCTGGAGCCGCAGCCGACGGTATCCGGCGCGGCGATCCCCGGCGAGTATATCGCCACGCTACTGGTCAGCGCCGCGCCGTGAGCGGGGTGGAGGAGGGACGGGGACGGGGTTGAACCACAGGGCGCATAGAGAAGGGACGAGAGGGGGACGGGAGAAGGGGTTGAGGTGGAGAGGGGAGGCAGGCGGTTGAACCCCGAGACTACGCTCGGGGTTCAACCGCCCGCCGTATCTTATCGCCCGCCTTTGCGCCCGCCTCGCGATTCGGTAGAATGGATGCTGCTTCAATCGATGTGGGAGCAGCCGCAGCGGGGAGAATGCCGATGCCGCTCGATGTTTTGGCCTTAACGAAAGATCTCGTGGCGATCGATTCCGTCAGCGCGCGGAGTAACGGCCCGGTCGCCGACCGGCTGGAAGCGGAGTTCCGCGAGCGCGGCTTCGAGGTCGAGCGCCTGGAGTACGACGATCCGGCGGGGGTCCGCAAGGTCAATCTCGTGGCGCGCAAGGGACAGGGGACCGGCGGCGTCGCCTTCCTCTCGCACATCGACACCGTCCCCGGCACCGGCTGGGACCGCGATCCATGGTCGCCGACCGTCGAGGGCGACCGGCTGATCGGCCTCGGCGCCTGTGACATGAAGGGGCCGCTCGCCGCCACCCTCGTCGCCGCCGACGCGATCGACGCGGGGCGGCTGAAGGCGCCGATCCTGGTCGTCGCCGCGGCCGACGAGGAGGTGACGATGCAGGGGGCGCGGCAAGTCGCGGCGGAATCGAAGCTGTTCCGCGAGACCGCGCCGCGCTATGGCGTCGTCGCCGAGCCTACGACGCTGATCCCGGTCTACGCCCACAAGGGCGGCGCGTCGGTCCAGGTGATCGCGGAGGGGGTCGCGGCGCACACCAGCCTCGATCGCGGGATCTCGGCCAACTTCCTGATCGCGCCGTTCCTGGCCGAGATGGCCGAACTGGCCGAGCGGCTGAAGAGCGACCCCTCCTACCGCAACCCGATGTTCGACCCGCCGACCCTCGGCTTCAACATGACCCTCAATGACGGCGATTGCAAGCCGAACGTCACCGCCGCGCGGACGGTCGCCAACATGTTCATGCGCCCGATGCCGAACGACCGGACCGCCGACGTGGTCGCGGAGATCACTGAGCGGGCCGAGCGGCGCGGCTTCAAGGTCACCTCGCGGATCGGCGCGCCATTCCACACCTCGCCGGACTCCGAGATCGTCAACGCCGCGCTGGCGGTCACCGGGGCGGAGCGGGCGCAGGTTGTCCCCTATGGCACCGAGGCGGGGATCTATCAGCACCACCTGGAAGTCGTCATCCTCGGCCCCGGCGACATCGGCCAGGCGCACACCAACGGCGAGTGGATCGAGTTGGCGCAGCTCCACGAGGCGGTCAACGTCTATACCCGGCTGATCGAGCGGCTCTGCATCTGAGCCGCGCTTGCTTTTTATCGCGGTCTACAAGCAGAATTGGGGTGCCGCCACAACCCCGGCAGGATGTGGCGGCACCCGGCTCTCATTTCCTCTGAAGGAGTAGCCCGATGGCCGCGTCGCTGCCGCGCCACCGCTTCTCGGTCGACGAATATCAGCAGATCGGCACCGCGCAGATCCTGGATGCCGAGGCGCGAGTCGAACTGATCGATGGGGAGATTGTCGAGATGAGCCCGATCGGGCCGTTGCACGTCTGGGCGGTGACACTCTTGTCGGACCACGTCGGCGCGCAGGCGCGACCGCACGGCCTGCTCAGTGTGCAGAACCCGATTCGTCTCGGAGACTACGACGAGCCGCAGCCCGATCTCGCGCTCATCCGGCGCGATGCCACGCCCGGCACTCCGCTGACCGCCAGCGATGTCCTCCTGGTGATTGAGGTCGCCGACTCGTCGCGCGCCTACGATCGCGAGATGAAGCTGCGCCGCTATGCCGCTGCGGGAATCCCCGAGGCGTGGCTCTCCGATCTTGTCGGCAAGGTTCTTGAGCGTCATAGCGAGCCGCGCGATGGCCTTTATCGCCAGATCGCGATCGGACGACCCGGCGATACGCTGGCCTCGACGATCGTCCCCGACCTGGTGATCCCGGTCAGCCTCGCCCTGGGGCGACCTCGATAGCCTGCCGTCTGGCTCAACTCCCACTCGCCCCCGTCCGCGCCGCCGTGGCGGGGGCGGGCTGCGGCTCGCGGTTGGGCAGGAAGCAGGCGCAGGCGACGCCGACCGCCGCGATGATCGCGATGATCAGGTAGACCTGGATCAGCCCGTCGGCGAGGCCGCGCCCGATGACGGCGAGGGCGTCGGCGGGGAGGCTCCCGCGCGCGGCGGGATCGAGCAGGGCGTTCACATCGACCGCGCCGCCCTGCCGTAGGACCGGCGCGAGGCGGGCGTTGAGGATCGCGCCGAGGATGGCGATCCCGAGCGTCCCGCCCATCGTGCGGGTGAACTGCACCGAGGCGGTCACCACCCCGCGCCGCTCCCAGCCGACCGCGTTCTGCGCCGCGATCAGGGTGGCGTTCGAGGCGAAGCCGAGGCCGAGGCCGACGATCGTGGTGTTGATCACCATCAGCCAGATCGGCGTCCCGGGTCGATAGAGGACCAGAGCGGCGGTGCCGAGCGCGATCAGCGCCATCCCGCCGACCGCCACCGCCCGAAACCCGACGCGCAGCAGGAGGCGCGGCGAGAGGAAGGCGGCGACCGTCCAGGCGGTGGCGATCGCGCCCAGCGGCTTCGCGGCGTCCCCCGCCGTGCCGAGTTGGACCCCCTGCACGAAGAGGGGGAGATACGACGGCAGGGCGAACTGGACGATCCCGGTGACCAGCCCAGCGAGGCAGGGGACGGCGATCGCCGCCGTGCGGAAGAGGTCGAGCGGCAGGATCGGCTCCGGCACGCGCGTCTCGATCAGGACGAAGAGGGCCAGCAGGGTCAGCCCCGCGCCGATCAGCGGCGGGCGGATCGTGCCCCCCTCCCCGCCGCCCAGCAGGCCGAGCAGCAGGATCGTCACGCCGCTGGTGAGGACCGTCGCCCCGGCGTAGTCGAGCCGGTGCCGCCCTTCGGGCCGTCGCTCGTGCAACGACCAGGCGAGCAGCGCGGTCGCCGCGATCCCGAACGGGAGGTTGATGTAGAAGATCCAGCGCCAGCCGATCGTCTCGGTGATGATCGCCCCCAGCGCCGGGCCGGCCACGCTCGACGCCCCCCAGACCGCGCTGAAGAAGCCCTGCACGCGCGCCCGCTCCTCCAGGCTGAAGAGGTCGCCGACGATCGTGAAGATGATCGGCTGCACCGCGCCCGCGCCCAATCCCTGGATCGCGCGGAAGAGGATCAGTTGCGGCATCGATTGGGCCGCGCCGGAGAGGGCCGAGCCGAGGAGGAAGAGCGTGATCCCGGCGATGAAGACCGGCTTGCGCCCGACCATGTCGGCCAGGCGACCGTAGAGTGGCACGGTGGCGGTGGAGGTCAGCAGGTAGGCGGAGAAGACCCAGGCGTAGAGGTTCAGCCCGCGCAATTCGCCGATGATCGTTGGCATCGCGGTGCTGACGACCGTCGCCTCCATCGCCGTGAGGAAGGTCGCCAGCAGGGTCGCGCCCAGGATGAGCGCCCGATTCCCGCCCGCGCGTGCCCCATCCGTCGCCACCGACCGCCCCTTCCCACACTGCGATAGCTACCGCGCCGTTGCGACAGACAGTTGACCGAGATTGTACCACCCGATCGGCGCGCGTTATTTCGCCGCTTGTGCGGACTACTTGAAGCGTCCATTATTCGAGCCGTGGTCGGGTAGGACCTCGTCGCCACGGCCCTCCTGCCCAACTGAAGACACGCCCTGACTATACTCGGTGAATATGAAACTCGCGATTTTGTCGGGAGAAGTTTGCTCCATGTACAGCTTGGCTTCCGGAACCCACTTTGTATCCCACAACGCAATTTCTTCGTCGCTATCGCCTTGTAGGCGATTTCGTTTCTTTGCACGGTCCGCAGCAACATCTAAAGGACAATCTATCCACACGCTGATATCCACAAAAGGCAATATCTCCGGACGGATGAGGCGAATTCCCTCGACAATAACCACCTGTGGTTTGGGTACATCAACAAGGGCTTCAACTTCTTTATCGTTGCGCTTTAAGTACCGTAGCCGATCACTGCTGCGGACATGTGACAATAGACTTAGAAGCGCTGACCAGTCATGGAGATCAAATATGTCCTTTGCTTGGAGGTAGTTCTTCGCATACAGGCCATCCATGCGAATAATTTGGTTATCGGCTACTCCGAATCGCCCGCCCAGCCTCTCTGCCAATGTTGATTTTCCCGAACCACCGTGACCAGATATTGCCACAATTGCCTCTGACTGCCGAGCAAGGTGATGCTCAATCAGGTTAACGAGATACTCGAACATTTACCGAATCACCTTTCACCCCTCAACCAAGCCACACCACACCCGTCATGTACCCTTGATCGTTGGCGGCGCCGTGAATCACTCCCGCTGCCAGTACGCACCATGGGGCATCTGACGACACGCCCTAGT
>CADCWN010000252.1 GCA_902806415.1 uncultured Thermomicrobiales bacterium | reverse complement strand
GGTAAGTTGCGCGGGCTAATCCACATCACCCGAGCACGCAGAGCGCATGGTCAACAAGGTCACGGTCGTTGGCGCCGGGAACGTCGGTGCGACAACGGCCCAGCGGGTTGCGGAGAAGGAGCTGGCGCGGCGCGTCGTGATGGTCGACGTCGCCGAGGGCGTCCCGCAGGGGAAGGGGCTCGACCAGTGGCAGAGCGCGCCGATCGAGGGGTTCGACGCGCGCGTGGTCGGGACGAACGGCTACGACGAGACGGCCGACTCCGACATCGTCGTGATCACCGCCGGGATCGCGCGCAAGCCCGGCATGTCGCGCGACGACCTGCTGAACACCAACGCGGGGATCGTCAAGCAGGTCTCGGAGAACATCAAGCGCACGTCGCCGGACGCGATCGTGATCATGGTGTCCAACCCGCTCGACGTGATGGCGTACGTCGCGAAGGAAGTCACCGGCTTCCCGCGCGAGCGCGTGCTCGGCATGGCCGGCGTGCTCGACACCGGGCGCTACCGCGCGTTCCTCGCCGAGGCGCTCGACGTGAGCGTGCGCGACATCCAGGCGATGGTGCTCGGCGGTCACGGCGACACGATGGTGCCGCTCGTCTCCTACACGTCGGTGAGCGGGATCCCCGTCACGCAGCTGATGCCGCGCGAGCAGCTCGACGCGATCGTCACGCGCACGCGCAACGGCGGGGCGGAGATCGTCAAGTACCTCAAGACGGGCTCCGCGTACTACGCGCCGTCGTCCGGCGCGGTGCAGATGGTCGAGGCGATCGTGCGCGACCAGAAGCGCATCCTCCCGTGCGCGGCCTACCTGCAGGGGGAGTACGGCATGGAGGGGCTCTTCCTCGGCGTCCCGTGCAAGCTGGGCCGCGGCGGGCTGGAGCAGGTGATCGAGGTGGAACTGACGAACGACGAGCGCGTTGCACTGCAGAAGAGCGCCGACGCGGTGCGCGAGCCGATGGGGGCGCTGAAGCTGTAGGGAGCGTCCTGGCGATGTCGGGTGGTTCCGGAACGGCGGAAGAGGGAAGAAGGAAGTGAGCACTCCTTCTTCCTTCGTCGCTCTTCCGCCGTTCCGGGCGTCCTTCTTCATACACTCTCGGAGACACCAACCCCCATGTGGGTGCTGAACTTCTGGAAGTCGCAGATCGGTAAGAAGGTCGTGATGGCGGTGACCGGGCTGATCGGCGTGGGGTTCGTCGTCGGTCACATGCTCGGCAACCTGCAGATGTTCCAGGGCCCCGAGGCGATGAACGGCTACGCGCGCTTCCTCCACGACCTGGGCGGGCTGCTCTGGCTCGCGCGCGCCGCGCTGCTCGGCGCCGTGGTGCTGCACGTCGTGGCGGCCGTGCAGCTCACGCGGCAGAAGCAGGCGGCGCGGCCGGTGGCGTACGTCAAGGGCACGCAGTGGGCCGTCTCGACGTTTGCCTCCAGGAGCATCCGGTGGGGCGGGGCGCTGCTGCTGTTCTTCATCGTCTTCCACCTGGCGCACTTCACCTGGCGCGTCGTCTTCCCGGGCTACAGCGACACGAACATCTACGGGAACGTGGTGGCCGGGTTCAGCAAGTGGTACGTCTCGGTGTTCTACCTCGTGACGATGGCCGCGCTCTTCCTGCACCTCTACCACGGCGTGTGGAGCAGCCCGCGGACGCTCGGCGC
>CADCWN010000251.1 GCA_902806415.1 uncultured Thermomicrobiales bacterium | reverse complement strand
GTTGTCCTGGCCGGTTACTCCATCCGCCAATGGATCTTCGCACTCTCGCGCTTAGACTGCCAGCAAAATAGGTCGGATGAAGTAACCGGCCAGGACAGGCGCTCGTGGATCGTGGCGAAGAGCGGGTCGGTGCCGCTCAGCGCCGCGCCGCGCTGTTGCAGCCGCGCCGCGCGCAGATCGAGGTAGCGGGTGACCACGCGCTGGGTGTGGCGCGATAGCTGCACCGCCCGGCTGCCGCCCCCCTTGGGACGAGTGATCCGCACGACGCCGGTGCGCCGGTCGTACTCGTCGCAGCGGATGGCGCAGAGCCCCTCCGCGCGCACCAGGGTGTCGACGAGGGTCAGGATCCGCACCAACTCCGCGAGCTGCTCGTAGCGGTCCTGGTCGTAGAGGGTCGGGATGCGCCGCAGCAGCTCGAGCGAGACCGGCGCCTTCTGCGGGGTGGTATCGCGTGGGCGGCGGATTGCCCGCCCCATGATCCGTTCCCCCGCGGCCATCAGCCCCTCCCGCACGAGGAAGGATTCCCAGCCGCTGTCGGCGCGGAACTGGCAGCAGGTCGTGGCGCGCCGCCACCTGCCGCTGCGCTCGCGCTCGGCGAAGAGGCGATAGCGGCGCCGTTGCAGGTCGGGATCCAGCCAGTCGGCCAGCGCCGGCGGTCGCTCGAGGAGCGTGGCGAGGTCGGTGATCGCCTGCCGCGCCCCCCACGCGTAATGCCGACACGTCTTCGGCGATTTCTGGTCCGCCTCCAGCGCATCTTGGTGCCGGTGTGCCAGCTCCTCCAGCGGTGTGCCCCCCATGTCGACCTCCCGGTACCCGCGAATCAGTGGTGCCTTCCTGGATGCCATGGTACGCCTCCTCCGCGCGCGTTGATACGCCCGGCATTGGCCAGCGCTGGGGCAGACTTCCGCCGGAGTTCTGCCGCAACTGATTCGTGCGCCGAGAGCGGGATTTCGACCGATCGTGAGGGGGAGGCGAGTGGGCCGATTCCCCCGTAGTTACAGGGAAATCGGCATCATGGTGACCCGGGTGGGACTCGAACCCACAACCCACTGATTAAAAGTCAGTTGCTCTGCCATTGAGCTACCGAGTCGGATGGCTGACACCGCGACAAGAGTGGTCCTCTTGCATCGGACCAGGCGTGTTGCCGTGATGGGCGGTCGCCCGGCACCATGGCGTGGCGCGGAGCGGGCGAGCAGGCCAAGTATAGCAAAAGTGCGTTCGCATCGCAGGGGTGCATATGCCGGTTATGAGCGGGTACTGGCGGCGGCTGCAGCCGTATCGCGCGGGTGGTCTGCTATACTGCGGCCCTCGGCTGGCGCGACCGACCACCTCACTCGACCGCAACCATTCCCCGGTGCGTCCGATCCGCCCGACGCAGACTTGCCCCCCGAGAGATGCCTTGGTGACGGACCACGACGCGCCCCCCGGCCCCTGGCGACTGTTCCGCCTCTGGGCCGGGATCGGCTTCCAATCGTTCGGCGGCGGGGCCTCGACGCAGTTCCTCATCCAGGAGCAGTTCACCGCGCGGCACCCCTGGCTGACGCCGGAGGAGTTGCTGCATTTCCTCAGCCTCTGCACCCTCACGCCGGGGATCAATCTGATCGCCCTGACGATCTTGATCGGGCGCAAGCTGGCCGGGGTGCGCGGGATCGTCGCCTCCCTCGCCGGGTTGCTGCTGCCGAGCGCGGCGATCACCTGTCTGCTGGCGGCGCTGATCACGCGCTTCGAGGGTCACCCGGCGGTCCCCGCCGCCCTGCGCGGTGTCGTCCCGGCCACGGCGGGCGCGATGCTGCTGGTGGGGGTCAACTACCTGCGCCCGCTGGCCCGGACGGCGCGGCGCGACGGCCCCGGCGCGCTGGCGGCGAGCGCACTGATCGTCGCGGGGGCGGCGCTGGCGATCATCGTCCTGCGCCTCTCGGTCGCGCTCGTCGTCCTCGCGGCGATCGGCCTGGGCGCGCTCCTCTTCCCGGCGCGGTCGCTCGCCGAGGATGGGGCCGATACGGTGACGCGGCGGTGATCGACCCGTTCCACTACTTCCTGATCTTCCTGAAGGCGTCGCTCTTCTCGACCGGCGGCCTCAGCAATCTGCCGAGCCTGCGCCAGGACCTCCTCGCCGAGGGCTGGGCCGAGGACGCGGAGTTCGGTCGCTCGGTCGTGATCGGCCAACTCAGCCCCGGCCCGAACGGGCTCTGGGTGATCAGCCTCGGCTACCTCACCTACGGCCCCGCGGGCGCGATCCTCGCCCTGATCGCGATCGTCCTCCCGGCCTTCCTGGTCCTCTTCGTCGCGGCGGGATACGCGCGGATCGCGCGGGCGCGGTGGGTCGGCGGTGCGATGCGCGGGGTCGCGCTGGCGGTCGTTGGGATCCTGCTCAGCGTCGTCTGGACGATCATGCGCCAGCCCGGCGTCGATCGCTGGGGCATCGTGATCGCCCTGGCCGCCTTCGAGCTCGTGGGGACGAAGCGCGTGCGCCTGCCGTTCATTCTCGCGCTCGCGGCCTGCGCGGGGCTTTTCCTCTATCAGTAGCTGCTGTCGGTAGCTGCGCCTGCACGCTCCCCTTGTGTCAGGGGGCGTGCGGCGTGCGCGGTGACCCAGCGCTCCGATCAGCGATAGAGATACGGCTCGTCCGGTTGTGGCACCGTTTCGACCGCCGTGGCGAGGATCGCGGGCGTGGGGCGCCCGCTGATCGTCGTCTGCCCGAACGTTCCCCGCACCCGTACCCAACTGTTCGCCGCGAGTGTCGCGCCTTCCGGCCAGACGACCGGGATCCCGATCCCCTTCACGTCGGCGATGCAGCAGGCGATCGCGTAGCGGGCGACGATGAAGCCTGTGGGCGCGCGCTGCGGGTCCTGGTGGACGAAGCCGATCAGATCGACCGGCTGCTCCGCCACCTCGCGCTCGCTCGTCGCCAGCGCCGTCCCCCAGTGCAGCAGGGTCCAGTCCCGCGTGTCGCCCCCGAGCGGGATCGCGCCTTGGCCCGGCGTGCTCCCCGGCAGGGTGTCGGCGGGCAGCGCATCCGCGCCGAGCGGGCGGGCGGGGATCAGGATCCCGATCAGCAACGGCGCGGCGACCAACAGATAGCCCGGCCAGCGCCCGCGCAACGACTCCGCGTCCGCGTCGACGATGCCGCGCGCCCGGACCGCCGCGATCAGCAGGAGGACGAGCGCGCCGCCGACGACCAGCGGCGCGTAACGCGGGTGGATGTAATAGGCCAGGACGCCGCGCGCGGCCTTGGAGAGCAGCATCAAGCCGAGCGCGCCGAGCAGGAGCGCCTCGATCAGGGCCACGGGGTTGAGTTGTCGTCGCGCCGGTCGGGGCCGCATCGCCGCTCCTATGCCGTCAACAGATTGATCGTCACCGTCAGCGCGATGACCAGGGCGGTGGTCAGCGCGACGACCGCCGTGACGGTGCGGCGGTCGAACGTGGTGTCGAAGAGCAGGACACTCTTGAGGTCGATCATCGGGCCGAAGACGAGGAAGGCGAGGAGCGCGCCGGGCAGGAAGCTCCCGGCGAAGGCCAGCGCGACGAAGGCGTCGACGGTGGAGCAGATCGAGAGGACGACGGCGAGCGCCATCAACACCAGGACCGACACGACCGGCCCCTGCCCGAGCGCCAGGAGCGCCGCTTGCGGCACGAACGCCTGGAAGGTCGCGGCGATCGCCGCACCGGTCGTCAAGTAGCGGGCCATCTCGAAGAACTCGTCGCCGGTGTGCCGCAGGAGCCGCGACAGCCGATTTCCCGTCGCCCGATCGTGCCGGTCGTCGTCGCCGCCCATCGGCGGCGGCAGGACCGCACCCGGTCGCGCCGCCTGCCCGACGACGACCCCGACGATCGTCGCCACGAGCACCGTCAG
The DNA here is from genome assembly GCA_902806415.1 of uncultured Thermomicrobiales bacterium. Taxonomy (GTDB): domain Bacteria; phylum Chloroflexota; class Chloroflexia; order Thermomicrobiales; family CADCWN01; genus CADCWN01. Next base: position 9,529 of record CADCWN010000251.1, on the reverse strand, counting down.
GGCGATGCGCCCGACCACGATTCCCGGCTGGCCGCGGAAGGCAATCGCGGTGCTGACGATCACGACCGGGTTGACCGTCGGCGCGGCGAGGAGGAAGGCGAGGCCGAGCGGCAGCGGCGCCCCTTTCGCGAGCAGACGTCGCGTGGCCGGCACGGTGCCGCACTCGCAGACCGGCAGGAAGCAGAGGCCCAGCAGCGCCCCCGCGAGTGCCGCGACGACCGGCGAGCGCGGGCTGAAGCGGCGCAACGCCTCGGGCGCGACGAAGACCTGGATCGCCCCGGAGGCGAGGGTGCCGAGGAGCAGGAAGGGGAGGGCTTCGATGAAGACGCCGAGGAAGACGGTGGCGACGATCTGCCCGCGCGCCGCGACCCAGGCTGGCGAGCGTGGCCCGAGCGCCATCGCCACCATCGCGCCGCCGTACACGAGTCCACTGAGCAGGAGTAGGATCGTCATCGGGCTCGCGCGCTGGGGCTGCGCCACTGCCGGATGTGTCGATTGCTGTAACAAGAGAACCCTTTACTCACGTGAGTATGCTGCTGGCAGTGTGTACGGACACTTCAGCGAGTATAGTTGAACGACAGGGTAGGGGCAACAGAGGAGTGGGGCAGATGACAGCAAGAACAGTGGCCAGCCGACTTCGCTGGGCAGTCGAGATGCTGGCCGTCGGGCCGGATGATCGGGTGCTGGAGGTCGGCTGCGGGCATGGTGTAGCCGTCACGGCTATTTGTGAGCGACTGGTCGGCGGTCGCGTGATTGCCATCGACCGCTCGGCGGCGCTGATCGCGCGGGCCGAGCGGCGCAATCGCTGGCATGTCGCCGCTGGCAGGGCGCTTTTCCGGGCGACCACGCTGGCCGAGGCTGATTTTGGCGGGGCGCGGTTCGACAAGATCTTCGCGGTGAACGTCGGCCTTTTCTGGCGGCAGCCCGCCCGGGAACTGGACTTGATCGGTCGGCTCCTGCGACCAGGCGGCACGCTCTCCCTTTTCCACCAACCGCCGTCGTGGCCACAGGCCGGGGCGCCGCAAGGATTCGCCGACGCCCTGGCGAGCATCCTGCGCGATGCCGGTTTTTCCGTCGAGAGGGTGGCCGTGCAAGAGGGAGAGGCGGTGCCGACAGCCTGTGTTATCGCCAAGCTGGCATAGCGTGATGCGGATGATTCGTGCGGTCGCCTCGTATTGGCGTGATCGCGCGGGTTGCCCGGAGCGACGGGGAGCGACGAGGGTGCGTGAGGCGGCTCGCCGCACCCACCCTGGCGGCGAGCGATACGAGCCGGGGTCTTACTTCCGCTGGCTGCCGCGCAGGCGGGGATCGAGGACATCGCGCAGGGCGTCACCGAGCATGTTGAAGCCGAAGACCGCCAGGCTGATCGCCAGCCCCGGCCAGATCGCCAGCCAGGGGGCGACGAGGAAATACTGTCGCCCCGAGCCGGCCAACATGCTCCCCCAGGCGGGCATCGGCGGCTTCACGCCGAAACCGAGGAAGCTGAGGGTCGATTCGGCCAGGATCGCGCCGCCCAACTGCACCGTCGCGAGGATGAGGACCGGCGCGAGGATATTGGGCAGGATGTAGCGCCGGATGATGCGGAGGTCGCTGCAGCCGGTGCAGCGCGCCGCCTCGATGTAGGGCATGTCACGGATACCGAGCACGGCGCTCCGCACGACGCGCGACGATCCGCCCGCCACGACCAGGCCGAGCGCGAGGGCGACGATGGCGATCGAGGTGGTCGGGCTGGTGTCGCGCGTGGTCGAGATCGTCACCAGGCAGGCGAGCAGGATGATCGCCGGGAAGGCGACCCAGGCGTCGATCAGGCGCTGGAAGATCAGATCGAACGCCCCGCCGAAGTAGCCGGAGACGACCCCGATCAGGGTCGCGAGGCCGGTCCCGACGAGGACCGCGCCGAAGCCGACCGCGATCGAGATCCGCGAGCCGTAGACGATCCGGCTGAACAGGTCGCGGCCCAGGTTATCGGTCCCGAAGAGGTGGCGCAGCGACGGTCCCTTGAGCCGCTCGACTCCCTGGCCGACATCGTAGGCGTAGGGCGCGATGATGTCGGCGAAGAGCGCCGTGATGATCAGGACCAGGACGAGCAGACCGCCCGCCGCGCCGAGGGGCTTGCGGCGCGCGAAATGCCAGAGCGCCCGCGCGGGGCGGGGCCTCTCCGGTTGCAACCGCGCCCTGGCTTGGGGTGCTGCCGCCGTCAGCCCGTTCGGGGCGCGCCCTTTTTGCTGCTCGATGCGCATCGATCACTCCTGCCCTGCTCGCCCGGCTCGGCGGTCTCGGCTAGCTGTAGCGGATCCGGGGGTCGAGCCAGGCATACATCAGATCGACGACCAGATTGACCATGATGATCATCGAGGCGAAGATCAGCACGATCGCCTGCACCACCGGATAGTCGCGACTATTGAGAGATTCGAGGAGGTAGCGCCCCATGCCGGGGAGGACGAAGATGCTCTCCAGCACCACCGCCCCGCCGATCAGCACCGCCATCTGCAAGCCGAGCAGCGTGATGATCGGGATGATCGCGTTGCGCAGGGCGTGGCGGAAGATCGTCGCGCGCTCGTTCAGCCCCTTCGCGCGCGACGTGCGGATATAGTCCTGGCGCAGCACTTCGAGCATCTGCGCCCGTGTCAGGCGCATCAGCGATCCGGAGAGGCCGATCCCCAGAATGACCGCCGGGAGGATCATCTGGCCGAGGTTCTTGCCGGGATCCTCGCTCAGGCGCGTGTAGCGCAGGGGCGGGGTCCACTTAAACCAGAGCGCGGGGAGGGTGATCGCCAGCGTCCCGAACCAGAAGCCGGGGATCGCCAGCATCGCGATCGCGCCGCTGCGCGCGAGGTAATCGGAGATGGTGTCCTGGCGCACCGCCGAGTAGACCCCGAGGGGGATCGCGATCAGCAGCGAGATGAGCAGGCCGAGCAGGCCGAGTTCCAGGGTGACCGGCAACCGCGTGGCGAGCTCGTCGCGGATCGGCGTCTGGTCGCGCAACGAGTTCCCGAGGTCGCCGCGTGCGATCCCGCCGATCCAGTCGAGATACTGGACATGGAACGGCTTGTTCAACCCGAGCCGGGCGCGCAGATCCTCGGCGTCTTGCGCGTAGGAGTTGTACTCTTGTAGCATCAGCGCGACGGCATCCCCCGGCAGGAGGCGGACCATCGCCGAGACGAGGATGGTGACCCCGAGGAGGGCCGGGATCGTCAGCAGCAGGCGGCGGAGGATGTATCGTTGCATCGCGCTCCTCTTCCGCGGCGAGGCTCACCGTGGCCCGGCTACTTCTTGCCGTCGAGGAAAAGCTTCGGGACATACTCGCCGCCCCGCCCGTAGTCGGTCTCGTAGAAGAAGTTCTTCACCCAGGGCTGGGTGGCGATCACCGTGTTGCCGGCCACGCCCATTACGTAGTGCTGCTGCTCGCCCAGGTAGCGCTGGATGTCGTCGATCTGCGCCTTGCGCGCGGCCTTGTCGAGCGTCGTCGCCTGCTTCTCGATCATCTCGGTCAGCTTGGTGTCGTTGACGCCGCCGTGGTTGCGCCCGCCCTTCGGGTGGTACATGTTGTAGAGATAGTCGTGCGGCTCCTGGTAGGGGGTCTCCAGCCCCCACACCATCACCCCCGGATCGAACTTGCCGAGGAAGGTGCTGCTGATATAGGCCGAGTAGTCCTGCGGGCGCAGATCGGCGGTGATCCCCGCGTCCTTCAACTGCTTGATCACCAGCTCGACGCTCTGGTTAAAGGTGTTGCCGTAGGCATTGAGGCTGGCGATCAGCGGCACCTTCAGCCCGCCCGCGAACCCGGCGTCGGCCAGCAACTTCTTCGCCCCCTCCACGTCGCGCTTGAAATACTTCGCGTTCGGCCCCATCGCCGCGCTGCGCGGATCGAGGTAGAACGAGCGCAGTCCCGCCGGCAGGGCGCTGTTGGGATACCCGGTCCCTTCCCAGAGGACGCTGATGATCTCGTCCCGATCGAGCGCCAGCGAGACTGCCTGCCGCACGCGGACGTCGTTAAAGGGCGGTGCCTCGAGTCGCCAGTACATGAAGTAGAGCTGATTCTGTGGGTATTCGAGGATCTTGATGTCGGGATCCGAGGTGCCGACCGCCTTGCGGTCGCTCGCCGTGAGGCCGGAGATGTCGATCGACTTGGCGCGCACCCCGGCGACCGCCGTCGCCTCCTCGGGGACGATCAGCAGCGCGACCTCGTCGACATACGGCGTCCCCTGGAAGTAGTAGTCGGGGTTACGCTTGGCGACGACCTGCACCCCTTTCTCGAAGCGATCGAAGATGAAAGGGCCGCTGCCGATGACCCGCTTGCGCGCGTCGCCGTCGGCCTCGATCACCTCCTTCGGCATGATCCAGAGCATCGGCGAGGCGATCGTCGTCTCGAAGGGGGCGAAGACATTGTTGAGGGTGAAGACCACCGTCTGCGGGTCCGGGGCTTTCACCTCCTTCACCATGTCGAGGTTGCCCTTCTGGGGCGAGACCTTGCGGAACCGCTCGAAGGAGTAGATCACGTCGTCTGAGGTCACCGCGCGCCCGTTGAGCGGGGCCTTGTTCTGCCACTTGGCATTGGCGCGCAGCTTGAAGGTGTAGGTCAGGCCATCCTGCGAGATCTGGTAACTCTCGGCCAGATCGGGGGCCGGGATGAAGGAATTCGGCTGGGTGCCGGGTCCGGCATCGAACTTGAGCAGGCGACTGTAGAAGAATCCGGCGAATTCCTGCGCGCGGAAGGTGACATTCAGGAACGGATCCAGGTCGGGCGGATCGCCGGTCCATTGCCGGATGATCAGGGTGCCGCCCGCCTTGGGGGCGGCGGTCGGCGCGATAGATGCCTGCGCGCCCGATGAAGACTGCGGCGCACCGGACGATTGCGGGGGCGCGGAGGTATCGGCACCGCCGCACGCGGTGGCGAACGCGGCCAATGAACCCAGGATTAGCGTGCGCCGCGTCAGGCGATACGTCGCGAGCCGCGTGGGGATCTTCGCCATCTGCCCCTCCTCTATTACATCATCCGACGAAATGTAAGGTGTACTGTAAGCTATTTTGTCCGACACGTCACGCCATCGCGATGTGCGGCGCGAGCGATTCGCCCGCGCTACGGACCGATCCGGCGTGCGGCGGTGGGAGAGTCGTCGAGGATCGGGCCTGGCGGGGCAGAGGGGCGCGAAAGAGTGCCGTCGCGATCTGTGGCCGATGTGCCTACAGTCATGGCCTCCCCTTCGAGCGGGCTGAGTTCTTGCACGATATTGCTGTCTTCGTTGACCAGCATCCTAGAGCAACCTCACCGCCCTGTCAAGAATGCCCAAAAGTCTGCGCCGCAGACAGCTAGTGGCACAGCACAATCGCTGGCGCGGCACCCGTTGACACGCCCCACGCCAGGCCCTACCCTGGGACTCCCATTCGGTCGGCGCGCGGATGGTCTTTCCCTCGGTGATGTCCTCTCCGCCCTGCAACGCCGCAGTGCCCACCGGGATGTCGGTCGCGCCGCATACACGTCGTCGCGAAGGAGGTTGGGGATGGCGCGAGCGGAACAGGACGCGGGACGCGACTGCAAAGTCGGGGTGTTGTTGCCGACGATCGAGGGCGGGATGGCGCGGGAGACGCCGCGCTGGGCCGACCTCGCGGCGATGGCGCGGCGTGCGGAGGAGATCGGCTTCGACTCGCTCTGGATCGTGGATCACTTCTACTATCACATGCCGCGTCGCGAGGAGCAGGCGGGGGTCTGGGAAGGGTGGTCGATCCTGGCGGCCCTGGCGGCGATCACCACGCGCGTCGAGTTGGGCACCCTCGTCCTCTGCACCGCCTTTCGCAACCCGGCGCTGCTGGCGAAGATGGCCGACACGGTGGAGGAAATCAGCGACGGGCGGCTCATCCTGGGGATCGGGGCGGGCTGGAATGAGTACGAGTTCCGCGCCTTCGGCTACCCGTTCGATCACCGGGTCAGCCGTTTCGCGGAGGCGCTGACGATCATCCACGGCCTGCTGAAGGGCGGGAGGGTGGACTTTTCCGGCACGTATCACGAGGCGCGGGACTGCGAGCTGCGCCCGCGCGGCCCGCGCCCCGGTGGCCCGCCGATCATGATCGGCAGCAGCAGCCCGCGGATGCTCGAGCTGACCGCGCGCTACGCCGACCAGTGGAACATTTTCCACACCGCGCCCGAGATCGTGGCCGAGCGCCGCGAGACGGTGGACGCCGCCTGCCGCGAGGCGGGGCGCGACCCCGCCACCCTGACCCGCACCGCCTCCGTCCGCGTGAACCTCCTCGGTCGGCAGAGTAAGCAGGGGGCGACCAACCCGCCCCTCGGTGGCACACCGGGGGAAATCGCGGCGGGGTTGCACGCCTACCGCCGCGCGGGCGCGACCCACTTGCAGATCATCCCGGATCCCAGCACCCTGGCGGGTATCGAGGCGCTTGCCCCGGTGCTGGAAGCCTTCGATGGGGAGGCGTCGGGCACCAGCTAGCCGCCTGAGTGGGGATCACGCCCTAATCGCGGCGGGCGTACCTTCCCGGCCTACACCTCGCCCCTCAGGCACTACATATCCCCAAAGTTTGCCGCTGTCGTGCGAACCCGGTGCGGGATGCTACCCTCACAGCCCGTGTCGCCGGAGGAAACCATGGACCGCCGCATTCCAGGCGACCGGCTCTTCGCGCGCCGCCGCATGGTAGGCATCCGGCAGGACGCCGAACTCGCTGCCCGGAATCTGCTGGTGCCATTCGTAGGAGAGTTCGAGGGTCTTCTGCGGCTCGTGGCCGCCGACGATTACCAGCGTCGGCACCGCGAGGCGGTTGAGCTCCGGGTAGCGGGGGCGCAGATCCCAGGTGGCGAGAGCTTTGAGCGCCTGCACCGCCGACGCGGGCGTGCCGCCGAGGCCGGAGTTGAGGGTCGCGGCGAACGCGGCGGGCGGGGTGCCGCGCCGCGCGGGATTGCTCGTCGGCGGGCCGTCGGTCTCCCAATCGTAGGAGCGCGGCTGGTTGACGACCGCCGGTTTCCCCTGGCCCGCCGCCGCGATCTGGTCGTCGAGCCAACGCGCGCCGAGCGGCCAGAGGTAGGGGACGGTGTGGCCGAGGACCAGGGCCAGCGACCGCTCCGGATAATCCAGGCCAAACTGGCAGCTGATCACCCCGCCGAGCGAGGCCCCGCCGACGATCGCCCGCTCGATCCCGAGCGCGTCGAGCAGATTGCGCAGGTCGCGCGCGAGGTCGGCGGCGGTCCAGTCGCCGGGCGGGCTGGCCGAGCGCCCGGTGCCGCGCCGATCGAAGGTGATGACGCGGTAGAACTGCGAGAAGTAGGGGATCTGGTAGGGCATCCAGGCGATATGGTGATGCGCCTGCAAGACGAGCGGCGTCCCCTCGCCCGCCGACTCGTAGAAGAGGTCCACCCCGCTGGCGTCGATCCGTGGCATCGTTCGTCTCCGTTCCTATAGCGTGCAATCTGTCGTCGGCAGTCGGAGTGGTCTGGCTGAAGGAGCGCCGCGCTCAGCGACCGAACAATCCCTGGAAAATCGCCGACCAGCGTTCGCGATGATCCTCGCCGCGCACATCATAGACCGGCAGGAAGCCGGATCGCAGATAGGCGCTGATCGCCGGGGCGCGAAAGTCGTCCGTCTCGAGCACGGCATCGCGGTGCCCGCGCTCCGCGAAGTCGCGCAGCACGCGATCGAGCAGGACGGCGGCGAGCCCGCGCCGCAGATGGGCGTTGGCGACGCCGACCCAGTGGACATAGCCCGCGCCGCGATAGAGGTCGGGGACGATCTTGCTCGACGCCGTCCCGACAATCGCGCCCCCGCTCTCGATCAGGTAGATCGCCTTGACGCCGGGGACGTCGATCAGCTCGCGGCGCGCGCGCGACTCATCCCACGGCTCGCTGAACGCCTCCTGCAACGTCGCGTTCAGCGTCCGCAGATCGGCGGGTCCGGCGTACTCGCGCAGGAAATACCCCTCCGGGAGCGGCCGGACAGCGGGCAGGTCGCGCAGGTGCGGGCGGCGCATCAATAGCTGGGCCATTGATCCTCCTCGGGGAATCGGGCGCGGTGGTATCATCGCGCCGGGGATGGTGCCCGAGCGGCGATCGTGCCGAATCGGGCTGCGCGTGATGGTAGCATGTTCGGCGAGGGTGGCGGCGGGCGGCGAGCGAAAGGGCGGACAGGGGATGGTCGATGGGGACGCGGCGGGGGTGCTGGCGGTCGAGGCGCGGTTCTACAGCGCCTTGCGGCGGCTCCATGCCGACCCGGAGGCGCTGCCCGAGTTGCTGGCCCTCTGGTCGCGGGGCGACGATGTCAGCACGATGAACGCGCGCGGCGGGGTCGAGCGGGGCGGCGTGGCCGTGCGCGAGCGCTGGACCTGGTGGGCCGGACAAGGGATCCCGATGGAGGCCGAGCCGGTCGAGACCCTCTCCTGCGTCGTCGGCACCGATCTCGCCTGCACGACCGGCCTGGAGTACCACAGCGATCGGACGTTGCGCGTCACCCATCTCTACCGGCGCGAGTCGGGCGAGTGGCGGCTGGTCCTGCGCCATGCCGATCCGCTGGCCAAGCGGGGGTAGGGGATGATCACCGCAGAGGCGCAGAGGCGCAGAGATTCACAGAGAGGATGACAATATTTTCGTTTCTTCTCTGCGGCCCTCTGCGCCTCTGCGCCTCTGCGGTGACCGTTATTAGGAGGAGGAAAGTTGATGGACGGGACGATTACGGCGGTGAGTCGCAGCGCGGCACACGCGTTCAGTAAGGAGAACGAGGCGACGATCAGATTACTTGAGGGGCTCGGCGTCGAGGGCGACGCCCACCTGGGGGCGACGGTGCAGCATCGCTCGCGGGTGGCGCGGGAGCCCGATCAGCCGAACTATCGGCAAGTCCACCTGATCCACGCCGAGTTGCACCAGGAGTTGCGCGACGCCGGCTTCGCGGTCGAGGCCGGGCAGATGGGCGAGAATATCACCACGCGCGGGATCGATCTGCTCGGGCTGCCGACCGGCGCGCGGCTGCGCCTCGGCGCGGAGGCGACGGTCGAGATCACCGGCCTGCGCAATCCCTGCGCGCAACTCGATGGACTCCATCCCGGCCTGATGGCGGCGACCCTCGACCGCGATGCGAACGGCGCGCTGATCCGCAAGGCCGGGGTGATGGCGGTCGTCCTCGCCGGGGGGCTGGTCCACGCGGGCGACCCGATCGAAGTGGAGTTACCGCCGCCGCCGCATCGGTCGCTTGAGCCGGTCTGAGGGGAGACGGACCTCTCCCCGCCGCTGCGGCGGCGACCCTCCCCGACGCGGGGAGGGTGGGGGTCAGCTTGCGCCGTTGTCGAGTTGCGCGCGGATATTGGGCAGGTGGCCTTCGAGCGCGGCGATGTAGCGCGCGGCGGAGCGGGCGACGGCAGCTTTGGCGTCGGTCGGCACGATCCGGTCCCACCAGGCTCCGTAGATGCGGTCGAAGGCGAACGGCTCGACGGCGGCGACGATCCGGCGCACGAGCGCGGGGGGCAGGGGGATGAGGTTCGGGTAGCTGTACATAAAGCTGAGATAGCGCCGGTCGGAGACGACCTGGATGATGTC
>CADCWN010000250.1 GCA_902806415.1 uncultured Thermomicrobiales bacterium | reverse complement strand
CGATCCCGTGACCGGCAAGCGCAAGTACATCTATGGCAAGACCAAGCGCGAGGTCTCCGAGACGCTCAAGGGCATCCTGCGCGACCAGCAGCGCGGCATCCCGGTCGCGGTCGAGCGGCAGACGGTGGCGCAGTTCCTCGACCGCTGGCTGAAGGACACGGCGCGGCACCGGCTCGCCGCCAGCACCTTCGCGGCCTACAGCGGCAACGTGCGCCTCCACATCGTCCCGTATCTCGGCAAGCTCGCCCTGACCAAGCTGACGGCGCAGGACCTGTCGAGGCTGACCAGCACGCTGCTGGACAAGGGCCTGTCGCCCCGCAGCGCCCAGTACGTCCACGCCATCCTGCACAGCGCGCTGCGGCAGGCGGTGCGCTGGGACCTGCTCGGGCGCAATCCCGCCGACGCCATCGACTCGCCGCGCCCGGCCCGCCACGAGATCGCCCCGCTCTCGCCGGAGCAGATACGACGCCTCCTCGCCGTGTCGCGCGGGGACCGGCTCTACGCGCTCTATCTGCTGGCCCTGACCTCCACCATGCGGCAGGGCGAGCTCCTGGGGCTGCGCTGGGCCGACGTGGACTGGGGACGCGGGGCGTTGCACGTCCGGCGCAAGCTGCTCCGCACCAAGGCGACCGGGCTGGCGTTCAGCGAGCCGAAGACGAAGAAGGGCCAGCGGTCGATCCCGCTGCCGCCGCTGGCGATGGCCGCGCTGGCGGAGCACCGCGCGGCCCAGCGGGTCGAGCGGGCGGTGGCCGGGTCGCGCTGGGAGGACCACGACCTGATCTTCCCGAACGGTCGCGGCAAGCCGATGGAGCAGCAGAACCTCGTCAGCCGCGCCTTCAAGCCGCTGCTGGTGCGGGCCGGGCTCCCCGCCATCCGCTTCCACGACCTGCGGCACTCGGCGGCGACGCTGCTCCTGATGCAGGGGGTCCACCCCAAGGTGGTGCAGGAGCGGCTGGGGCACGCGACGATCGGCGTGACGATGGACACCTACTCCCACGTCCTGCCGAGCATGCAGCAGGACGCGGCCAGCAAGCTCGAGGCGTTCCTGGCCGACCCGCCCGCGCCCGAGGACGGGGGCGGGTCGCCCGCCGCGAGCGCCCCGAGCGCGTAAGCTGGCAAAGTAGCTGTCAGAAACGAGTACGGGGCGCTGGCTATGCAGCACCCCGCCAATTCTTCTAGCTATAGCTGGGAAAACGTGGTGCCAAGGCGGAGAATCGAACTCCGGACACTGCGATTTTCAGTCGCATGCTCTACCAACTGAGCTACCTTGGCCTGCTCACGCGGGCGGCTGGCGGCGGTGCCGGGTGGGCGATGAGAGACTCGAACTCCCGACATCCTCGGTGTAAACGAGGCGCTCTAACCAACTGAGCTAATCGCCCACGCGGGCGCGCGGCCAGAGCCCGCGCCATGTCCTCCCCAGTGGTGCCGAGACAGGGACTTGAACCCTGACGACCTTGCGGTCACTAGCCCCTCAAGCTAGCGCGTCTGCCTATTCCGCCACCTCGGCCAGTGGGTGAACGACGGCTATTATAGTCGCGCCCTTCACGGTCGTCAAGCAGAATCGTGCGATTCTCCCACCAGCGGCCATTCCGCTACCAGCCCTCCAGGGGCGAGTACCTATAACCAACGGACACAGCGTGGGCCGGGGCGCTCCTCTCGGTGCCCCGGCCCGCGCCACACGTTAGCGGGTCGCCGCGATCGGGTTGCTCCCCACCTGGCGGCGGCTCAGACCGGTGGCGGCGAACATCTGCTCCTCATTGAGGGACTCCTCGCGCAGCAGTGCCTCGGTGAGCGACTCGAGCCGGTCGCGTTCCCGCGTCAGCAGGTCGATCGCCTTAGCATAGCACTCGTCGATGATCCGCTTGGTCGCGCTATCAACGACCTCGGCGGTCGTGTCGCTGTAGGGGCGGGAGGCAGAGCCGCCGATCCCGCTCTCCAGGAAGTTACCCTCCTGGTTGCCGGTCAGGGCGATCAGGCCGATCTCGCGGCTCATCCCGAAGCGCGTCACCATCGCCCGCGCCAGGTCGGTGACCTGCTTGATGTCGTTCTCCGCGCCGGTCGTGATCTCGTTGTAAACGACCTGCTCCGCCGCGCGACCGCCCAGCGCGGTGACGATCCGCGCCCGCAGGTACGCCTCGCTGTAGTTGTAGCGATCGTCATCCGGCACCGACAGCGTCACGCCGAGCGCCTGCCCGCGCGGGATGACGGTCACGCGGCGCACCGGGTCGCCCTCCGGCTGCAAGAGCCCCAGCAGGGCGTGACCGGCCTCGTGGTAGCCGACGCGCCGCCGCTCCTCGGGGGCCAGGGTCAGCTTGCGCTCCGCCCCGAGGGCGATCTTCTCCAGCGCCTCGGCGAAGTCGTCGGTCTCGACCGCGTCGCGCCCCTTGCGCGCCGCCAGCAACGCCGCCTCGTTGACCAGGTTCCGCAGGTCCGCGCCGACCAGGCCGACGGTCTCCGAGGCGATCTCGTTCAGATTGGTCCCCGGGGCCAGCGGCACGCCGCGGGTGTGGACCTGCAGGATCTCGGCGCGACCTTTGCGATCCGGGGCCTGGACGGTCACGCGGCGGTCGAAGCGACCGGGGCGCAGCAGCGCCGGGTCGAGCACGTCGGCGCGATTGGTCGCGGCGAGGACGATCACCGCCTGGCGCGAGTCGAAGCCGTCCATCTCCACCAGCAGTTGGTTGAGGGTCTGCTCGCGCTCGTCGTTGCCGCCGACGATGCTGCCGCCGCCGCGCCGCCGCCCGATCGCATCCAGCTCATCCACGAAGATGATCGCCGGGGCGGCCTCCTTGGCCTCCTTGAACAGATCGCGCACGCGCGATGCGCCGACGCCGACGATCATCTCGATGAACTCGGAGCCGGACATCGAGAAGAACGGGACGCTCGCCTCGCCGGCCGTCGCGCGCGCGAGCAGCGTCTTGCCGGTGCCGGGGGGGCCGATCAGCAGGACCCCCTTCGGCATCGTCCCGCCCAGGCGGGAATACTTGGCCGGGTTCTTCAGGAAGTCGACCACCTCGACCAGCTCGTTCTCGACTTCGTCGATCCCGGCGACATCCTGGAAGGTGATCGGCGTCTCGACGGCGTTGGCGTCGTAGCGCTTGGCGCGGCTGCGGCCCATGCCGAAGACGCCGCCGCCCGCGCTCGCCGCCGCGCGCCGCGTCAGCCAGATGAAGCCGACGATCAGCAGCACCGTCGGGCCGAAAGCGAGGAGGAAGTTGAGCAGCCCCGAGCGCGGCGTCTCCAGCGGTTCCGCGGTGATCTGCACCCCGTTCTCCGCCAGCAGCGGCTCCAGGGTCTTCTCGTCCACGAAGACCGGGATCTGGGTGGAGAACTTGCTGTAGGTCCGCTGGTTGTCGCCGCCCGTCGCGTCGGGGTCGGCGATCGGCTGCTTGAAGAGACCCTGGATCGTCTCGCCCTGACCGGTGATCTCGCTGACATTCTTCTGCGCGACCTGCTCGCGAAAGACCGTGTAGGAGACGGTGACCCGATCGCTATTGGCAGGGAAGATGATCGGCAGGATGAAGAAATAGAGGAGCCCGATCGCCGCCACCGTGAGCCAGAAGCGCGGCGAGCGCAGCGTATCCATCAGGGTCGGCGGCTTCGGCGTATTGCCGCCGCTCGTCGCGGTCGCCCCGCGCCGCTCCTCCGGGCCGGGGGGACGGGGACGGGTGTCGCGGCCATTGGGCGAGGGCGGCGGGGTG
>CADCWN010000249.1 GCA_902806415.1 uncultured Thermomicrobiales bacterium | reverse complement strand
GTACTCTACTTAGCGGCCCCCACCCGATTCCTACCGCCGAGTGCGCGCGTGTCCTCCCCATCGCGGTGGTCGGCATCGAGCCCGGGACTGACCAGCCGATTGGTTTTCCAGCCGCCGCTACGATAGCGCCATAAGGTCAGCAGACCGAGGACGATGGAGTCGAAGACCCAGCCGAGATAGATCCCGACCAGGCCGAAGCCGAGCACGATACCGAGGAGCCAGGCAACCGGCAGGCGCACGAGCCACATCGCCAGGCCGGTTGTCACCATCGGGTAGCGCGTATCCCCCGCCCCGCGCAGGCTGCCCGCCAGGACAATGCCGAGTGCCTGACCCGGCTGGGCCAAAGCCACGATCCGCAGCGCCGCCGCGCCCTGGGCGATGATCGCCGGATCATCGGAGAAGAGGGTCATGATCCACTCGCCCCCGAGGAAGAAGACGACGCCCATCGCCCCCATCCAGGTCATGCAGGCGCGGGTGGCGAACCAGGTTGCCCGGTCGGCGCGCACCGGGTCGCGCGCGCCGAGACTCTGGCCGACCAGCGCCGTCGCCGACATGGCAAAGCCGAAGCCGGGCATCATCGAGAGGAACGCCGCCTGCTGCACGATCTGCTGCGCCGCCGCCACGGCGGTCCCTAATTGGAAGACAATCACCGTGAAGAGCAGCATCCCGCCGGAGCGGAACAGCGCCTCGACCATCGACGGAAGGCCGATGGCGACAAGCTGCCGGAGCGGCTCGCGCGAGGGACGCCACCCGGCCCTACCGGTGAGCGGGATCGGCCCGGAGGGCCGACCCATCAGGAACAGGAGGACGACGCAGCCCAACCCACGCGTGATCGTACCCGCCAGCCCCGCGCCGGCCACGCCCAGGGCGGGGAGTCCAAGTCCCCCGAACGTGAGCGGGTAGGCGAGGAGCAGGCCGAGAGCGAGGGTGGCGAGCGTCACGAGCATCGGCGTACGCGCGTCGCCTGTCCCCCGCAGGACGCCCCCCGCGATGAACGTGAGCACGATGAAGACCCCACCGAGCGAAAAGGTGCGCAGAAACGCGGCCCCCTCGCGCACGACATCCGGCCCGGCTCCCATCGCCGTCACCAATTGCGGCGCGAAGATGACACCGGCGGCGGTCATCGCTAACCCGACGATCACACCAAGCACCAGCGACTGCTTCGCCGCCAGTATGGCCGCACCGGGCGTCCGAGCGCCGGTGGCATGGGCGACGAGCACGGTCGCGCCCATGCTGAGCGAGAAGAACGCGGACATCGCCACCATGGTCAGCCCGTTCGCCGCGCCGAAACCGGCGACCGCCGCCGGGCCAAGCCGCGCGATCAGCAGCAGCAGGACGACGCCGAAGACGCTCTGCAGCATATTCTCGACGATCGCCGGCCAGGCCAGTCGGACGACGAGTCGGCGGATTGCTCCCGCCGAACTGTCGGACTTCGGCATGGTGACAGCAGCGCCGCTGCCCGCCATGATCTTCGCCATATCCGTCGACGTCCCTTCCCGATAACGAACGTCACTACGCTATCCGCTTGCTGCGGACGTGTGTCGTCATGGTGAGTGTAACATGAGCTTGGCGAGGAGGCCTTGTAGACTTTGGGGATATGTCGCCATGTGTTGCCGAAGGATATTCCGGATCGGCCCGCGCCCCTACCGCGCGGTAGGGGCGCGGGCCGATCCGGGGCCAATGACCTCGCCTCGCAAGAAGCTGCGGATCAGGCGAGTGGGGTGAGGTAGCGGGCGACGGCCCAGACGTGGCAGGCGCTCCCGCCGATGACCAGGAGATGCCACAGGGCGTGCGCCCCGAAGACGCCCGGGCGCAGCCGGGGGCGCTCCAGCGCGAAGATGATCGCGCCAATCGTGTAGACAATCCCGCCAGCGATGACCCAAATAATCCCAGGGAGTGGGACGGCGGCGAAAAAGGCGGGTGTGGCGAGGACAGCCAGCCAACCCATGGCGATGTAGATCCCCGTCGAGAGCCAGATCGGCGCATTCATCATCCGCATCTTGAGCACGGTGCCGACGAGGGCAAGGCTCCAGATCAGGGCCAGCAGTCCCCAGCGCCAGGCACCCTGGAATGCGACGAGGCAGAACGGTGTGTACGTTCCCGCGATCAGGACGTAGACCATCGTGCAGTCGAGGCGCAGCAAGCGGTCGAGACCGACCGGGCCGATCGGCAGGGAGTGGTACAGGGCGCTCGCGGTGTACAGCCCGACGAGGCTGAGGCCGAAGATGGTGAAGGCGATGATATGCCGGGGCGATCCCGTCTGGAGCGCCAAGCCGAGCAGCACGCCGAGCGCTACCAGGGAGAGTAACGCCCCCGCCAGGTGGGTAAGGCCGTTATCCGGCTCGCGAAAGCGACGGATCATCGGCTTCCCGCTTCCTTGTTACGCGTCGCATTGGTGTCTGCTCGTTCCCACCATCCGCTGACGGGTCGGCCCATGAGGCGCAAGCACCCGTACTGCAATAGTCGCACCAGGAGGAGCGGCGGGGCCAGCAGCAGTGTCAGCGGGCAGCAGCAGAAGTACACGCGCACCCCGCCGCGGCGCGATTGCCAGCCCGGCGCCGGGAGCGGGGCAAATCCGCCCGTCGATCGTTCCATAAAGCCTCCTCATCACACCAAGCGAGGAGGTCGATCCAGTATTATCCCACCTCGCGCGCCAGTTAATGCACTAAGCGTGCCGCCGCTGACGAACGGGCGAACAATTGGGCGGCGGGCGGCGCATCTCCACACCAGCCCTGGCACGTCGGCATAACGTGTCCGCGTTGCCGACAACTGCTGGGCAAGACAGCGCCTCGGCACCCCCCTCGATTTCTTTCAGCACTTGAGTGGCAGGAAAACCAGGTGAGCCCTCACCGCTCCCCAACGAGCGCCTCCAACGCCCGATGGTGCAGCGGCGGCGTCACGGCGCCTATCAACAGCGGGTCGTCGGTGTCGGCCATCCAACGGTGCAGGCGCGCGAGCAGGTCACGCCGGACCTCGGCGACGGTTGGCTCGTCGGCGAGATTGCGCCACTCGTACGGATCATCGGCGAGGTCGTAGAGTTCGAGCAAGGGGTGGTAAGCCAGCGCCGGGTCGGGCGGAACGACGGTCACGCTGCGCCGTCGCCAGGATTGGCTCGGATCCATGAAGGCCGGGGCGGCGCTGAAATTGACGATCAGCTTGTGGCGCTCGGTACGGATGCAGCGTCGCGGATCGTAATAGTCGTGGTAGGTCATCTCGCCGAAGATCGCCCCCCGCGGCGCGAATGGCGCACCGTCGAGCGCCGCCAGCAGGCTCCGCCCCTGCATGCGCGCCGACACCGGCAGCCCGACCGCTTCGAGCAGTGTCGGGCAGAGATCGACACTGCTCGTTAGCGCGTCGATCACCCGCCCGCCCCGCCAGCCGCGCGCCGGGTAGCGCAGGAGTAGTGCCGTCTCCAGGCCGGGATCGTAGAGCGAACATTTGGCGCGCGGCAGTGCAACTCCATGATCGGTGGTGAAGAGGACAATCGCCCCCCCCTCCAGATCGAGGTCGCGCAGCCCCGCCAGGACCCGACCCACCGCCGCGTCGAGCGCCCGCACCGCCCCTTGCAACTCGGCCAGTTCCTCGCGCGCCCCGACGGTGTCGGCGAGATAGGGTGGGATCGTGACGCCTCGTGCATCGTCGGGCGCGATGGAGTCGCCGATGAAGCCCATATAGCCCGACTCCTCGCGCGCCATCGCCCTGACACGATGCGGCTCGTGATAGCCGAGTTGGAGATAAAACGGTCGGTCGCCCCTGGCCACGTCGCCCAGCCAGGCGAGGGCCGCGTCGCTGACGTCCTCGCCGCGCCCGCCGAGGATCACGGTATCCATGCCGCAACGCGCCGCGACCGCCGCTGGTGAACCGCCGCGAGACTCGTGGTGGACGCCCATCAGCGCGGTCGTGTAGCCCGCCTCGCGCAAGATCTGCCCGAGGTGGCGCTCATGCGGCCCGAGATCCCAGGAGAATTCGGCGTGTGTCAGCCCCAGCACGCCGTTGCTGTGCGGATACCGCCCGGTGAACAATGAAGCGCGTGAGGGGCTGCACTGCGGCGCGGTGCAGAAGGCGCGCGTGAAGTGGACCCCATCGGCGGCGAGCGCATCGAGCGCAGGGGTTCGCACCGTCGCGATCCCGTAGGTGCCCAGGAAGCGCCCGAGGTCGTGGCAGGTGATCAGCAGGATATTCGGTCGCCCTTGCCCTGTCATCGCCACCCCCGCAACAATCATAGCGGGGCGGTGGTGCGACAAGCTCACCCCATCGCCCCGATCGCGCAAACCCCTATCCGTGTTCGTGGCTACGCACCACCCTGCGGGTAACGGCCCCCGATCGGCTGGAAGAGTTCGAGATTATTGCCGTCCGGGTCTCGGAAGAACGCGATTCGGGCGGATGCCGCCTCCGCCGGGACATCCTTCGGCTCAACGTGGAAGGCGATGCCGAGTGCGGTCAATTCCGCATAGGTGTCATCGACACTCGCGACCTCGAACGCGAGATGCTGCCAGTTCCCGGCATCGCTATCGACCCATTCGTCGCGGGCGATCATCTCGACGGTAGTGCTGCCGACGTCGATAAAAATGATCCGCCCGCCCGGAAAAGCGCCGATCTGCGGTAGGCCGAGGGTCTCGACGTAGAAGGTGCGCAAACGATCGAGATTGCTGGTGAACAACGCGATATGGTGCGTGCCGGTGACGTGCATCGAATCCCTCCCCTTTCACCACCACCCCGCGAGGCCGCATGGCCCCCGGCGCGATCCGCTGTTATTGTCACACACGCCCGCGAAAGCGCCACCGGTCCGCGTCTATCGCTGGCCCGGCTTGCTCAGACTCGCTCGCACCCTCGTCGCACCGCCCAGCCACCAAGCGAGCAAGGCACAGCCCCCGAGCAGCCCCGCGAGGATAGCAAAGGTGGCGCGGGTGCCGAGATACGGTAACAGGAGCAGCACCGGCAGAAAAGCCCCGGCGATCGATCCGAGGGTCGAGAGGGCATAGATCGTCCCGACAGCCCCCCCCGCCTCGCTCACCCGCTGCATCCGCAGACGCAACGCCATCGGCGACAGGCAACCGAGTAGGGTGACAGGACCCAGGAAGAGCAGGCCCACAGTGAGCAACGCGCCGTAGAACGCGCCGTTCGTCATTGAGCCCGCGAAGAGGCCGATCGCCACGATCATCAGGGGAGGGGCCACCACCGGGATAAGGGCAATCGCGACAGCGGCGAGGATCGCTGAACCGTAGAACAGGCGCTCGTGCGGGAAGCGATCGGCAAGCTGACCGCCAAGAGCGTAGCCGAGGGAGAGGTAGGCCAGCGTGAGGCCGATCAACGTCGCCCAGATGATCGTGGAATTGCCGAAGTAGGGGGCGACGAGGCGTGAGGCTGCCGTCTGGGCACCCACGCCCGCCAGGCCACTGACGAAGACGGTGGCCTTCAGCCAGAACTGCGCCCGCGGCGCGATGACCGGCGGTTCAAGAGTATTGCTCATATTGGCGAGTACTCCGGCACTTGGAGCGTTTCGCAGGGCTGCGGTGCGCGCACCGCCCCCGCCAGTTCGACCGGCGCGCCCACCTCCCGCCACTAATCCGCCCCGGCGACGGCGCGATTAGCGGTCGCCAACACTTCCAGGCGGGCGACGCGCTCGGCGACGCTTGGAACGTCTTGACTGACTGCAGGCGATGCACCAACCCCTGATCGTAGAAGTGATGGCCGCCCCGCGAGCGAGCGCCGTGAGCAACCCCTCAGTCGTGCAATAGTCGATCGTCCGGGGGTTGACCTCGCAGAGATGCGCCAACTCGCCAACTCGGTAGCGCGTCGTTTCCCCCATCGCTGCCGCCACTCGCTATGCCAAGAACTATCCTGCCAAGTGTATGACAACATACAGCAAATTGCGCGCATAGGAGCACGGCGGGCTTTTCACTGTGCCATCGATCGCGCTCCGTGCAGCCGATGGGGCCGTAAGCGCTCGCGAGGTCTACTCGAAGCCCATCCTCAGCCAGATCACAGCGTTCCAGGCTGAGTGGGTGGCTGCGGATGGCGTATCGCGCGAGATTTTCTCCATCGGTGATCCGTTCAACTATTGAGGAATGATGCTCACGGCGCGCTGTAACCTCCAGATTTCTCACACGATACCAGGCCAGGGTATGCAATCGAGCGAAGATACCTATCCGAGACACGACTAGGACCAGCGACCTGACCATATTCCCCTGATAAGATAGGATCAATGTTGGTAAACAAAAGTGTACAAACCGCCGACGCTGTAGTATTATCGCGTTCGTAGGGTCAGGTTGACTAAAGGAAGAGCCTCAGGTTGCTGTGAAGACGGATCATGGATTGTGGGAGATGATGACTGCTGATAAGATTAGCTTGATCCTGTTAGCGTTGATGTTGATTCCGTTGATCGCGGCGGTCGGTCCCCAGGCGCTCGGCGCGCTCGCCGGCGCGGCGGTAATGCTCGGGATGGTCCGTGTCACCGGTCGCAAGCAGTAGTATGGGACGCGGATATTTGCGTGCAGAAGGGTCCGACCCGGCCATAAATGGCCGGGTCGGACCCCTTTCCAGGACAAAGGTTATCTTCGCTCGGCGTTATATGGCCCGTCGCCCGCTGATGGCGCGCAAGATAGCGATCAAGATGCAGGCACCGACGAAGGCTACCAGGATCGACCAGAGGTTGAAACCGGTCACGCCACCGCTACCGAACAACGAGAAGATGAAGCCACCGATAAACGCCCCGACGATACCGATGATGATGTCGCCGATGATCCCGTAGCCGCCACCCTTCATCACCACGCTCGCCAGGAACCCGGCGATCAGCCCGACCAGCAACCAACTCAGAATACCCATGATCCCCTCCAGATCCCTCCTAGTGGCGCGTCCCTACCCATACTGCGGGCATCACCACTATGCGCCATAATCGCCCTTAGGCCACCCCTTGGCGTCCAGTGAGCGATCCCCTCTGCGGTCAAATTAATGCAGAATGCGTGCCATAGCGCCGTTCGCGGGCGGACTCACAACCCCTCGGCCAAGGATTCAATTTGCTGCAGGAGCCAGAGACCAGGCATACGGCCGGTCTGGTACGGGTGGATTAGCGCCGGAAGGATACCGCGTTTCTCGCGCACCCGCGCCTCGACCTCGCGCGAAGCCGGGACGAAGCGCTCATCGATCAGCGCGACCGGATCGGCGTCGGCGATCTCGCCTTCCTCGACCCGCAGGTGCTCCGACCACAGGCGCAGCCGTAAGGCGCGCGCGCCCGCCGCATCGACGCTGTGAGCGTTCATCTCGCTGTCGGTCGCCAAACCGCGCCGGTTGATATTGGCCGAGCCGATCATGAACCACTCGTCGTCGACGATCGTCACTTTGGCATGGACATAGATCGGCACGAAGTTGAAGCCGAAGCGCCCGGCCGCCGGGCCGCTGCTGTAGAGCGAGAAGGCGTGGAAGCGCCCCCCATCACCGTCGGCCGCCCGCAAGCGCTCGATCTGCTTATCATTATCGTACTTCCCGAAATCGGCGTGCGCGGGCAGGACCACCACGATGCGGAAGGGATGGTCCTTGTTCCGCTCCAGAGCCTCGACCAGCGCCCCGACAACTTCTTCGGACCAGAGATATTGATTCTCCAGGTAGATATAGCGGCGCGCGCGCGCGATCGCATCGCGATAGACGGCGGCGACGCCGAACTCGCCCCGTCGGGCGAAGCGATACGTTCGCGCGGGGATCGTCCGCACGATCTGGCAGGGGGTTTGCCAGTCGGGCGCGACCTCGGGGCGATGGTGGGGTAACGCGCGTTCCCCGGTGACCGCGATCCACCGCTGCACAAAATTCTCTTCCAGATCGGCCACCGCCTCGCCGCGAATCTGGAGCGCCACATCGTGCCAGCTCCGACCGTGGCGCAACGGGTGACCGGGGCGATCCCAGCGGTCCCCTTCCAGTGTCGTCAGATCGAGACCGCCGACGAAACCGATCTGCCCATCCACCACGAGGGCTTTCTGATGATGACAATGGGTGGGCCGCGCCGTGCCGTCGAGGCGGATGTCGATACGGGGCGCGGCCCGGCGCAGATCCTCGCAGGCTTGCTCGGTGATCGCGTGGGTCGGCGGGAAGAGGAGCATCGAGCCGCGCCAGATGAGCATCTTCACCGTCACCCGCTCCGAGACCTCGTCCAGAACGCGAGTGAGCAAATCCTCCTCCGCGATCAGCGGCTCGTCGGCGCGAGCGAGCACGAATGTCGGCGTCAGCGCCCAGCCGACGATGTAAATATACTCGCGTGCCTCCTTGATCGCCTGCAGCATCGCGTCGAACGCCTCCTCGCCGTCGAGCAACGGTTTCAGGTCGTTATGGCGACGCGGGGGAAAGCTGCGCTCATGCCAGCGATCATCGCCCGACCACCAGAGATCGCGCGGCATCTTACCGCCTGATGTCCGCCCTTTCAGGTGGCGGTGCGGGCGTCGGCGATGGAAACGCCCGGCGATGGCCCGTGGCAGCAGGCCGAGGAGGGGTGATGCGGCACGCAACGTGTCAATGAGCGGCATGGTCTATTTCCTTCCGGTGCTATACCGAGGGATACCATGAGCGCGGCGCAAGCGGAACCCGATCGTCCCACACCTCGCGATAACCAATGATACGCTAAAATTACCCGCCCCAGTGTCATTCTCAGCTGACAGTCAGCCCCCGAATTACTGGAAGAGTCACGCGACTAAGCGTGGTCGAGTTGCCGAGCGGTGTGCGTGATGCACAAACGCCCGCGTGGAAGTTGGGCTGCGGAGATATAGTGATCGCCCCGCACATTCCCTATCCTAAGGAACAGACGAAGAAACTGTGTAGTTTGCTCAAAACCATGCTGCATAGGGTTCGTTCGGTCGTGCTGTCGAGGATCGGGAAAGGATGGCGGATGGAGATCAATTCGGGCGACACAGCGTGGGTACTCGTGTCGGCGGCCCTGGTCATGTTGATGACCCCCGCGCTGGGCTTCTTCTATGGGGGCCTGGTCCGTCGGAAAAACGTCCTCTCGACGATCATGCATAGCTTCTTCATCATGGCGCTGATCAGCGTGCAATGGGTCCTCTGGGGCTACACGCTGGCATTCGGCAGCGATAAGGGCGGGCTCATCGGCGGCCTCGATTTCATCGGGCTGCGCGGGGTCGGGGCGGAGCCGAACGCCGATTACGCGGCGACGATCCCCCACTCGGCCTTCATGGCCTTCCAGATGATGTTCGCCGTGATCACCCCGGCGCTGATCACCGGAGCGTTCGCGGAGCGCAAGCGTTTCAAGGCGTTCGTCATCTTCACCCTGGCCTGGGCCACCTTCGTTTACGCACCGGTCGCGCACTGGGTCTGGGGCGTCGGCGGCTGGCTGCGCACGATGGGCGCGCTCGACTTCGCGGGCGGCACCGTCGTCCACATCACCTCCGGCGTCTCCGCGCTGGTCGCGGCCACGGTCCTCGGCAAACGCGTCGGCTTCGGCAAGGAGAAGATGGACCCGCACGACCTGACGATGACCGTCCTCGGCGCGGGTCTCCTCTGGTTCGGCTGGTTCGGCTTCAACGCTGGCAGCGCCCTCGGCGCGAACGGGCTCGCGGCGAACGCCTTCGTCGTGACCAACACCTCCGCCGCGATGGCCGCCCTCTCCTGGATGACGATCAGCTGGATCCGCCACGGCCAGCCGAGCGTCCTCGGCGCGGCGGCGGGCGCGGTGTCCGGACTGGTCGCCATCACCCCGGCGGCGGGTTACGTCGATGCGAGCGCGGCGATCGCCATCGGTTTCGTCGCCGGGATCCTCTGCTTCTTCGCGGTCGATCTGCTGAAGCGGAAGGTGGACGACGCCCTCGATGTCTTCGCGGTCCACGGCGTCGGCGGCATCTGGGGGGCGATCGCCACCGGCATCTTCGCCCAGAAATCGCTCAACGAGGCGGGCAACAACGGCCTCCTCTACGGCAACCCGCAGCAACTGCTGATCCAGATTGTCGCTGTCGCCGCCTCGGCGGCGTTCGCGGCCATCGTCACCGTCGCTATCCTGAAGGTGATCGACCTGGTCATCGGCCTGCGGGTCCCCGAGCAGGAGGAAGTCCTCGGCCTCGATACCACGCAGCATGGCGAAGCGGCCTACCAGCTCTAGGATCGGTCTCGGCCTCGGTTCAACGATAGTGTAAGGAGAATCCCCATGACGATCGTTGCGTTCCTCTGCTTCAGCACCCTGATCGCGGCCTGGTTCGTCGCCCCCAAGGAGAAGCAACCGGTCGCGGCGGCGCCTGCCATCAAGGCGACCGAGGCAATTGTCCCCGCCACATCCTAACGGATAGACAGAGCCCCCGGCAGCGCGCGCGCTGCCGGGGGCTTCGCTTGTTTAGCTGAGCGATGAGATGCTTGGTTATGCGGGTGCCGCCAGATGATGGTCGCGCGACGAGCGGTTGAACCGGTCTCAACGCCGAGCGACATGCGCGGGTAATGTCGGTGGCACCAGGAGGATGCTGAGGCCCAGGCCGGTCAGCCCGGCGAGCAGGGTGATCCCGGTCCAGTATTCCACCGGCCAGCCAATCCCTCCGCTCAACCAAGTAACCAGGAAATGGCCCGACCAGAGCGCGACCGGTACCGCCAGCGCGAGGGAGCGGAACGCCGACGGCCGCGCCGGACCGGCGGCGAAGTGCCGGATGAGCAGATCGCCGAGTAGCCCGGCCCCGAGCGCGACGGCCACATCGGTCGGCTGCCGGAAACCGCTGACGGCGCAGAGGAGTCCGGCAACGATACCGAAGAGGATCGCCGCGCTGCCAAATGGCGGTCGCCAACGTAACAGCAACAGCAGCAATGGCGTCAACAGCAGGATGGTCGTGATCAGGACCATCGCCAGGTCGAGATCCTGCGTCACACTGAGCGCCTCCGGCGGAATCGCCGCAGTCGCCGCGCGGCCATCCCGCAGGTAGACCAAACCCCAGAGCCAGATGTGCATCGCCCCCACGATCGCCGCCGCGCCGCTGAGCGAGAGGAGCGCGGGCAAGAAGGCGCGGAGCGAAGGGGCGTCTTCGGTGGCGTCGTCGGAGGCCCAGGCAGCGCGAAACGGGCTGCTGACGATCAGGACAATACCGAGGAATAAGAGCAGGTGGCTCGGGCTGAGCGACGCCTTGCGGTTCTGCTCGATCCCGATCGTCAGATGCCAGACCAGGTCCCCGATCCCGGAGAAGCCGAAGATGAGCACCCCGATCACACCGGGCATGTAGCCGAGCGGAATCGCCGCGCGACCGCGATAGCCCGCGCGCCGCTGTCGCAGGATGAGCCAACTCGTCCAGATGGCGCACGCGCCATAGCCCGCGTAAAGGACGCCGTGCCAGGGGGTGAAGAAGCTCTCGACGCCCGGCTGCGTATGGTGCGCCCACCCGTCGATCGCCAGCCCGAGCATCAGCACTTGCCCGAGCACGATCGTGACGAGGTCATCGCGCCGCGAGAGCTTCGCGGCCATCTGTCGCCCGGTTGGTGTCGCCCGCGCTTGACGCGCGATCATCGCCCCTGCCATCGCACCCCTACCTTCGGTCAGACCGAGAGTTGCAATACCCAGCCGTTACAGTCATAGCGCCGCCAACAGTGTACTAGCGGCGCGGGGAGGCGACACAAAATCGGGGACGAGGGTTAGCGCACAGAGCGCGCAGAGCGGGACGACAGGGGAACAGAAGGTGAATCAATCGGCGAGCGGCACGCGCGCATCAATGTCGGCCAACGCCAGGATACAGCCGCCACCGATGGCGAGATCCAGGTGGGCATCGCGCCCGGTCGCCTCACCAATGAACCACTGCCCCTCGGCGGTGCGGCGGGAGTAATCGATGCGGTGTTCATCTTGGGCGATCAGCAGATATTCGCGCAGCGATGGGATGCTCCGGTAAATCGCGAACTTGCCGGTGCGGTCGTAACGCTCCGTTGACGGCGACAGCACCTCGATGATCAGCGGGGGATTGAGCAACGTGTCCACCTCGGCATACTCGAACTGCGGCTCGTCGCAGACGGCGACGATGTCGGGATAGGTGTAGGCGTTACGCGCCGGAATAGCTACCCGCATATCGCTCGTGTAGGTCTCGCACGGTCCTGGCCGAAGCTGCGCGATCAAACTCGCGTTCGTAGCGCCAACGATGAGATTATGCCTCCGGCTCGCGCCAGCCATCGCCACAATCGCACCATCGTGGTATTCGTGCCGCACCGTGGCGCGACGTTCCAGGCGCAGATATTCCGCCGCTGTCACGAACGGCTCTGGCCGTGAAGCCATCGCCCCATTCTCCTACTGAACGCGGAAGTCGGAACGCGGAACGCGGAATTTGCTTCCTGCAACGTTGCCGCTCTCCGATCGCGCCGCGCCCTATTCCGCGTTCCAACTTCCGCGTTCACCCACTCAGCGCCGCCCGCCGAAGAGCTTGGGATAGATCAGGTGCCAGGGACTCGGCATCTCGCCGACCGGCACGGTGATCAGGGCGGGGCCGTCGCCCTCGAACGCCTCGCGCAACGACCCTTCCAACTCATCCGGCGTGGTGGCGCACATCCCGGCGACGCCGAACGACTCGGCCAGCTTGACCCAATCGGGATTCCTCAGATTCGAGGCGATCGTGCGCCCGTCGAACTGATCCCGCTGCATCCGCTTCACGTTCCCGTAGGCGCTGTCGTCGAAGACCACCGCGACGGCGGCGATGTTGTGCTGCCGCGCCGTCGCCAACTCCTGCAAGTTGTAGCCAAATCCGCCATCACCATTAATCGAGACGACCTTGCGGTCGGGCTGACCCACCTGCGCGCCGAGCGCCGTCGCGTAACTCGCCCCCAGCGTCCCCTGGTAGCCGGAGGTCAGGAAGGTGCGCGGCTCGTAGACCGGGAAGCCGATCCACGACCAGTAGCTGATCTGGTTCACGTCGCAGATGAAAACCCCGTCGTCCGGCAGCGCGGCGCGGATCGCCCCGGCGAACGACGCCTGCGGCTGCAACTCGAAGAGGATGTCGTCGGCCCGCCCGCGCGCCGCCTCGATCTCGGGGAGCCGCGACGCCCCCTTGCGCTTGACCCCATCGAGTTCGTCGCGCAGCGCGGCCAGCGCCAGCCTCGCGTCGGCCACGATCCCGACCGTCGGGGTGACGTTGCGCCCAACCTCGTCCGCGTCGACGTTGATTTGGATAGATTGCTGCCCCTCCGGCAAACTCCAGCCCATCGACGGTTCGAGGAACCGCGTCCCGACCGTCACCACGAGATCGCAGGTCGGCAGCAGACCCAGCCCGGCGACCGGGTTGAGGGCCAGCGGGTGCCGCGCGGAGAGGGCACCGCGACCGTTGCGCGACATCACGACCGGGACCTCCAGCGCCTCGGCCACCGCGCGCAGCTCATCCCACGCCTCGGCCTGCAAGACGCCACTCCCCACATAGAATGCCGGGCGCTCGGCCCGCGCCAGCAGCGCGGCGGCCTGCCTGATCAGTGCGGGGTCGACGGGCTGCGGCGCGGGCCGTTGTCCCCAGTCAGTGGACTCCCCGAGCGCCACTTCGTCCCGGCGCATGAGCACATCCGGCGGGATCTCCAGACCAACCGGCGCGGGGCGTCCGCCCCGCAACTGCGCGAACGCCTCGCGCACCAGACCGGGGACCGCCCCCGGCGACAACGCTCGCCCGGTCCACTTCGTCACCGCGTCGAGGACCGCGCGCTGATCTTTGATCTCGTGGAGTTCGCCGCGCCCCGAGCCGATCAGGTTGGAGCGGATCTGCCCCGCCAGGCAGAGGACCGGCGAGGAACAGGCGTAGGCGGTCGAGAGGCCCGCGCCCGCATTCAGCACCCCCGGACCCGGCACCACCAGGCAGGTGCCGACCTTGCCGGTGGCGCGGGCATAGCCGTCGGCCATGTAGGAGGTCGCCTGCTCGTGCCGCGTGTGGATCACGCGGATGCTGTCCTGCTCCTCGTGGAGCGCGTCGAATGCCCAGTCGAGTTGCGCCCCCGGCAGCGCGAAGATCGTATCGACCCCCTCGCGCTTCAGGGACTGTACCAGGGCTTGCCCACCAGTCAGTTGCGCCACGCCCCCTCCCCCATTCACGTCACGGTATCCATGCCCACAATCATAGCCGAGCGGGCGACAACGCGCGCGATGGGGTAGAATCGGCGCACCTGCCTTACCAGCGAGCGGAAATTGGGTGCGGCATGAATCGAACCGATCGATTGCTGGCGATCGTGCTGGAACTGCAAGGGCGCGGCCAGGCCCGCGCGCAAGATCTGGCCGAACGATTCGAGACGAGCAAACGGACAATCTACCGCGACATCGAGGCGCTATCCGAGGCCGGCGTGCCGGTCGTCGCCACGCCGGGGCGCGGTTACGCTCTCATGGATGGCTACTTCCTGCCGCCGCTCAGCTTCACCGCCGACGAGGCGACCACCCTCCTGCTCGGCGGGGATTTCATCACCGGTCAGTTCGACGCCCAGTATCGCGCCGCCGCCGCCAGCGCCGGGCGCAAGATCGAGGCGGCGCTGCCCGCGCGGCGGCGAGACGAACTTCGGGATTTACGCGAGAGCCTGCACATTGTCGTCCCCGAGGGGCAGCAGGGACCCGCGCCGTTGGTGCCGCACTTGCTCGGCGAACTGCGCCGCGCCATCCTCGATCGCCGCACCGTCCGTTTCCGCTACCACGCGCGCCACAGAGTTGATACTCACGAGGCGCTCGGTGAACGCGACGCCGACCCCTACAGCCTGGCGCACGTCGCCGGCGCCTGGTACGTGATCGCCCACTGTCACCAGCGGCGCGCACTGCGCAAGTTCCGGCTCGATCGGATCGAGCGGCTGACTCTGACCGATGATCGCTTCGTGCGCCCGGCCAACTTTCGGCTGCCGCAGGAGCAGCCCGACGCCGATCGTCGGGTTGTCGTGCGGGTCATCTTCGCGGACGAGGCGGCGCGCTGGGTGCGCGAGTCGCGCTACTTCTATATCGTCGCCCAAGAGGAGATCGACGCTGGCTTATTGGTGACGTTGCGCGTGCGCCGCGAGGTTGACATCCTCCCCTGGCTCCTCGGGTGGGGACGACAGGCGCGGGTGATCGAGCCGCGCTCCTTGCGCCTGCGCCTCGCCAACGAGGCGGAGGCACTATTGGCACACTACCGCGAGGATACGGATACGGTCCAGTTGATCGCGCCGCTGGCAACAGCGAGGCACGAATATCCGGTCGGCGACTGACCACCCCTGCGCGGCTCGCTCGTGACGAGCGAGCGATCCAAGCCGTGACCATCCATCAACTGGCGGCGGCAGCGTCCTATCCGCCTCGCTCGTCTCACAAACGGTAGAACCGCCGCGCGTTCTCCGCCCAGAGCTTGCGCTTGGCCCCCGACGAGAGGGTGGCGGTCAGATCGTCGAGGGTCGCCACCCAGCGTGGGTAGGTCGTCGCCTGGAAGGCCACCGGCCAGTCGCCGCCGAACATCACCCGGTCCTCGCCGAACGCCGCGAGGACATGCGCGACGTAGGGCGCGAGGTCGTCGGGGGTCCAGGCCGCATGATCGGCCTCGGTCACCATTCCGCTGAGCTTGCACATGACATTCGGGTGCTCGGCCAGGGTGGCGATCCGTTCGCGCCAGGGATCGAGCAGGTGATCCTTGATATCTGGCTTGCCGATGTGGTCGAGGACAAATGCCGCATCGGGGCATTGCTCGACCAGCCTGATGACACTCGGCAGTTGCTCGTGAGTGATGCAGAGATCGAACGAGAGGCCGTATTCGGCCAGCAACTGCACGCCACGCACGAAGCGCGGTCGCAGGCAGAACTCCGGGTCTGGCTCGCCCTGGATGAGTCGCCGCACCCCCTTGACGAGCGGGCTCATCGCCACGAGCGCGTCGAGGTACGCCCGCGCCTGGTCACCGAACTCGACCGGTGCCCAGGCGACGATCGCCCGTAGGCGCGGATCTTCCGCCGCGCGCTCGGCGGCCCAGCGTGCTTCGAGCAGGCCGTAGGCCGGTGCCACCTCGACCTGAAGATAGACCATCGCCTCGACCGCAACCCCAGCGGTATGCTCGCGGTATTCCGCCAGCCCGTATGGCCTGTCGAGCGTCGCGTTCCCATCAAGCCAGCCCATGCGGAAATGTCGCGGATCCCACAGGTGGACGTGCGCATCGACGATCGGAAAGTCGGGCATCGTCACCTCCTTGCAGCGCATTCGTTCTACCGCGAGAGTCGTCAGTCGGCGCTCATCAGTCGCTAGTGAGGCGTTGGGAACGCTGGTTGATCTGGCGTATCAAGTGCTGCTGTCATCGAGAAACTGCCGACTGCTTTATGCCCTTCAGGGTACGACTCCCTTCCGCCTCGGCCATCCTAGCA
The DNA here is from genome assembly GCA_902806415.1 of uncultured Thermomicrobiales bacterium. Classification (GTDB taxonomy): domain Bacteria; phylum Chloroflexota; class Chloroflexia; order Thermomicrobiales; family CADCWN01; genus CADCWN01. Next base: position 45,742 of record CADCWN010000249.1, on the reverse strand, counting down.
GACAGCGGCCCATGCTAAAATAGGGCAGGCAATGGAGTGGCACAGGAGAAGGCCCGATGGTCACGCGCACGATCGCCCTCGGCCCAGAATTCGACCTCTTCCGCGACGATGACGAGGAGACACTGGTGGGGAGTTCGTCGCACCAGGGCGCGATCGTCGCCCTCTACGAGGGGCTGGGCAACTGCGGTCGGGGGCTTGGCCTCCCGTGGTTCGTCGGTAACCAACTGACCCTGCTGATCCCGCGCGAGGGGCGGAAGCCGCCGCTCCAACCATCGCCCGACATCCTGGTCCATACGACCTTGGCGGCGGGGCATCGCTCGTCGCTCGATGTTGTCAAGGACGGCCCGCCCGCGTTGGTGATCGAAGTGCTCAGCCCGGCGACCGCGCTCGACCGCGACCTGAACGCCGGCGTGCCAATCGGCAAACCTCGCGTCTACGCCGCCGCCGGGATCCCCGAGTACCTCGTCTTCGATCCGCTCGCCGAATTCCTGCCCGGGCGCGTACGGGCCTGGCGACTCAGCCCGCGCGGCGTCGTCCCCTGGCTCCCCGACACACGCGGGCGCTGGGTCAGCGACGCCCTCGGCGTCTCCTTCGCGCCCCAGGGGCCGCTCCTGCGCGTCTACGATGGGGACGATCGCCTGATGCCGATCTACGCCGAGGCGATCGACACGATCGCCGCCCGCGAGCGCGCCATCGCGGATCGGGACCGCGAGATCGCCGCGTTGCAAGCCGAGTTGCGGCGATTGCGCGGAGAATAGCGCGGATCTATCCGGCGAACCGACCTGGGACTCACTTCCTTCGCGTGCGGTGCGGCTCTGATCCAACACCGCGCCTGCGCCTCTCGCCTTGTTGCAAGAGGGCGCAGAGAACCGTCCCGAGTTGATCGCCGTCGTACCCCAACCGCCCGCCCTCTATACTCAGCGCGAGTCGGCTTGCACCACCCCTGCGGCGCAAGGTGGTAGACTGCCGCCACTATCGAGCGGCGGCAACGATGGAGGGGCGAAATGGCAGGGCCACACGGGCTGGCGTATGCGGCGCATCGACCGGTCGTCATGGGCGCGCGGGGGATGGTTGTCGCCGGGAATCCGCTGGCGGCGCGGGCGGGGAGCGCGATCCTGGCGGCGGGGGGCAACGCGATCGACGCCGCCATCGCGATCGCCGTCGCGCTCGGGGTGGTCGAGCCGAATATGTCCGGGATCGGCGGTGACGGCTTCATCATGATCGCGCGGCGCGATGCCGGGACGGTCGAGGTCGTCAACGCGACCGGCGCGGCCCCCGCGGCGGCCACGCGCGCCGCGTATGCCGACGGGATCCCTACCCACGGCGCGCGAAGCGTCTCTGTGCCGGGAATCCTCGACGGCTGGCTGGCGGCGCACGAGCGCCACGGCACTCTGACGCTCGCCGACCTCTTCGCGGAGGCGATCACGCTCGCCGACGGCGGCTTCCCGGTCTCCCACAAGCTGGCCGCCTACGCCGCCGAGGCTCCCGCGCTCGGCCTCTTCCCCACCGCGCGCGCGATCTTCTGGCGCGACGGTCGCCCCCTGCGCGCGGGCGAGATCCTGCGCCAGGGTGACCTCGCGCGCACTCTCGTCACGATCGCCAGGGAGGGTCGCGGCGCGCTCTACGGCGGGGCGCTCGGGCGGGCGCTCGCGACCAGCATCGCCGAGGCGGGCGGGCTATTGACCCTCGATGATCTGGCGGCGCATCGCACGCGCTGGCAGGAGCCGATCGCCACGACCTATCGCGGTCACACCGTCTACGAGGCGCCGCCGAATTCGAGCGGCCACATCCTGCTCCAGGAACTTAACCTGGTCGAACAGTTCGACTTCGCCGGGCGCGACCCGCTGGACCCCGACGCGATCCACCTGATGGTCGAGGCGAAGAAACTGGCCTTCGCTGACCGCGAGGGATATGTCGCCGATCCCGAGTGGACGGCGATCCCCCTCGCCGGGCTCCTTTCCAAAGAGTATGCCGCCGCACGCCGCGCCGCGCTCGATCCGGATCGCGCGGCGACCGGCGTACAGGCGGGCGACGCCTGGCGCTACGACCCGGCGGGGGTCGCGCCCGTCGGCGCTGTCGCCACGCCGATCGAGCGGCGAGAGGACACGACCTGCTTCGCGGTCGTCGATCGCTGGGGCAACGCGGTCTGCCAGTTGCAGAGTATCCAGTCGAGCTTCGGCTCCTGCCTCGTCGCGGGCGAGACCGGCATCCTCCTGAATAATCGGATGACCTACTGGCATCTCGATGAGAACCACCCCGACCGGCTCGAACCGGGCAAGCGGGTCCGCCACACGATGAACCCGGTCCTCGTCTTCGCGGGCGACGAGCCGATCCTCGCCCTCGGCACGCCGGGGGCCGACACCCAGGTGCAGACGAACCTGCAACTGATCAGCGCCATCCTCGACCACGGGATGACCGTGCAGGAGGCGGCGGAAGCCCCGCGCTGGCGGCACCGCCAGATCGGCGGCGAATCGACCGTGCCGCACGGTGTGGACGATGTGCTGGTCCTCGAAGACCGCTTCCCGGAGGCGACCCGCGCCGCCCTCGCCGCGCGCGGCCACGCGCTGGAGATCATCGGCCCCTGGGAAGCCGGCGGCAGTGCGGTCGTCATCCGCCGCGATCCGGCCACCGGCGCGCTCGATGGCGGGGCCGACCCGCGCCGCGACGCCTATGCGATCGGGCTGTAGGGACGGGGGTCGAAGGTCCAAGGTCGAAAGTGTTTCGGTGCTAACCGAGTGGCGATCCGCACGAATCGAGCGACCTTCGACCTTCGACCTTGGACCCTCCGAAGGAGATATTGTGAAAATCACCGATGTCGAAGCGATCTGGCTCCGCCTGCCCGAGATCGACGAGCGCTGCGATGGGACGCAGGACACCCTCGTCGTGCGGGTCCACACCGACGAGGGGATTGTCGGCGTCGGCGAGGTCGATTCGTCGCCCGCCGTGGCGAAGGCGATCATCGAAGCCCCCTTGTCGCACGCGATCGCGCGCGGACTGCGCCTCTGCGTCCTCGGCGAAGATCCGCGCGACATCGCCCGCCTCTGGGATCGGATGTACCAGGGCTCGATCTTCTACGGGCGCGGCGGCGCGGCCCAGCAGGCGATCAGCGGCGTGGACATGGCCCTCTGGGACATTGCGGGCAAGGCGACCGGCCAGCCGGTTTACCGCCTCCTCGGCGGCGGCTTCCGCACTCATCTCCGGGCCTACGCCTCGATCCTCTTCGGCGACACCCCAGCGCTGACCCACGAGATCGCGCGCGGCCTCGTCGCGCGGGGCTTCACCGCCGCGAAGTTCGGCTGGGGTCCGCTGGGCCAGGACGAGGCGAACGACCTCGCGCTCGTCCGTGAGGCCCGGCGTGGCCTCGGTGACGGGCCGGAACTGATGATCGACGCCGGGCTCTGCTACGACAGCCGCACCGCCCTCCGCCGCGCCGAGCAGTTCGCCGAACACCGCCCTTTCTGGCTGGAGGAGCCGCTGCACCCCGACGACCTCGACGGCTACGCGCGCCTCGCGGCCGGTTCGCCGATCCGGATCGCGGCGGGCGAGCAGGAGACGACCCTGCGCGGCTTCGCGGCGCTGCTCGCCAGCGGGATCGACGTCGTCCAGCCCGATGTGGCGCGCGTCGGCGGGCCGAGCGTGGCGGTGCAGGTCGGGCGGTTGGCCGCTGAACAGCATCGGCTCTGCGTCAACCACTCCTACAAGACCGGGATCAGCATCGCCGCCTCGCTCCACTTCCTCGCCGCCCTGCCGAACGCCGGCTGGCTCGAATACTGCGTCGAGGGCTCGGCGTTGCGCCAGACCCTCACCCACCAGGGCTTCCCGATTGTCGATGGGCTGGTCGCGGTGCCGCAGGAGCCCGGCCTCGGCGTGGACCTGGACGAGGATGTGCTCGCGCGCTACCGGGTCGCCTGACAATGCGCGCACAGCGACCGAATGTACGGCGCTCTTCGCGCGGCGCAATCATCGGCGCGGGCGGCGCGGCCCTCGCGGGGCTGACCCTGGCCTTCTCGGCCTACATGGCGCACAAGATCACCAGCCCGCGCCGGATCGCGCCGATCGCCGCGCGCGAGATCGAGCCGTGGCTGGAGGAGATCACCTTCCGCACCACCGACGGGCTAACCCTGCACGGCTGGTTCCTGCCGCACGATCGCCCGCGCGCCGCGCTCGTGATCGCCCACGGCTACGCGATGGGTCGGGGCGAATTGCTCGACCTCGCGCGCGACCTGCGGGCACTCGGCTACGCCGTCTTGCTCTTCGACTTCCGCGCGCACGGGGCCAGCGAGGGCTTGCGCTCGACGATCGGCTACCGCGAGGCGGGCGATGTCGCCGCCGCCGCCCGCTTCCTCCACGAGCAGCCGATGCTGGCGGGGTGCGCGATCGGCGCGGTCGGCCTGTCGATGGGGGCGGTCGCCGCGATCGGGGCGGCGGTCGAGGAGCCGCTGATCGCCGCCGTTGTCGTCGATAGCGGCTACGCCACCCTCGGCGCGATCGCGGCGGGTGGCCTGCGCCTCCTCTTCCATCTCCCCGCCTTCCCCTTCGCGCCGCTCGTCATCCGGTTCGGGGAGGCGCTGACCGGGGACAAGATCGGCGCGGCCGGCCCGATCGACCTCGTCGGCCAGATCGCCCCGCGCCCCCTCCTCTTCATCCACGGCGCGGTCGATCGCCTCATCCCCCTCGCCAACGCGCGCGCCCTCCACGCCGCCGCGGGCGAGCCGAAGGCGCTGTGGATCGTCCCCGACACCGGGCACGCCAGCGCCTTCCACCACGCCCGCGACGAGTACTTGCGGCGCCTCGACCACTTCTTCAGCGACGCCTTCGCACCGATGCTCAGGGAGGGCAAGCCTACAACGGCGCGGGTGGCACAGGCTCGATAACGTCGCGGTCGGGCTGCGCCGCTTCTCGAACAGACGTGCGATGACCGAGTTGGAGCAAGACCACGGCGGCGATCACCAGCGCCCCGCCCGCGAGTTGTGGCGGGAGTAACCGCTCTCCGAGCGCGAGATAGGCGATGACGACCGTCAGCGGCGTCTCGGCCATCATGACAATACCGGTCGTCGTCGGCCCCACGCGCGCCATCCCGGCCAGACTGGCGGCCAGTGCGATGGCCGACACGATCGCCAGACCCACGACCGGCCACCAGCCCCAGGGCGCGAAGTCGAACGCGAGTTGCCCGGTTACCCCCCCCGCGACGAGGAAAGCTAGCCCCGCGCCGCTCTCCCCGAGCGTCGCCAGCGGCAGTGGCGTGGCCGTCGCCAACAGCCGGTGGCTCAGCAACAGATAGATCGCGGCCCCGAGGGCGGAGCCGAGGGCGCAGAGGACCCCGACTGTATCCCAGCCCCCGCCGCCCGCGCCGCCGAGGACCAGGATCACCCCGGTCGAGGCGATCAGGAGGGCGACCAGCCGCCGCGCGCTCGGGCGCTCCTGCCCGCTCAGGATCGCCCCTGCGGCAACCATCGCGGGGAAGGAGTAGAGGAGGAGCGAGCCGAGGGTGGCGTCAAGGCGCGTCAGCGCCGTGGCGAAGAGGAAGACCTGCACACTCGTCCCGAGGAGGCCGAGCAGGAAGGCGCGCACGGCGATCGAGCGCGGCGGCAGCGGCACAGCCCGCCCGCCCACCAGCGCCCAGAAGACCCCCGCCGACACGAGATAGCGCACGATCAGTAGCGACACCACGCCGACCGACGCCGCATAGGCAAACTTGGCGAGGATCGGCTGGGTGCTATACGCCACCGCCGCGAGCAGGCACAGCAAGATCCCTTCCCGCTCCCGCGACATCACCCCATCCCTTCCCTCAACGATGACAAACGGCGTATCCGGTGGCAGGATAGCAAGCGCGGCGGACGACCCACAAGAACCCCTCCCCCGGCCCCTCCCCTGAAGCGGGAGGGGTGCCACATTGCGAGGGTGATGCCTTTCCTGCTGTCGCCGCGCCTCTGACGAGCCCCCTCCCGCTTCAGGGGAGGGGCCGGGGGAGGGGTAAAACACCCGCGCCCGGAGGTTCGCGAGGTTCGGCAACCGTTCGGGGCGGATGCTATACTGTCGGACTGAGAGCGATTTAACGCGGGTCGGCGGCGATAGGTACATCCCAAGTCCCGGCCCCCAGGCGGGGAGACCAGCAATGTTCGGTATCGGACCCCAAGAATTGATCCTGATCGTCGTGGGGGCGTTGATCATCTTCGGGCCGCAGCGCCTGCCCGAGATCGCCGCGCAGGTTGGCAAATCGATCCGCGACTTCCGGCGGATGTCCGACGATCTCACCGGCGAATTCCAGCGTAGTATGTCGCTCGACGAGCCGCCGAAGGTGGAGCCGCCCGCGCTCGCCAGCGCGGGCATCCCCGCGAATGCCACCCCCAACGGCATCGGCGATGCGATCGCACAGTCCCTGCGCGTCGAGACGGTCCCCGCAGAGACCGAGGAGGCACCCCCAGCAGAGGAGACGACTGTCGCGCCGAACCAGCCCAGCGCGCCGCAGGATACGGTGATCAGCCTCGCCCCGGTGGCGACCAAGACTGATGCACTGATCGGCGTCTCGCTGCTCGATGAACCGACGCCCTATGTCGGTAAGACCAGCGTTGAGCGGGGGCCGACCGAGGGGGAGAGCGTGGCCGAGGCCGTGCCCATCGAAACGGACATCGCGGCGGCATCGTACGTCTATGAGCCCTCGCCGATCCCGGATAACTCCCCGCTCGCCCTCGATGCCGCGCCCGAGTTGACCGGGGAGTCCGAAGCCGTGCGCTCGCAGAGTTCCATCACCGACGCTTGGGATGCGGTCATCTCCACCGAGGCGACCGCCGGTATCGCGGTCACCGAGCCCGAGACCGCGACGGACGTGCCGGTGCCACTCTACCCCGCCGGCACCTACGCGACCGAATCGAGCCCCTTCGCCGAGCCGCAACGCGAGCGCGTCGATCCGGTCGCCGAGCCGACGATTCGCGAGAAGATCGAGGCGCAGGTCGCCGCCGAGGCGTTCCGTGAGCGTCGGCGTGTGGCCCACTACCAGCGAACCCGCGAAAAGCGATCGTAGTTCTCGCCAGCACGCAGATGCGGATCATCCCGCCACCGTGCTCCCGGCTCTCGCGCCGAATGGCGCGGTGGTTTCTCTTGGTCGCGCTGCCCTTCGGCCTCGGGGGATGCCTCGCGCACCTCCCCGGGACGGTGCCGACGGCAACGGTCGGCATTGCCACCGTCCCGGCCAGCTTTTTCGTCGCGACCCCGGCGATGGTGCCGCCGCCGGACCCGCCCGCCGGGCGCTACACCGTCGGCCACATCGTCGCTCTCCCGAGGGACGACCCGCGCGCCGCTTATGCCGCGCCGGCCCTCGGGCAAGGCGCGCGCTTTGTGCAGCTCACGCTCCGTGCCGATGACCTCCGCGAGCCGCGCCCTCCCGATGTCGAGTACGAGTTGATCGGCGAAGACGGCGTCTACGCCGCGCTGGCGGCGGGCGAATGGGAACTTGCGATCGCCAACGGGACAACCTACAGCCAAGAGGGGGGGATCCTCTTCGTGCTGCCGCGCGAGTTGCGCGCGGCACGCCTGGAAATCGTCGATTACTACTACCCGCGCCTCGCCCCGACGGCTGGCCCGACACCACAGGCGTTGCCGCCGCTCGTGCGCCGCGTCCTCGCCTCATTCGCCCTCGATCGCCTACCCTGAACTCCCCCTTCCGTAGCCAAGGGCGACCGGACATTGATGGCGCGATTGACGCCCTATGCCCCGATACACTACGATGATTGACCGTATGACCTGTTCAGATACCCATATCGTCACCAGCGCAGCAGCGGAAAGATGGATAAGTACGGCAATGCAGCATCAAAATAAGCCCTCTACCGACTCAGCGGTGCTGCATGCCGAGGCGGGGCGGCGCTGGGTGTGGCTTGAGCGCGAACACCCGGAGCTGGCGGAGACGATCGCCTTCGGGCGTGGGCTGGTCGCGCTCTACATCGACGAGTTGCCGAACGGGGGCGGGGTGCCGCTCACGGTCGAGGCGGCGCGCGAGAAATTGCGGTCGGGGCTACCGCTCCTTGAGGGGGAAGATCTCGACCTCGATCTCCCCGGACTGCGGCATTTCTTCGCCCGGCTCTGCGCCTGGGCGCACGAGCAACCGGAACTCGCGGCGACGGCGGAACGGTTGCAGCAGGGCCTGGACGCCGACGAAGTGCGGGTTGACGACCTCCTCGCCGACGCGCTGGCGAGGGAGGAGGGGGCGTTGGATCCTGTCGCTGCCCGCCTCGCCATCGATCCGACGATCCTGCATATGATGACCGGCTTCCTGGTCAGTGCGGCGCTGATGAGCGCGGCGCGGGCGAACGGGCCGCTGTTGGTCGAGGCGGCGGTCGCCTGGGAGGAGCCAGTCTGCCCGATTTGCGGCGGTCCGCCGCTCCTCGCCGAGCTACAGGGATCGAGCGGCGAGCGGATGCTGCGTTGCGGGGGCTGCGGCACCGGCTGGCGCACGCTCGCCAATCGCTGCGCCCACTGCGGGAACACGGACGACAAGACGCTGCACTCCCTCGCTGCGGAGGGCCGGGAGGAAAAGTATCGCGTTGATCTCTGCGATCGCTGCCACGGCTATCTGAAGTCGGTGACCTCGTTCGCCCCCACCCCGCGCGAGTTGCTGACGATCGAGGATGCCGCCATGCTACACCTCGACGCGGCGGCGCGCGCCCGCGGCTACACGGCGACGCCGGGGGGCGCGGTGTGAGCGCCGCTCGTCACCAAATCGCAAGGTGTTATCAGGCCGCGTTACTGTAATCAAGATCGGGCGAGAACTCGACGCCATACCGCGCCGCCGCGAGCTCGATTCGCGCTTCGCTCGGCGGCAAGCCTGGAGAGAACGTCGCGGGATCCGCGATCAACTCGCCGATCTCCGCCAGGAAAAGTTCGTGGTTCCCACCAGGGGTGATCATGATCAGCATCCGGGCGGGGCCGGTGCCGATATTGGTGATGGCGTGGCGGGTGCCCCGCGGCACGAAGACGTAGCTTCCCGGACCAAGCTCCACCTGCTCATCGCCGATCAGGACGCTATAGCGCCCTTCGAGGACGAAGAATGCCTCGTCCTCGTGGCGCTGCAGATGTGGCGCGGTTCCCATCCCCGGCGTGGTATGCAACTCGAAGAGGGAATAGGCCGCACCCGTAGCGGCGGCAAGCGCCTTAAAGGTCACCCGATCCCCCATAACCTGATACGTTTCCCCGACCCTCGGGGAGACACGGCGTGGGGTGAAGTTCGCGGCCATCATGCTCGTCTGCTCCTGCGCGGTTCCGGCTCCGGCCAGTTCGATTGGGTCTTTCTGAGTCTATTCTCCACCATGCAGCGCCACCCCAACACTCACACTACCCCCACAGTTCGGCCAAACGCGACGGATCTGAGAGGGGCTTTTGACGAGCCGCTCGTACGTTACTATTGGAGAAACAGCGGATACGGCCCTTGGAACGTTCGCGCCAGAGAAGGGAACACCGACAATGGTACGGGCTGAACCGGTGCGGGGATTGGCTCAGGCCGCCCACCCGCAGGCACTCCCGGTGTGCGACGAGTTCCCGGTCAGCCTGGAACTGAACGGCGAGCGGGTGGTCACGCTCCTCTGCACGCCGTGCGATCTGACCGAACTCGCCGTCGGCTGGCTCTACTGTGAGGGCTTGATCGACAGCGTCGAGCAGCTACAGGCCGTCGGCGCGTGCGATGAACTCAGCCGCGTGCGCGTTTTCTCCGAGAGCCAGCGACCGCTCGTGCAGTCGGAATGGCGGCGCGTGATCACCAGCGGCTGCGGCTCCGGCCACGCGATCGATCCGGGCGAACTCGCCACCCTCCCGGCGGTCACCAGCGATTTGCGCTTCCCCCTCGCGCGCCTGGAAGAGCTGATGCGCGAAGTCGCGCTCGGCGGCCCGATCAAGCGCGCGGTCGGCGGGGTCCACTCCGCCGCGCTGATCGACGAGGGCGGTATCCTGGCCCATTACGAGGATGTCGGGCGGCACAATGCCGTGGACAAGTGCATCGGTCGCGCCCTGCTGACCAGCATCGATCTCGGCCAGGTCGTCCTCTGCGCCACCGGGCGTGTCTCCTCCGAGATGGCGTTCAAGGCGTCGCGCTGCGGCATCCCGATCATCGCCTCGCTCAACAGCACCACCGGGCTCGCCGTCGAACTCGCCCGCCACGTCGGCGTGACGATCGTCGCCAAGGCGATCGGGCGCAAGCGCCTCGTCTACACCCGCCCCGATCGGATCGTCGGGGAGTCGAAGTATGATACGGCGATAGGGTAGGTCGAAGCCGCTGATAGTGGCGCGCGGTTAACCGCCGAAACTGCCCCCGGGGTTCAACCGCCCGCCACCCCTTACCCCACCTCCCCGCCCCGACCCCCACCATATCGGCTATACTGCCGCCGGGTCGGGCAAAACCGGCATAGGGAGGAAAAATGCTGCACAGTATCGACCATATCGTCATCCTGGTCAGCGATCTCGACGCCGCCTCGGCGGACTGGGCGCGCGCGGGGTTCACCGTCACGCCGGGCGGGACGCACGCCGCCGGGACGACGCACAACGCGCTGGTCTCGTTCACGGATGGCACCTACTTCGAGTTGATCGCCTTCCTGGGGACCGACGACAAGGCACAGGAGCACCGCTGGTGGCCGCGTGTGGCCGATGGCGAGGGGCTGATCGATTACGCCCTCCTCTCCGACGATCTCAACGCCGACTCCGCCGAGGCGCGCGGGCGCGGCCTGGAGATGGTCGGCCCGGATGATGGCGGCCGCGTCCGACCGGACGGTCAGCGACTCGAATGGCGCTCGGTGATGCTCGGGCGGGGGATCGGCGACCCGACCCTGCCATTCGTGATCGAGGATGTGACGGCGCGCGGCCTGCGCGTACCGAGCGGCGACGCCGAACGGCACACGCTCGGGCTGGCGCGCGTCGCCGGACTGACCCTAGTGACCAAGAATCTCGAAGAATCGGCCCAGGCGCTCACCTCCCTGCTCGGCAACCCCGGCGAGGATGTGATCGTGGACGAGGGCGGGGTGTTGCGCTTCTCGCTCGGCGCGCAGTGGATCGCCCTCCTGCAACCCGGTGACGATGCGAGTGAGGCGGGGCAATATCTGCGGGCGCGCGGCGAGGGGCCATACGAGGTCACCCTAACCGGCGACAGCGACGACGAGGGCATCATCATGCCCGGCGCGGGCGACTTGCTGCCGCTCGATCAGACACACGGCGCGCGTATCCGCGTCGTGGGCTGAGACGACGCGACGACGCGAAAGGGCTGGCGCTACAGTCCGTAAATCCCAGGGGGCTTAATCGTCGTGCCTGTAGGACACTCCCGCCGCTGCGGACCGGGTGCTGTCGGATGAGTAGCTTCACCGCGACCCAAGAGGCGACCCTACGCGCGGTCGTCGACCGAATCATCCCGCCCGACGACCATCCGGGCGGGTGGGAAGCAGGCGTCGGCAACTATCTCACCCGCCAGTTCGCGGGCGATCTTGCTCCACTCTTCGGCGATTATGCAAATTTCCTCGCCGCGATCGACGCGATCGCGCGCCGGTTGCACGGTGCCCCGTTCGCCGCGCTCCCCACCGCAACCCAAGATGCGCTGCTCGTTCAGATTGAGTCGGACGCGCACGGCGACGACCTCGCGCGCTTTTTCGCGGTCCTCGTGACCCACGCGATGGAGGGCTATTACGGCGATCCCGGCAATGGCGGGAATCGCGACGCCGTGGCCTGGCGGATGATCGGGTTCGAGGTGCGCGGATGAGCGCGGCACGCTACGACGCGATCGTGGTCGGCGCGGGGGCGGGCGGCGGCGTGACGGCGGCTATCCTCGCCGAGGCCGGCAAGCGAGTCCTCCTCCTCGAACGCGGGCAAGACCTGACATTCACGGCGATCGGGCGCGACCACCTGCGGAATCAGCGCCTCTCGCAGTATGGCAACAACGCGGGTCCTGATCTCGACGGCCACCCGCGCGTCGCGGTCGATGCGGATGGGCGGGAGCGGCTGGTGCGTCCGCACGAAGGCGGTTACCAGAATAATGCCGCGATCGTCGGCGGCGGCACGCGCGTCTACGGCGCGCAAGCCTGGCGTTTCCTGCCGGACGACTTTCGGATGGCGACGGTCTACGGCGTCCCGACTGGCAGTTCGCTGGCCGACTGGCCACTCGACTATGCCGAACTCGCATCGCATTACGAGCGCGCGGAGTGGGAACTCGGTGTCGCCGGGGACGGCGCGGCGAGCGCGGATCTGTTGCCTCGCGAGCGCGACTACCCGATGCCGCCTCTGCCGCCAACGGCACAGTCGCGCGTGCTGCGGCGCGGTGCCGACGCGCTCGGCTGGGCGACGACGCCGGTGCCGCTGCTGATCAACTCGGAGCCGCGCGACGGGCGCGCGGCCTGCATCCGCTGCCAGCACTGCGTCGGCTTCGCCTGCCCGGTCGAGGCGAAGAACGGCACGCACAACACCCTCATCCCGCGCGCCCTCGCTACGGGTAACTGTGATCTCGTTACTGGCGCGACCGCCGCGCGCGTCGCCACCGACCGGGTCGGGCGCGCGATCGGTGTGGATTACTTCGACCGCGACGAGACACCGCAGGAGGTGCGGGCGGAGGTCGTCATCCTTGCCGCCGGGGCGGTCGAGACGGCGCGACTGCTGCTGAACTCGGCGACCACTCGCGAGCCGACCGGGCTCGGCAACGGCGGCGATCAGGTCGGGCGACATCTCCAGGGCCACGCCTACACCGGCGTCAACGCGCGCTTCGCCGAGCCGATTTACGACGGCCTCGGCCCCGGTGTCTCGATCGCCACCCTCCGCTTCAACCACGGCAACGACGGGATCATCGGCGGCGGGATGCTGGCCGACGAGTTCATCCTCCTGCCGATCATCTTCCAGAAGCGCTACCTGCCGCCCAATCTCCCACGCTGGGGCGCAGTCAACAAGGCGTTCATGCGCGAGGCGTACCGCTATGTCACCGATGTGAAGGGACCGACCCAGGAGATCCCGCACCCCGATGGCCGCGTGACCCTCGACCCGACCGTGCGCGACCGTTGGGGGCTGCCGGTCGCGCGCTTCTCCGGCGCGACCCACCCCGAGACGGTCCGCACCGCCACCTTCCTGCAAGATCGGGCGCGCGAGTGGCTCGACGCGGCGGGCGCAATTCAGACGTGGTCCACGCCCCCGCGCCCGCGACTCGCCGCAGGCCAGCACCAGGCCGGCACCTGCCGGATGGGCGACGACCCGCGCACCTCCGTCGTCGATCGTTGGTGCCGGGTCCACGGTCACGACAATCTGTTCATCGCCGACGGCTCGCCGCACGTCACCAATGGCGGCGTCAACCCCGTCCTCACCATCCTCGCCCTCGCCTACCGCACAGCGGAAGGGATTCTGCGCGCGTGGTGAACATCGTGAGCCCTACGGTGGCCCCGGCACATCCTTGCGGCGCAGGAGATAGAGGTAGGTCGGCTCGGGATTGAGCCAGGTCGAATACTCGATCCTGCGGATCGGGGCGTAGAGATTGGAGAAATCGTCGCGCGGCGCTCCGGCGATGATGTACTCGCAGGTGTCGGCGGGCGCGAAGAGGCCGATCCACCAGGGCAAGGGCGCGCTGGTGTGGATATTGTTGGCGATCGAATACTCGTAGAGATGGTAGCCATCCCAGGCGGCACCGGCGTCGAGCTTCGTCAGCGGCACCCCCTCGGCGGTCACATCGCGCGCCAAATCCCAGACCGTCGTGTGGAAGGTCAGGAAGTCGCGCGTGCCGACGATCGAGAAGACCGCCATGATCAGCGCGAGCGCCCACGCTGCCGGGATCGCGATCCGCACCTCGCGAATCGCCCAGAGGGTGAGCAGGATCGCGAGCGGCAACAACGTCAGGAGATAGCGATCGAGCGATGGCGCATTGAGTCCCCGGAAGGTCCAGTCGCGGAAGGTGAACGACTGCGGCAGCACCCCGAGAATCTGCCAGAAAGCGAGGGCAAGGATCAGCCCCGCGCCGGCGCGGAACGGATCGACAGCCGCCCGCTTGCCCCCACTCGAATCGGCGAAGACCAAGCCGGCGGCGTCGGTGTCCTGCGGCCCGCGCTTGCCGATCTGCAAGCAGAGGATCAGGCCGAAGATCAGCGCCCCCATCACGCAGGCGATCGTCGCGATGTCGAAGCCGAGTTGGCCGAACAGAAATGGACGCCCGCCACGCAAATCGTATGAGCCGACGCCGCTCGGCGACAGGTAGTGCGGGATGTACGGCATCCGCCGACCGCTCTGCCAGAAGATGGCGGTGCCGCCAAGGACGAACATCGCCCAGATCGCGAAGGCGAGCCAGCCGAGCGGCTGCACGGCGCGCAGGAGGCGTGGCAGGGTCAGGAGTGCGGCGACGGCGAGTGGCAGGACGAACAACCCGACGTAGGTCGCCTCGATCAGCGAGAGCCGACCCGCCAACAGTGCAGCGCCATCGAGCCCGGCCCCGCGCACCTTCTGCAGGAAGTCGCCCTGCGCCTTCGGAATCCCGTGGATGAAGCGGAACCAGAGATAGTAGGTAACAGTCATGGCGGCCGGCAGCGCGACCACGCGGGAGAACAGCCCAACTCCCACGCGATTCGGGCGCAGCCGCCCGCTGAGGACGAGATACATGGCGACCGCCAGCGGGATCAAGGCCCCTTGCTGGCGTTCCAGGAAGGCCAGCCCGGCGACGAACGAGCCGATGATGGTGAAGGCGGCGGAGGGCCGGTCGGGCCGCAGTCCGCGCAAGTAGAGCGCCGTCGAGATCGTCAGCAGCGCCACGAACTGCGCGTCGCTCATGAACGAGTAGCTGAGCGAGAAGAGGATGGGATTGAAGAGGTAGAGGGCCGCGCCGAGCGCGCTCCGCTCCCGATCGACGCCGACCTGACGACAGCCCCAGTAGCAGGCGAACCCGCCGATCGCCGAGAGGACGACGGTGGAGAGCCGCATCGCGCCGAAGGTCGGGCCGAGGACGGCGGCGAAGAGACCGCCCCAGAGGACTTGCCAGACGAGGGTGACCACCGAGAGATCGAGGATCTGCACCCGGCCTTCCTCGATCAGGATCTCGACCGAGCGCGCATAAACCCAGTCGTCGCCGAGCGCCACCGGGGTCATCACAGGGATGATCAACAGCGCCAGCAGATAGAGCGCGAAGACGCCGAGCAGCGGCCCGCGTGGGCGGAGCGCCGCCCACACCCCGGCGATGGCGGACGGCGTGGCACGCTCACCCACCAATTGGCGCGCTGGCCCGGTCGCCACTTGACGCGATGAGTGCAGGTCTTTCATGCGCTCGATCGGTCAGCCGCGCCGACAAGCGGCATGACCGACCATAGGGGGACGGACAACGCCGCCCCAGACGGAAAACGAGGCGCACAGCGCCAAAGAAGCCACCTCGGCGACCGGATGAGAGACAGGATCGCTCACTGCGGCTTCCCCTCCAGGCTGCGGTGGAACGCCGGCTTGCGCGAGCGCCCGAGCGTGGCAAGCCGGAAGCGGAGGATGAAGCCGATCATCACCATCCCGAGCTTAAACGCCTTGCGCATGTCGCCGGTCACCGACGAGTGGCCGACGCGCGGCAGATAGTTGATCGGGATCTCGACGAAACGCGAGCCGGAGGTGATCGCCAGCAGCATCAACTCCGGGCCGAAATGGCTCCCGCCGATCGTGAAGCCATCGCGGATACGCTCGTAGGCGCTGCGGGTCAACAGGCGATAGGTGCAGCCGACATCGCTGAGATGGCTGGTGTTGAAGATCGCCTCGACCCCCTTGGCGACCGCCCAGTTCCCCCACTTCAGGAACAGGCCCATGTTCGCGCCGCGCCAGATCAACTCGCGCGTCGTGCGCGTGCCGAAGACGACATCGCAGTCATCGCTGTAGACGAGCAGCTTAAAGATGTCGCTCGGCATGAAGGTGCCGTCCGGCTCGGCGATCACGAGCAGATCACCGGTCGCCTCGGCGAGCCCGCGCTGCGTCGCGTGGCCATAGCCCTGCTTCCGCTCGAAGACCTGGCGGGCGCTCGTCTGCTCGACTTCCTCGGCGGTCCCCGGTTGCGCGTTGTTATTGACGACCAGGATCTCGTCGACCACACCGGTCGCCTCGAACCCCTCGATCACGCGACGGATCGAATCTTTCTCGGCATAGGTCATCAGGATGACCGACACACTCCGGCCATTCCACATCGTCCAGCCTCCCCGGCTTCTCTATGCGCTGCACATCCATACGAATCGCGGCGTGCGACGCGGCTGGCCGGGAGGCCGACCGCGACCACTGGCGAGTGCCACGCTCGCAGTAAGAACGCCCCTCGTCGCGCCGATGTTCCAATCTGGCACGGCGCGACAGCGCTCCGGCGAATTGTCGCACAGAGATGGGCGATTGCGCCGCTGGAAAGGCACTCTCTTAAATTACAATAGCTGCTATTGTCCGCGCCTGGGGCGACGACGCTGATTGACCACACTCACGACGGTGAGTGTTTCGGCATCAACGCGATAGAGGATGTGATACGGGAACTGGCGGAGTGCATGGCGGCGATAATTGCTCTCGAATTCGATGCCCGATAGCGGGAATGCGATAATCTGCTCCAGGCCGCGTTCGACCGCAACGCGGAAACTCATCCCCAAGCCAGTCTGCTGTTGCTCATAGTACCGCGCGGCTGCAACCACATCCCGTCGAAATTTCGGCGAAAAGATGAGTTGCCTCACCCGAGTGGTGCGCGCAGCGCGGCCAGCACCTCATCCAACGATTCCGCGCGAACCGTATCCGAGCGCAACTCCTCATACCGGGCCTTCGCCTCGTCGATAGACTCCCGATCGATGGCGGGGTCTTCGTCACCGTCTGTACTCGCGTAGAGATCATCGGCGAGTTGCCGCCGCTCCTCAGTTGGCAACTGCAACGCGGCGTCCCGGAGTTCATCAAGCGTCATGCTCATCGCTCAAGCCTTTTCGCTCGCGCATCGATTCTTTATCAATGAATGATAAACAGGTGGACAAAAAAGTGCTACCCGCCTTGTACAAGGCGGGTAGCACTGCTCTACCCAACGCGCACGCGCGACGCGACGATTAGCCCTGGAGGACGGCGGCGACCTTCGGCGGGATCATCGGGGCCTCGGTCATCCGCTTGCCGGTCGCGGACTTGATCGCGTTCCCGATCGTCCCCGCGCCGGGGATGATCGGCGGCTCGCCGACGATCCGTGCGCCGAACGGGCCGTCGAGCGTCGGCACCTCGACCATGATCACCTCGATCGGCGGGGACTGCTCCGCCTTGGGCAGGGTGTAGTCCATGAATGAGCCGGTCAGGAGTTGGCCGTTGTCGTCATGAACCAGTTGTTCGTAGAGCGCGAACCCGAGCCCCTGCACCGCGCCGCCGAGGATTTGGCCCTCAACCAACGGCGGATTGAGCGCGTGACCCACATCCTGCGCCGCGACGTACTCTTTCACCGTCACCTCGCCGGTGTCGGGATCGACATGGACGTGCGCCATGTGCGCCGCGAAGCCGGCCGCGATCACCTGCTGGGCGCTGGTGCCGCGCGTGTAGATCGGGCCGTACTTGCTCGTGCTGAGTGTGTAGATCTGCTCCAGCGAGACTTTGTTCTCCGGCGCACCCTTGACCCGGATCTCGCCGTCGACGATCTCCATGTCGTCGGGCGACGCTTCCAGATGGGTCGCGGCGATCGCGAACGCCTGTGTCCGCGCCTCGCGCGCCGCCTCCAACACCGCCTTGCCGACGGTATAGGTGATCTGGCTACCGCCGGACCCCGGCGAGTGCGGGGCGGTCTCGGTGTCGCCGTGGACGACGCGCACCTTCGACGCATCCATCCCGAACGCCTCGGCGGCGATCATCGCGAAGGTCGTCGATTGGCCGGTGAGGTCGGCCACGCCGGTCGTGATCGTCAGATTGCCGCCCGGGTCCATGCGGCAGGCCGCCGCCGCCGGGCCACGCCCACCGGGCCAGCCGCCCGCGCCGACGCCGATCCCCTCATTCGGACCGAGGGAGCCGCGCCGCTGCCAGAGCGGGTGATCGCGCAGGCGCTCCAAACACTCTCTGAGGCCGATCCGCGGCCAGGGGTTGCCATCCGGCCAGAGATCGCCCTCCTGAACGGCGTTCTGGATCCGCAGGTCCAGCGGGTCCACGCCCAACGCTGCGGCCAGTTCGTCCATCGCCGACTCGATCGCGAACGACGCTTGCGGTGCGCCAGGTGCGCGATAAGCCCCGACGCCGGGCTTGTTGGTCAACACCTCGTAGCCCTTGATGTCGAGGTTCTCGAACTTGTAGTAGCCGCCGAGCAGCAGGCAGCCGATCCCCAGCGCCGAGCCCGAGTACGCACCGGTATCGAAGATGACGCGCGCCTCGAGGGCCGTCAGCGTGCCATCCTTCTTGCCGCCGAGCTTGACCTCGATGACGGTCGATGGCGACGGGTTCGCCGCGTGGAACTCCTCGGAACGGGTGTAGACCAGCTGCACCGCCCGACCGGTCTTCGCCACTAGCGAGGCGACGAAAGTGTCGAGCAGCACGTACTTCGCGCCGAACGCGCCGCCCGGCTGGATCGGCAGGACGCGGACCTGCGACGAATCGAGGCCGAGCGACCGCGCGATCTCGTCGCGCACCTGGAAGTACGCCTGCGTGCTGGCATAGACCGTCACGCCGCCGCTGATCGGATCCGGCACGATCGTGCAGGTCTGCGGCTCGATGTAGCCCTGGTGGACGTAGTTGACCTTGTAGGTGTTCTCCACGACCATGTCGGCCTCGGCAAAACCTTTTGCCACATCGCCGCGATTGAAGTGGATATTGCTAGTCACGTTGTCAGGGAGCTTCTCCTGCGGCTTCTCGTCGCCGCCGCCGACCGCCGCGTGGACATTGGCCTCCTCGGCCCCCGACGCCGGGGTCTCGCGCACCGTCGGCGCGTCGGCGCGCATCCCGAGCAGCGGATCGATCACGACCGGCAGGGCCTCATACTCGGCGACGACCGCCGCCGCCCCATCGGTCGCCTGCTCGATGGTGTCGGCTAGGACCACCGCCACCGGCTGCCCGTCGAAGACGACCCGATCGCGCGCCAGGAAGTTCAGACGCCGCGACCCCGATTCCATCCCTTTGAGGGTGAGATCGGCGGCGGTGTAGACCGCGACGACCCCCGGCAGGGCCTTCGCCGCCTCAGTATCGATGCTGACAATCCGTGCTGCGGCATAGGGGCTGGTCACCAGGCGCGCGTGCAGCATCCCCGGGAACTGCATATCACTCGCGTATTTGATCGCGCCGGTCAGTTTCTCCGACGCATCGCGGCGAGCGATCGGCGCGCTCGGGGCTATCGTTGCTGCCGACATGGTTCGTTCCTCCTCGCCTGCCCGGTCGATTCGCCGGACCTGCTTCTCCCATACGGTCGATGGACCTCCGGCTCCCATTGTAGTCGAAGTCGCCGCGCCAGGGAAATCGACGATGCTTGGCGCTCCGGCGTTTATCCACGAGCAGCTATCATCACCCGGGGCACCGACTCGCTGCGGCACGGTGCGTGACAGGCAAAGGTGCCGCATGTGGCGGGACTCCCACCGCGATAACCGTACCCACACAACTAACCGGTACGACCGCAACGACTACCGATACCCCGACCAACGGCGACGGTGCCGCGCGCGATAGTCTTGACCCCGCGCCGCAGGCGGCGCAACCCCTCCCGCTCGCCGGTCGTCGGTTCCCCCAGGCCGCCCGCGCCCGCCATCAACCTCGGCACACTTGATCCGGCCGCGCAGTGCCTGTGCGGAGGCGCCCAGGGCGGGGGCGAACTGCGGGATGCCCTTGCCACTCGTCTTCGCGAGCGCGACCGCCGCGGCGCGGAACGTCGGCGGGTAGGGCGCACGGGCCTTGGCCATCGTGGACGCCTTCCCAGCGCTTGGCGTCCCTGGCATCGCGGTATCCGCAGCATCGACGCAAGCCCGGTCTTACAGCACTCCGTGTTTGTTTTGCGTCGGACGGTCGCGCAGCAACGCTGCCCCCCTACTCGACTGGACAGCGGCGCGCAATCGTGCCATACTTCCATTCTCACGACGGGCCTGGCGCTTCCCGAAGTGCCACTGGGGTTTCGGCCCCGCCACACGGCCCAATCCCAGACACAATTGAATAGTAGAGCGGGGGCGGTGCAATTGCACCGCCCCCGCTCGTATCCGCCTGTTTTCACTGCGCGTTGCAATCACAACCGAACGATTACGGGCGACGGACGCGCTCGGTAGGCCGTGTGCCCGAGGGGCTGATCGACAGGCCGCCGGTGTGCCGCTCGGGCGTGGACTTAGCATCGGGCTCGGATCGCCGGGCGGCGAGCTCGGCATCAGTGCGGACGATGCGCTCGACCTGCTCAACCTGCGCGCTGCCGAAGATTTGTGTGATGATGCGGCGGAGGGAGAGGATCATCGCGCACCTGCCTTCCTAACTCATACCGTGGGGATTGCCGCCGAGTCGCAACTCGCGTCTACCGATTGATGAGCGGCACACAACTAAAGCGTCAGAAGGTTACGGATCGTTCCCTTCGGGCGCTCCGAGACGGAGGAGTAGGCACAGAGGGTCGATGCCCGCGGTGGAATCGCGGCAGGATGGATGTGCTGCCCTCATAGCCGTCGTGATGTTGCTGAGGCAGGATCGGAGGCCCAGGGATGCCCGCGCCGGGGACGAAGCCCGGTAGCGGCCCTTTCAGCGTGGAGAACGAGCGAGGGAGAGGGCGATGAACACGTCACCGATCACCGATGAGGACGAGCGGCTCATCGCCGACGCGCGGGCGATCCTGGCGAAGTACTACAAGCCCGGCAAGCACCATGTCGGCGCGGTGATCCGCACGAAGGCGGGGCAAATCTTCACGGCGGTGCATTTAGAAGCGAATGTCGGGCGGGTGGCGGTCTGTGCGGAAGCGATCGCGCTCGGGAAGGCCATCTCCGAGGGTGAGTCGATGTTCGACACCATCGTCGCCGTTCGCCGCCCGGCAGAGGCCGCCTCCCACGCGGAGATCGCCATCGTGTCTCCCTGCGGGATATGCCGCGAGTTACTCAGCGATTACGGGGCAGATATGCGGGTCATCTTCGTGGAAGGGGGCGAGGTGAAGAAGTGCGGCGTGCTGGACCTCCTGCCCGGTAAGTACACGCGCGGCGCGGAGGACACCCCTACCCTCACGGCCGAGAGTTGAGTGCAACCGCCTGGCGGGCGCGGCGTGATCCGAATTGATGAAACCGAGGAGAAGGGCGAATCGGTCGCTAGCGGCGGGCGGGATTTCTTGCTACACTTCGGCCAGCGCGCCCATGGTGTAGTGGTAACATAACAGCCTTCCAAGCTGTGGTCGCCGGTTCGAACCCGGCTGGGCGCTCCGCCACACGGCTCATATCGGCCAACGCTCGACGGCGACCCCCATTGGGATCGCCGTTTTCTTTCTGCCATCCCTGCGCTGGGACGAAATAGCGCCGCCGCCAACACGCCGTGCCAGTCGTGAGAGCGAACGACCGCCGGATGGTATCCCGGCTTTCCGGTGCCGGCACCGACGACAGGAGACCGACGCGCTGCCGCGCGTCGCGCGCCGCTCAGGGGTCCGAGGCGATCTTCCAGGCTCCGTCTTCCCTGATGAGCCAGACCGTCCGGGGCTCGGTCCCCCCGTCACGGTAGCGCAGGGTGCCGGAGACGCGCGTCCGCCCGTTCTTGCTGCTGAACCCGGTGACGCGGAAGCCGTTGGCCGACCCGCGCGCGCCCTCCCACGCCCCCCACGGGGGCGCGCGGCCCTGGGAGCCCAAGCGACCGCGCTGCGCCGCGCTGAGTCGATCGTGCGCCCCGGCCGAGTCCCGCGCGACCACGGCGGCGAAGGAGCCGGTCGTGGCGTCGCGCGGGCCGGCGCTCGCGCGGCCCAGGAAGAGGAACAGGCCTACGAGGAAACCGACGAGGAGGCCGACGAAGAGTAGCAGGATCGCCGCGAAGGCTCCGACATACCACCAGAGCGGCCGGGCCGGGCGCAGGGGCGGGAGTCGGACGCCGTCGCGCTCCCGGTAGACCAGGTGCCAGCCAACCTGGTGGCAGGCGGGGCAGCGCCGGAAGATCCACTTCGTCCCGCGCGCCTTGTAGCGGACGCCACCCAGTTCCCAGATGGAGCGCTCGTGGCCGCACGCGGGGCAGCGCACCAGCCACTCCCGCGACTCGGCCTCCATCGCCGCAGTGGCCCACCGGTGGCCTGTCTTGTCGCCTATCGCCCCATCCCCCCGCTGGTATCCCCCCCAGGCGCGTCCGGCCCGCTACCGGGATCAACGCCGACGGCGCGCGCATATCACGCTACGCCACGCCTCGGTGCAGACGCCCGTCTCCCGCGCCCGCCCTGCCGGGGTGCGCCGGAAGAGGACGACAGAGCGCAGCAACTCGTACGCCTCCTGCTCGGGCGTAGTGACGTAGAGCCGGAGTTACTGCCAGTCCTCGGTAGGCTCACGACGGGCTCGCGCGGCTGAAGGGCTCGCCCCTTCTCAGCCTCAGTAGCGGCACACAGCGCGTACGTACCCTTGTACCGCCGCTACGGGGGGGCGACAAGCGCCCCGCAGGTCGGCCAACGATACGGCCAGGGTGCGTACCACCATCCCTTGGCGAGGTTTGGTCCACGCACCACACGCACGGCGATTGAGCGCCAAGTAGTGGACTGCGGATCATTCGCCGTGATGGATCGCGAAGGGCTTGCCGTGTGGCTCTGGCACCAGTTCGGGGCGTGCGCTGTCCAGGATCACCTCGTGCAGTTCCAGCTTGTTCGGCCCGCTATACGCCTCGCGCGGGAGGCTGCCCGAGCGCGCGTGCCCCCGTGCAAACTCGGGTGAGCGCACCCACGTCTCGAACTGCTGCCGACTCGCCCAATGGGTCAGCACGATATACGGATCGCCGGGGCTGCTCGGTCGCAAGAGCTGGTTGCTGACGAAGCCCTCCATCCGATCGACCAGGCCCGCGCGGTTGCGGAAGTTCTCCTCGAACTGCTCGGCGAAGTCTGGGTTGACGAAGATCCGATTCATCGTGGTGATCATACTGGCCCCTTCCCAATATTATGGCTTCGTGTGCTACCCGAATAGTTGCAAGTCATCGGCTTCCCTACAGTCTACTTAATATCGGCCACGAAGAAGCTGACCTCCTGCCGACCAGTCAGGAGTCTCGTTGCGCCCAATGAACGCTCCGCGGCACCCGTTCGGACGAACCGCGCAGTCCAGCAGCCCGATCGCGGGTATACTATTAAGGACGCTTCGGAGGGGAAAGGCCACAATCGGGCCTCCAACTGCCGCGCTCCTTTCTGCCCGAAGGCCAAGCAGGCTTGCAGAATATTAGGGGACACCGCCGTGAAATACCGCCCGGCCGCCGCGAATCTCGCGCCCGACTTCCCGCGCTCGCCGCAAGCCCCCGATCGCGCGCAAGCGGCCGCGTCGGCGCAATCAGTGCTCGCGACCCTGCCTCCGGGGGCTGACCGGGGCTTCACCTTTGCCCTCCTCCTCTCGGCGCTCCGTTGCACCGCGCAGTATGTCATCCTGCCCTTCGTGCTGCCCTGGCTCGGGGTGGCGGCGGCGATCCCGCCCTGGCTCACCCTGGCGCTCAGCGCCATCGCGCTCTTCGCGCTCGCCCGCAACCTGCGATCCCTCTGGCGAATGCGCTACTCCCGCCGCTGGAGCTATCTCGGACTCGCCCTGGTCGTCGGGATCGGCCTGCTGATCTTCGTCGGCGTGGACTTGCGCGCACTCTCGCGTTAGGCGAGGGCGGCTTTGCCGGGTAGCGACAGACCATTCTCGCGCTCCAGGGCGACGCTTCCGTGGAGGCGTCGCCCCGTCGCACAGATGCCCCACTATCCAATGAGAGCCAGATACCCGAATCGTGCAAGACCGCGCCCGGCGCATCCTCGCCAGGTATCTCGCGGTTTGCCGCCGACCGCGCAGCCGACTCAGTCGGCGAGCGGTTCGACCGCCGGATCGCTGGCGGCGAGATC
This sequence comes from uncultured Thermomicrobiales bacterium, assembly GCA_902806415.1. Taxonomy (GTDB): domain Bacteria; phylum Chloroflexota; class Chloroflexia; order Thermomicrobiales; family CADCWN01; genus CADCWN01. The sequence goes on along the minus strand of CADCWN010000249.1, from coordinate 21,840 downwards.
GACCGGCTCGGCGTCGCTCGTATCGAACGATTGCGGCAGGAAGCCGAAGGTGTACGACTGGGCGACGATGTCGCGCAGCGCCAACCGCTCGGCGGCAGCCAGCGTCGAGCGGAGCGGGTGCTCGGGCGTGGTCGTCGCCAGCATCGTCCGCACCTGACGCATCAGGTCGAGCGTCTTGTTGATCGTCAGGACGATATCGCCCTCGCTCAACTCGATCGTCTCGGACAGGCTGGCCATCGCCGCCCCCCCGCACCAGGCGCGCAGGACGCCGAAAAAGCTCTCGTTGTAACCAGTGGAGATGAAGAGGTCGTTCTGACGCTCGGTGGCGATCACCGCGCGCTCGACCTCGTCGATCTGCTCGCGGCGCTCGACGAGATGGACCGAGAGTTGGAAGCGGTTGGCCCCGCGAAAGTCCCGATCAAAGGCGAACCAGGAGAAGATCTCGGCCACGTCGGCCGGGCGCAGGTCGTCGAAGACGCCGCGATCCAACAACTCGGTGATGATCAGCCCATTGTTGTCGAAAATCCCGGCGAGGGCGTCGGCCTTCGGCGTCGGCTCGCCGCGATGCAGATAGTCGAAGCGGTGCAAGACATTGGCGATCCCGCGTATAAGGAGCCGGACCCGCTCTTCCTCGCGCCGCAACTCATCGGCGAGGCGCGCGTCGTAGTCGGCCCGCTCGCGATCGACGCGCTCGGCCTCGCGCAGATTGTTGCGATGTTCCTTGCGCACCGGGCAGGTGTGGCAGACGTGGGCGTTGCGTCGCGCCGTCAGCTCCCCCGTCTGCGCCCGCGCTTCGGCCAGCGCCGCGTCGAGGTCGGCGGTCTCCTCAATGATCGTACGGGCGCGTTCCTCACGGTGTCGGGCGGCCCACTGGTCGAGATCCGGCAGGTCGAGGGCCGCCACTTCCGCGCGGATCTGCGCGATCGCCGCCACGCCCGCGACCGCCGCCGCGTTGGGCCGCGCCCCCTGCAACTCCATCAGCGCTTGCGGCAATTCGATCCAGGCGCCCCGAGGTGTCAGGTAATCGATCTGCCGATACTCCTGCACGAGCACGATCGGGGACGGCGCGGCCTCGCCATTGTCCTCACCCGGCCCGGCGAACGGATCGACGGGGAGGAACAGCCCGATCCCCGCGCCATTCCCCCGCCCGATGAACACCGCCCAGCCCCGCTCGCGGAGATGGATGAGCGAGCCGGGCGCGAGGGTGCGGAACGCATTGCGCAGCGCCTGGCGACCCGGTTCCTGCCACGGCGCGCTGACGAGCGTTTGGCGCAACACCTCGATCTCGACCAGCGCCGAGCGCTCCCTGGTCCCCGCCGTGTCGATCGCCTTGCCCAGGCGACCGTACTCGTGGAGGAGGTCGTCGCCATCCTCGTAGCCGATCAGGCAGCCGCGCGGCACGGCGGACGCACGCTCGATCGCCGCCAGCGCCTCATCCTCCAGTTCGCGGATCCGCCGCGCGGCCTGGAACTGGGCGAGACTCTGGCCGAGGAGTTGCCGCACCCGCTCGCCGCGCGGCGGGTCCCAGAGGTTCAGGACGGTGTTGTAGCGCACCTTGAACGCGCTGCGGACCGGGTGCAGCGGCCCGGTCGCCACCGCCAGCGTCTCCTCGAAGGTGACGTACGGCGAGTAGGGGACGATGACATGCCCCTCCTCATCCATCCCGCGTCGCCCCGCGCGCCCGGCCATCTGCTGGAACTCGTTCGGGATCAGCGGGCGTGTCCGCTGCCCATCCCACTTCGACATCCGCCCAACGACGACCGCCCGCGCCGGCATATTCACGCCCAGCGCCAGGGTGTCGGTGGCGAAGACGACCCCCATCAGCCCGCGCACGAAGAGTTGCTCGACCAGTTGCTTGAGGATCGGCAGCAGCCCGGCGTGGTGGAACCCGATCCCGCGCCGCGCCAGCCGCGCCGCCAACTGCACCTGCCCCAGCTGGCGATCGTCCGGCCCCATCTGCCCCAGGTGCGCCTCGATGACCTGCTCGATCTCGCCGCGCGCCGCCGGGCCGAAGTCGGCGACGAAATCGAGGCGCAGATTCGCGCACTGCTCGGCGTAGCGCTCGCAGTCGCGCCGACTGAAGAGGAAATAGATCGCGGGCAGCAACTTCCCGGCGCGCAGTTGTCGCACCACATCGTTCGGCTGCGGCTCGATCCGCAATGCCTCGGGGCCGGATGGCGCGCCGCGCCGCCTGATCTCCCCGCCGATCCGGTTGAAGTTGGCGATCTGCCGCCCGGTATGGTCGATCACCAGTCGCGCCTCGCCATCGAGGAAGTAGTAGAGGGCCAGCGGCACCGCCCGTTCCAGATGGGTAATCAGCGTGATCGGGCGGTGGGTGCGCCCGATCCAGGCGGCGATCTCGCCGGCATTGGAGACGGTGGCGGAGAGGCAGACGAATTGGATATGCTCGGGGCAGAGGATGATCGCCTCTTCCCAGGTGGTGCCGCGCTCCGGGTCGGCCAGGTAATGGATCTCGTCGAAGATGATCACATCGACCGCGTCGAGCTCCCACGGCGTCTGGAGGAGCATGTTGCGGAGGACTTCGGTCGTCATCACGACGATTTGTGCGCCAGAATTCTCCGAGATGTCACCGGTGAGGAGGCCGACACCCTCGGCGTAGGTCTGTCGCAGGTCGCGGAATTTCTGATTGGAGAGCGCCTTGATCGGCGTCGTGTAGAAGACGCGCCCGCGCCGCCGCACCCCCTCGTAGATACCGAGCTCCGCCACCACGGTTTTACCCGTGCCGGTGGGAGCCGCCACCATCACCGAGTCGCCGGCGAGGAAGGTGCGGATCGCGGTTTCCTGGAAGGGGTCGAGCGCGAAGGGGTAACCAGCGGCGAACTGCGCCACCTGGCGATCGATCTCGGCGTTGTCCACGTTCCTCCTGATTTTCCGCTCGGTGCCGCCCGATCGCGATGCGGCGAGCGTCAGGGGCAATTGTACACGCCGACCGACGATCTGCGGATTCAACGCCGCCGCCGGGCGACGCCTCTGGCCCTCACGGCTTGAACCCGCAGGCGACCGGATCCTTACATTCCAGCGTGAAGCTCACGTCGATCCGCCCCCCAGCGGGGACCGTCACCGTCTTCGACCCGCTCACCGCGCCCGAGACGGTGACGGTGACGGTCCCCGCTGGGACGTTGCTGAGCGCGTAGCTGCCTTGGCTGGTGCGGGTCGAGAGACCAGCGGTGCTCACCAGCACCCCGGTGAGCGGATTGCACGCCCCAGCGTAACAACCCTGCACGATCCCGAAGACCGTGCCAGGACGCGCGGGTAGCGGCGTGGCGGTCGGCGTCGGCGGACGCGGCGGCACCGTCGGCGGGGCCGTCGGCGCGACCACGACGGTCGGCGTATTCGTTGGCGGCGCGGGCGGCTCCGTCGGCTCGAACTTGGGCAGTATCGGCGTGCTGGTCGGCGGGGCCGATGTCGCCGTCGGCAGGGTCGGCGTGTTCGTCGGTGGTGCGGGCGGCTCGGTGGGCGGGATGGCGATGGGTGGCGACGTTGGTCGCACGGTCGGCGTGCTGGTCGGCGGGCGCGGCGTGGGCGTCGCCGGGGGACGCGTCGCCGTCGGCACGACTGCCGGTTGCGTCGGCGGCACCGGCGTCGCGGTCGGTACGGGCTGGGCCGAGGCTGACGGCGCGACGGTCGGGGTCGGCTGCGCGGGGGCCATTGGTGTCGCCAGTGGCGTGCCGCGCGCGGCGTAGCGATCGACCTGCTCGACATAGCTATCGGGGCCAGCCTTCCCGCCAACCAGGATGGTCGAGCCATCGGCCAGGAGCGTCGCCGTGTGTCCCGCTCGGGCGATGGGTAGCGGGAAGGCAGCCCAACTGTTCGCCGCGACATCGTACCGCTCGGCGCTCGCGAGCGGCCGGTCGCCATCGAGCGCGTAGCCACCGGCGACCAGCAATTGACCGCCCGGCAGTAGGGTCGCGCTGTGCCCGACGCGCGCCGTGCCGAGCGAGGCGACCGGTCGCCAACTGCCGGACTGCGGGTCGAAGACCTCGGCAGTGGCGGAGGGGATGGCGGCGGCAACGCCGACGAGTCGCACCCGCCCGCCGCGCGTCTCGGTCGTCTGTCCCCCGACGACCAGGACACGACCATCTGGCAGGAGGGTCGCGGTGTGGCCCGACCGCCCCGTCGTCAGGTCGCCGCTCAGGGACCAGCGACCGGTCGCCGGATCGAAGACCTCGACGCCGGACGTAACCTCGCGCTGGCCGTTGACGGCTGGCGTCTCACCACCGGAGACGACCACCCGACCGTCGGGCAAGACCGTCGCGGTATGCCCCACGCGCGGTCGGCCCAGATCCTCAACCACTGCCCAGCGATTCGTGCGCGGATCATACACCTCGGCAGAGGCGAGGGCGCGCCGCTGGCCGGTACTCGGTTCCAGCGCCTCGCCCCCGACGACCAGCACCCGGCCGTCGGGCAGGATGGTCGCGGTGTGGTCCCCCCGTCCCAGAGCTGCGGCGGCACCGGGTCGCCAACTATTTGTGGCCGGGTCGAAGAGTTCGACACTATTGGTCGGGGCGGCGGGCTGATCGGGTTGGACCGTGTCGCCGCCGACGACCAGCACCTCACCAGTCGATAGCCGGGTGGTGGTATGCGCCACCCGGCCCAGGTTCAGCGTCGGGCCGTACGACCACGTATTGGTGCGCGGATCGTAGACCTCCGCACTCGCCAGCGAGTTCGCGCCGCCAGGGCCACCCTCACCGCCGACGATCAGCAGTCGGCCATTGGGCAGGAGGGTGGCCGTGTGCCCGGAGCGCACCTGCGCCAACGAACCGGCCCCCCCCCAGCCACCGCTCGCCTCGATCTCCCCGCCCGGCGGGGCGACGGTGCGGGTCGTCGTACCAATCGGCGTGCCGATCATCCGCGTTGATGTCGCGGGAAGGACCGTGACCGTCCCCGCGACCGCGGCTGTGCCGATGGCGGTCGGGATGACGGTGACGGGGATCCGCGGTGTCGGCGTCAGGGCGCGAGGGCCACTACAGGCCACCAGGATCAGCAGCAGGCTCAGGAGCGGGAGCGCACGCCGACGCGCGGTCGAGCGACCGGGCGATCGAGCGGCCTGCCGATGGGCATTCATGTGCGCACACTCCGCAACGTGCCTCATACCTCGCCGCGCTGGTTTCCGCCCATTGGTACGTCCGATCCGCGACAACGTTTCGCGCGACTCAGCCCCCAACATCCCCCGATGGGGTGGCGAACAGTTGCGCGATCTCGTCGACCGCGAACTCCGGCAGGGGCAGGACTTCGCCGGCCTGGCGCATCCGCAGACCCTGGGGCGCTGGCGTGAACCTACCAATAATCGTGCCGACGATCCCCGCCTCCCCAAGATCAGCGACGATCTGCCCGGCAGCGTCGGGTGGCGTGACGATCAGGAGGGAGCCCGAGGCGATCAGCCCGAGCGGGTCAAGTCCATAGTCGACGCACAGCCGCGCCGACTCGGGATAGATCGGGATGGCGTGGCGGTCGATCTCCAGGCCGAGCCCCGCCGCCCCCGCCAACTCGCGCAGCCCGGTCGCCAGCCCCCCCTCGGTCGGATCGTGCAACCCGCTCGCCCCGGCGGCGCGGGCGATCGTCGCCTCGCGGACCACGCTGATCCCCGGTCGATGGAGGAAATCCCGGCACCGGGCGGCGAACGCCGCGCCGTGCCGCCGCGTCACCTCCGTCTCCCGCTCCCCCGCGAGGATCGCCGTCCCCTCGATGGCGAGGCCCTTGGTCATGATAATCAAATCGCCCGGATGGGCGCGACCAGGCTCCACCAATTCGGCGCGCGGCACCTCGCCGAGCAGCGTGCCGACGAGGATCGGCCGGTCGAGACCGTGCGTGATCTCGGTATGCCCGCCCGCCAGCGCGATCCCGAGCGGCATGCACGCCGCGTGGAGCCCGGCGAAGATCGACTCGACCAGGGCCGGCGTCGTGCGCCCCTCCGGCAGCAGCGCCGTCACGAGGAGCCAGCGCGGCGTTGCGCCCAGGCAGGCCAAATCATTCGCATTCACGTTGACGAGATACCACCCGATCTCGCCGGTGGCGAAGGTGATCGGATCGCTCTTGACCACCAGCGCGCGCCGATCGTCAAGGGCGATCGCCGCCGCGTCACGCCCGATCCCCGGCCCGATGATCAGGCGCTCGTCCGGCGTGGCGTAGCGCGCCAGCAGTCGCTCCAGCAGCGCGCCCGGCAGTTTGCCCAACGGGAGATACTCGTCCAACGGAACCCTCACCTGACGCCGCCTCGGCCCGAGAGCGCGCCTGTCGGCACAGCACAACCAGCAAGTAGCCCGACGCCTCCCCCACCGGGGAACAGATACGCTGGGGCGCTGCTGTTGCCAGGGTACTACTATACGGAGAGAAAGGGGGGACAGTCAATCATTCTGGACAGCGCGCGGCGAAGGGGCAACGGGCGCAAGTGCCCGTACAGGGTGCGCGGGGGCTGGATATCACGCCTTGCCGGGGATGGCGCGAGTCGTCGAGCAAGCGCAACGCCATGGCCTGCCACCTCTTCATGGGAACTCAGCGACGCTCCTGCCCGTGCGGGGGATTGTGCTATACTTGCCCGTGGCGCAACAGCTTGTTCGCGTCAAATTGGCACGCGTTCCCGACTGCGTGCGGTGTGCCCACGGGCGAGAAATGCCATTGGGTTCGCACGTTGGGATGACGGGCGCGGATGAACAACACACCAGGAGGTACACTGTTGGCAACCACGGCTGAAGAGCGCCCCCGTAGCCCGATGGACCCGGAGAGCGAGCGTCAGACCCTGACGCGGCTCCTCGAAGCGGGCGTCCACTTCGGACACCAGAAGAAGCGCGGCAACCCGAAGATGCGCCCCTATGTCTTCACCGAGCGCAATGGGATCCACATCATCGATTTGCAGCAGACGGTGCAATTGCTCGATCAGGCGGCAGAGCGCGTCGCCGACGCGACCCGGCGCGGCGGGCGGATCCTGTTCGTCGGCACCAAAAAGCAGGCGCAGGATGTGATTAAGCGCGAGGCGGATCGCAGCGGCCAGGCATACGTCAACCAGCGCTGGCTCGGCGGCACGCTCACCAATTTCGTGACGATCCGCTCGCGGCTGCGCTACATGCGCACGCTGGAGTCGCAGATGCGCGGCGGCGGCTTCGAGTTGCTCCCGAAGATCGAGCAAGTCCGGCAGCAGCACGAGTACGAGAAGCTGCAGCGGATGCTCGGCGGGATCCGCGAGATGGAGCGCCTGCCGGCGATCGTCTTCGTCGTCGATCCGAAGCGCGAGCAGAACGCGATCGCCGAGGCGATGCGTCTCGGCATCCCGATCATGGCGATGGTCGACACCAACTGCGACCCGGACCAGATCGATTACGTCATCCCGTCGAACGACGACGCGATCCGCTCGATCCGCGTGATCGTCAACCGTATCGCCAATGCGGCGCTCGAAGGGCGCGGGATCAGCGGTGCCGAGGGCCTCACCTTCGAGGAGATGCTCGACGTGCCACCCGCAGTCGATGGTGCGACCACGGACGACGAGAGCAGCGAAACCGATGCCGACAGCGACGTTGCGACCGTGATGGAGGAGCCAGCGGGAGCGTAGGTGATGTGGCTCGCGCGGGCGACGTACAGCAGCCACAACAGGGAAAAACGTACGCCGCTCGACGATAGCGCGCGGCGGTGGGAAGTGAGGAGAGCGATGGCGAAGATTGGTGCCGCCGAGGTGAAGAAGCTGCGCGAGGCGACCGGCGCGGGGGTCATCGAGTGCCGGAATGCCCTGGCCGAGACGGACGGGGACCAGGCGAAGGCGGCGGAGCTGCTGCGTCAGCGCGGGATCGCCAAGGCCGGCAAGAAGTCCGACCGGGAGGCGAATCAGGGTCTGGTCGAAGCCTATATCCACGGTGGGCGCGTCGGCGCGATGGTCGAGATTAACTGCGAGACCGATTTCGTCGCGCGCAACGAGGCATTCCGCACCCTCGCGCGCGAGATCGCGATGCAAGTCGCCTCGATGAATCCGCGCTACGTCAATGCCGATGAGCGTCCGGCCAACATCGCAGCGGGCGATCCCGACCACGAGGCGCTGCTCGACCAGGCGTATATCCGCGACGGCAAGCGGACGATCGGCGACATGGTCAAGGAGGGGATCGCGACCCTCGGCGAGAATATCGTCATCCGCCGGTTCACCCGCTTCGAGCTCGGCAAGAGCGATGGGTCGGTGAGCGGCGACGAGGCGGACGCCGCCTCCTAAAGGTTCCGATACGACGCCTCCCCGGATGTCCGGGGGGGCGTTGCCTTAATGGCGGGAGGGGGGGTCGATGGTCGAGGGGGAGGGTCAAACGGCGGCGACGGGGGCACGCTATACGCGGATCCTGCTCAAGTTGAGCGGCGAGGCGCTGATGGGCGCGCAGCCGTACGGGATCGATCCGCAGGTGATCAACTTGCTCGCCGGGGAGATCGCGCGCGTGTGTCGGATGGGCGTGCAGGTCGCGGTCGTCGTCGGCGGCGGCAATATTTGGCGCGGACTCTCGGCCGCTTCCTCGGGGATGGATCGCGCCAGCGCGGACTACGCCGGGATGCTCGCCACCGTGTTGAACGGGTTGACGCTGCAAGATGCCCTGGAGCGGATCGGGATTCACACACGCGTCCAGACGGCGATCGAGATGAACGCGGTCGCCGAGCCGTACATCCGCCGCCGCGCGATCCGCCACATGGAGAAGGGTCGCGTCGTCATCCTGGCCGCCGGGACCGGCAACCCGTACTTCACCACCGACACCGCCGCAGCCTTGCGCGCGGTCGAAATCGGCGCGCAAGTCCTACTGATGGCGAAGAATGGGGTCGATGGCGTCTACAGCGCCGATCCTCGCCACGATCCGCAGGCTGAGCGCTTCACGCATATCACCTACCTGGAGGCGTTGCAGCGCAATCTGCGCGTGATGGACGCCTCGGCGCTGTCGCTGTGCATGGATAATGGCACGCCGATCATCGTTTTCGATCTGAACACGCCGGGCAATATCGTCCGCGCCGTGCATGGCGAGCCGATCGGCACGATCGTCTCGGCCCGCGTCGATACGGATGGGGACGTGGATGGCAACGCAGAAGGGGCCGCTGGCGCGGCGACCAGCCTAGTCTCGGCCGTATCCCCGGGCGCGTAATTGTCGCCATACACCGCGCGTTTGGTAGGATAGCCCGGTGAGGCGGAGAAAGAGTGGGGGGTAACGCGGTGATCGAAGAAGTAATCGACGACGCCACCATCAGGATGGAGAAGGCGATGGAGGCGCTGCAGCGCGAACTGCTCGCGGTGCGCACCGGTCGCGCCGCGCCATCGCTCGTCGAGCGGATCATGGTCGAGCAATACGGGACCGACATGCCCCTGAATCAGCTCGCCAATATCGCCGCGCCCGAAGCCCGCATGCTGACGATTACGCCCTGGGACAAGAGCGCGATCGGCGCGATCGAGAAGGCGATCCGTAAATCGGAACTCGGGCTCAACCCGACGAATGATGGCTCGCTCATCCGCATCGCGATCCCGCCGCTGACTGAGGATCGGCGCAAGCAGATGGTCAAGGTCGTCCACACGAAGGTGGAAGAGGCCAAGATCGCGGTGCGCAATATCCGTCGCGATGCGATCAGCCAGGCGCGCGAATTCAAGGACGAGAAGATGGTCTCGGAGGATGATGAGCGGCGCGCCAGCAACCAGATCCAGGAACTGACCAATAAGTACACTACCCAGGCGGACGAGATCGGCAAAGTCAAAGAGCGCGACGTGATGCAGGTGTGAGATCGCCCGAGTGATGGGATAGGGGCGACCGGGCGCTGAATCGTTGGCCCGCACCCAAGCGCAGTCCCCTCATTCAGCGGTTTGTCGCGGGGGCGTAGATGACCACAGTTGAGCAGACGCACACGACGCACGCGCGGCAAGAACCCCGGCGCGGCGTGCCGCGCCATGTGGCGATCATCATGGATGGGAACGGGCGCTGGGCGCAAGAGCGCGGCCTGCCCCGCACATTCGGGCACGATGCCGGCACGGAGAATATCCGGCGGATCGTCCGCGCCGCAGTCGAGCTCGGCATCGAGTACCTGACCCTCTGGGCCTTCTCCACCGAGAATTGGAATCGCCCGGCGGATGAGGTGCAGACGATCATCTCGCTGATCGCGCGCTCGATCGAGCGCGAGCTCGATGAGCTCGATCGCGAGGGGGCGCGGCTGCGCCACATCGGCTCGCTCGGCGGGCTCGATCCGCAACTGGCCGGGGCGGTTATCGGCGCGATCGAGCGCACCCGCGACAACGATCGGATCGTCCTCACCCTGGCCTTCAACTACGGCGGGCGGGCCGAGATCCTCCACGCGGTGAAGCGCCTGCTCGAAGATCGCGTCGATCCGACGACCGTGGATGAAGCACTCTTCGCCCAATATCTGCACACCCACGATCTCCCCGACCCCGATCTGATCGTGCGCACCGCCGGGGAGTTCCGTTTCAGCGGCTATCTGCCCTGGCAGGCGGTCTATGCCGAGTACTGGTCGGCCCCGGTGAATTGGCCGGACTTCGGGGCGAACGAGTTGCGCGAGGCGGCGGCGGTCTACGCGCGGCGCGTGCGCAAGTTCGGTGGACTCGCGCCCGGATCGACCGAGGAAGCGCAGGAACCGTCGTGAGCACCACATCCGAAGCGACCGACACGGCGACTACGGCTGGAGTGGGGGTGGTCACCATCTACACCGATGGTGCCTGCAAGGGGAACCCCGGCCCCGGCGGTTGGGGCGTGGTGCTGCTCGCCGGGAAGCATCGGCGCGAGTTGAACGGGGCCGAACCGGCAACCACCAACAACCGGATGGAACTGCGCGCCGCGATCGCTGGTCTCGCCGCCCTTAACCGTCGCTGCCGCGTCACGATGGTCACCGACAGCGAGTACCTGAAGAACGGGATCACCTCGTGGATCGTCGGCTGGCAGCGGAATGGCTGGCGCACGAAGGACAAGCAACCGGTCAAGAACGCCGACCTCTGGCAGGAGCTACTTGCCCTGACTCAACGCCACGAGATCGCCTGGCGCTGGACCAAGGGGCATGCCAACGACGCCGAGAATAATCGTTGCGACGAGTTGGCGAACGCCGCGATCAGGACACTGTAGGACGCGGCAGGAACCCAACTCGCCCCGCCGCGTGGCCGGTCGTTGCCCATCGGCTCGACCGCCGAGTCGTAGGGATGACCGCGCCGCACTCGCACCGTTCTCCCTGCACTTACGGGGGTCCCCGTGCTACAGCAGCGCGCCATCAGTTCGGTTTTCATCGTCCTGCTGACACTCGGCCCGGCCATTTTCGGGCGCTCGATCTTCTCCGTCCTGGTCGCGCTGATCTTCAGCCTCATCGTCAATGAATTCGAGACGATGCTGCGCCAGGCTGGCCATCGGCCCCTGCGCGGCTTCGGCTATCCGGTGCTGCTCGCGCTGATGGGCGCGGTCGTCTTCCAGCTCTGGGAACGCTGGGCGGCGGCGCTGATCACCGGGGTGGTCATCGTGCCGTTCATCCTGATCATGTTCCGCGAGGATCATCGCGGCGCGCTGACTGATTGGGCGCTAACCGTCGTCTCGGCCCTCTATATCGCGCTCCCCGCCGTCCACTTCATCCTCTTGCGCGATCTGCGCGGCCCGCTGAACAACTTCATCAATCAGATCGACGCGACCGGCGGCTGGCAGGCACCCGCAGGCTTGCCGACAGCGGTCGGGCTGGGGTGGTATTTGCTGGCGCAACTCGTGACCTGGCTCACCGATGTCGGAGCCTACGTCTGCGGACGCCGCTGGGGGCGGCGTAAGCTCGCGCCGCGGATCAGCCCTGGGAAGAGTGTGGAGGGGATGATCGGCGGGCTCACCCTCGGCGGGCTCACCGCGCTCCTCTGCGATCAGGCGTTCGGCCTGCCGATCTCCCCGGCCCTCGCCTTAGTGATCGGGGTCGGGCTGAGCGGCCTCGGCCAACTGGGCGACCTCGCCGAATCGCTGATCAAGCGCCAGGCGGGGGTGAAAGATAGCAGCACGATTATCCCCGGCCACGGCGGCGTCTTCGACCGCCTCGACAGCCTGCTGATCGTCGCCACGGCGACCTACTATCTGGCCCGAGCGTTTAATTGAACCGCATAGTCGTGCGATGGCACAGGAAAAGCAAACCTGTTCACCGCAGGCAAAGCAACGAAGCCGGTTAGGACGAGAGATCAGAAGGTGAGGGTGATGAGCGATGAGTGATCATGCCGAGCGGCGACCGAGCGAAGGACCGATGCGGATCGCCCTCCTCGGTTGCACCGGCTCGATCGGCACCCAGACGCTGGAAGTCATCGAGGCCCAGCCGGAGCGCTACTCAGTCGTCGGGTTGGCGGCGCGCGGCGGCAGGATCGCGACCCTGAATGAGCAGATTCGCCGCTTCAGCCCGCTCGTCGTGACGATCGAGGATCCGACCGGGCGCGAGACGGTGGAGTTCCCGTCCGACCGTGTCCTGACCGGGGCGGAGGGGCTGCTGGCGCTCGCAACCCTCCCCGAGGCCGACCTCGTGGTGATCGCCACCTCCGGCCATGCCGCGATCCGCCCCACGCTGGCGGCGCTCGAGGCGGGCAAGGAGATCGCCCTCGCGAATAAGGAGACGATCGTCTGCGCGGGCGAGTTGGTCACGGCGACCGCCCGAGCGAACGGCATCACGATCCGCCCGATCGACAGCGAACACAGCGCCCTCTGGCAAGCGCTCCAGGGTTCGCCCGGCCACTCGGCGGTGCGGCGATTGATCATCACCGGCTCCGGCGGCCCCTTCCGCACCCTCGGCGCCGAGGAGTTGGCCCGGGTCTCGCCACAGCGCGCGTTGCAACACCCGACCTGGCCGAGCATGGGCGGCAAGATCACGATTGACTCGGCCACCCTGATGAATAAGGGCCTGGAAGTGATCGAGGCGCGCTGGCTCTTCGACCTCCCGTTCGACCAAATCGATGTCATCATCCATCCGCAGAGTACCGTCCACAGCCTGGTCGAGTACGTCGATGGCTCGGTCATGGCCCAGCTCGGCCCGCCTGATATGCGCCTCCCGATCGCCTATGCGCTCGCCTACCCGGAGCGCCCCGCGCTATCGTTCCCGCGTCTCGATCTGACCCAATCCCGCGATCTGACATTCGAGCCGCCCGATGACGGGCGCTTCCCCTGCCTGCGGCTTTCCTACCAAGCCGGAAGGGCGGGCGGGCTGCTGCCGACCGTCCTCAGCGCCGCCGACGACGAGGCGGTCGCGGCATTCCTGCGCGGCGACCTCGACTTCACCGGGATCGCCCGAATTATCGCCGCCACCTTGGATGGATACGATGGTACGAGTACGGTCAACTTAGAAGCGATCGAGGAGGCCGATCGCTGGGCGCGCGATTATGCCCGCACGATGATCGTCGGCGGCTCGCGCTGAGCTGGCTCAAGCCTCGATCGTCGGTCGTTGCCCGGGCCGCTCGATCAGGAGGAGCAAGAGCCGCACGAGCAGCCAGCTGAGGAGGAAGTAGACCAGGATCGCCAGCAGGGACGACACATCCAGGGTCGCGCCATTGGTCGCTGTCGGCGCGGCGACGATGTTGCGGAACGGGGCGACGAACGGGGCGGTGAGCCCATAGATGAAGCGCGTGAAGCCGCTGCCGGGGTTCGCCGCGATCAGCTTCAGCAGGATGCGCAGCCCGAGCGCGATTTCCACCACCGCGAACAAGAAGTAGATGGCGCGCGCCGTCCATGCCGCATTCGAGCGTCGCGGGTCGAGCCCCGGAATCTCTTCGACAGCCAGATATTCCGGGGCAAGCTCCGACTCGGGGATCGTGCGCCGCGACGCCCGCTCCTCGCGCATCGCTGCCAGTTCCCCTTGTTCCCTCCCCGGCTCGGGCGGCTGACGCACCACAGCGACCCCTCTCCGCGATAGCATTCCGCGGCACCAGCGCCTGAGCAACTGCGGAGCGATTGTACCGCACCTTCCGGTGTACGGACAAAGGATGACCGGCGCACTAGGAGCGGCGCGCCGGTCGTACCCCGCAGATTATATTGGGCAGCAGCAGTTCCCTACTGCGTCAGATTCCCGACGACCAGAATGGGCGATGTCGGGGCTGCGCTCCCCTGCGGGCCGGGTTCGACGGTGATCGCCAGCGTCTTGTACCGCTCAAAATTCGCCTCCACCGCGGTGGTCGAGGAGAGGAAGACGGTCTCGGGCTGCGGCGCAGCACCGTCCTGAATGAGCCAGATCTGGTAGACCTGCCCCGCCTGGAGCGCGGGGAGGCCCTGCACGGACACGATCGCCCGCTGCTGGTCGCGCAGGTAGATCACTTCGCCGGTGATCCGTTGGCCCGCCTGCGTGGCGCTCAACTCCCAGCGTGTCGTCGCGAGCTCGCGCCGCGCCGCATCGCGCTCCGACCGCGCCTGGCCTATCTCGCGCTGCAAATTCAGGTTCCAGCCGATCAGGCCGAGACCGAGCGCCAGTAGGAGGACCGCCGCCACCGCGTAGGCGTGCGGTTGCGGCAGTCGCCGTCGCACCGGGAAAGGGATCGGTGTTGCCGCACCACGAGGATCCCGCTCGGCCGCGAGGTCGGCCGCCACGGCATCGAGAATCTGCGTACGCAACGCCGGGGATGGCCCGCGATCGGCATCCACTTCAAGCGTGAGGGGGAGCTGCGCGACGGTCGAGCGAAACTCGCCGACGGCCGCCGTGCAAATCCGGCAACCGGCGAGGTGCTCGCGGAACCGCGCCACATCATCGCCATCCAAGGCATCCAGCGCGAAGGCAGCTGGGAACCCCTGCTCCTCGAACGGGCAAATGTTGGCGTCGATCCGACTGATGTTGTCCCGATCCCGTTCGTGTCCGTGTGCGCTCATTCTCGTTCGACCCCAGCCCCCGCGAGTAGCGACCGCATCTTCTGCAGGCCGATTCGCAAGCGCCCTTTGACCGTGCCAACCGGCACATTCATCGCAGCAGCGATCTCCTGCTGCGTATAACCGTCGAAATAGGCCATCTGGATCGTCTCGCGCTGCTCTCGTGGCAGCGTCGCCATACCGGTTTGCAAGACGTCCCGCTGCACCCGCACCTCGACCGCGCCCCACGGATCGTCCGTTGCGAGTACGCGCTCGAAATCATCGATCGGCACATCGTGGCGCGCCCGACCGGACACGCCGCGCAGCCGATCGATCGACCGATGGTGAACGATCGAAAGGAGCCAGGCGCGCGCACTCCCGCGCCCAGCTTCGAAGCTTACTGCGCGCCGCCATACGCTCAGGAAGGCGTCCTGCACGACATCCTCGGCGGCGCTGCGCTCCCCGACGATACGATAGGCGAGCCCGAAGGCGAGCCCACCATACCGATCGTAGAGGACAGCGATCGCGCGTTCGTCGCGATCCCGGATCGCCGCTAGTAAAGCTTCGTCGCTCTCGGCTGCCGCACCGTTCGAACCGTTACTCAACAGGCCGTTCCTCACTCACTGCTACGCACGTTCGGCAGAAAAGGATCAACTAACGAGGTGCGGGGATCGATGGCCCTCAGTGGCGAGATGCTTGCTGCAATAATTCTGCTGGGGATCTGCCTGGAGATCGCAGCACCACGATACTGCGATCAGTACCGAACCGGGATCTCGCCTTCGTCCGGCGCTGAGTATAGCGGAAAGTCCGCAATTTTGCGGCCACAGGACACCATATTCGGTGCAGCTACAGGCCAGGGCCGATCGAGGAAAGCAGGATGAGGATAGTGGAAATCATAGTTTTGCCCAGCGTTTTACCAAGTTTTGCATAAATGTTTACCACTACATTTACTTCTTGCCCATATACTGCACAGGAGGGGTTGAGGAGCGGATAGGGGGACCCGGCCCTCAACGGAACGAGCCCTCATTACTACAGTACGCCCGTTATTGGAGCAATAAACTCACCAACGCGGGATCCGGGAGATAAGCACGGCCGCTGCGAACTTGTCGCGGTCGTGACGAACGCGGATGATCCATGATGGCGGGTGTTGCGTAACAGGGTTGTAACCATTTCACCCGGCGACAATGACGACGTCGTGAAACTTTCATCAGCCGGTCGATTTTCGCTGATAGCTGGCACTCAACACCGCGAAGGCGAGCAGCAGCAGGAGGTGGGGACAAACGGACACACAGAGCCAACGTAAGTAGTTCCTTTGGTCGCACGGATGTGCAACGATACCGAGAAGGAGTGGCAGATGGCCCCGTTTTTCAAGGATGACGTCGAGGTCCTGAACTACGCGCTGACCCTGGAGCACCTGGAGGCGAACTTCTACACGATGGCGGTGGCGTCGGGCAAGCTGACCGGCAAGACCCTGGCCTACTTCACGATCATCCGCGACGACGAGGTCGCCCACGTCCAGGCGCTGACCCAGGGGCTGACGCAGGCGGGGGCGACCCCGGTCAAGCCGCGCCGCTCCTACGACTTCGCCAAGCTGGGCGACCTGAACACCGAGGCGGGGCTGGTGAAGATCGCCGCGCTGCTGGAGGCGACCGGGGTCGGCGCCTACAACGGGGCGGCGCGCGAGATCACCTCCAAGGCGATCCTCGGGGTGGCCGGCTCGATCGTGGCGGTGGAGGCGCGGCACACCGGCGCGCTGAATGTCCTGGTCGACCCGAACGCCAACCCGGTCCCCAACGCCTTCGAGAAGGTGATCAAGCCGCAGGACATCCTCGCCGCCGTCGGCCCCGTCCTCGGCCCCGAGCAATAGGCCGCCGGCCCTCGCGGTCGGAGCGCGGCCACGATCATCGCCAATAGCAGAGAACAACCGCGACAAGCATACCTGTCGCGTCCCAGAGAGAAGGAGAACGTCAGATGGCGCTTAAGCAGATTTTTGCCGACGGGCTGACCAAGGGATATTCACGTCGGGCTGTCCTCAAGGGCGGTGTGGCGCTCGGCGCGGGCGCGGCGGCCCTCTCCGCCTTCGGTGGCCCCGCCTTCGGCTTCGCATCGGCGGCGGGCGCGACCGCCGCCGGTCCGCTCGACAGTGATGTCGAGATTCTGAACTACGCCCTCGTGCTGGAATACTTGGAGGCGGCGGCGTACAAGGCGATCAACGACGCCAACGTCCTCACCGGGCGAGCCGCGACCTACTTCCGGGCGTTCGGTGCCCACGAGCAGGCGCACGTCGACGTCCTCCTCGCCACCATCCCCAAACTCGGCGGCACCCCGGTGGCGATGCCGACCTTCAACTTCTCCTCCGTGCCGACCGCCCCGGCGGAGATCGTCAAGTTCTTCCAGACGGTCGAGGCGGTCGGCGTCAGCGCCTACCTCGGCGCGGCCCCGAGCATCAAGAACCTGGACATCCTGGAGGCCGCGCTGACGATCCACGCGGTCGAGGCGGAGCACGCGGCGGCCCTCGCCGACCTGGTCGCCCCGGGGACCAAGCTCTTCTCCCCCAGCCCCTTCGAGACCCCCCGGACCCCGGCTGAGGTCCTCCAGATCGTTGGTCCGTTCCTCGCGGCCACACCTGGTATGCCGAACACCGGCGGCGGCTTCGCGGCGGGTGGTGCCGACCTGATCAACCGCGACCTCTCTCGCGGGCGGTAGGTCAGTGATCACCCAAAATCTTCGCCCGTGTCGGCATATCGGTGCCGACACGGGCTTTTTTATCGTTGCGCGGCGACCTTTACGGAACCCCATGCTACACTGGCGACGGTGTGAGGATGTGCTCACAAGGAGCAGAGCAGGCAAAGGATCGACGATGCTCACGATGACCGAGCGCGCCGCCCTGGTCGAGCAATATGCTGACGGGATGGCGAAACTCACCGCAGCGCTGGCAACGGTGCCCGCTGCGGCGTTGCGGTGGCGCCCGGCGCCCAGCGAGTGGTCGGCGCACGAAATTATCATCCACTGCGCGGATTCGGAGACGAACAGCGCCGGACGAATCCGTTACCTGCTCGCGGAGCGCGATGTCCAGATCATCGGCTACGATCAAGCGGCGTGGGCGGTACTGTTCGACTTCCATGCCCTACCACTCGAACCGGCGCTCGCGACGATCGAGGCCGTGCGCGCCAACACCGTCCCGCTGCTCGAACGGCTCGATGAAGCCGCCTGGGCGCGCACCGGGCAACACAGCGAGTCGGGTCGGTACAGCGCCGAGGACTGGCTGCAGATCTACGCGGAGCACCTCGACCTGCACGCCGCGCAGATCGAACAGAATGTCAGTGCGTGGCGCAGCCAGACGGCGGCGCTGTCGTAAATGCCAGCGCGCGCAACTCTCCGGTGGTTGCTCGCCCCCGGGACGATGAGCCGAGCGGTGTCCGCCCTCCCCTACGCGCCGTCGCGCAGCCAGCGCGCGAATTCGGCGGCGAGCAATACCGGATCTTCGAGGAAGAACCCGGTGGGGATCGTGGCGGTGCTGATCCGCATCCGTAGCAACAGGGGGCCATCTTGATCGCGCGCGACGAGCAGGGCGTCGCGCAGGGTCGCCGGATTGCTCTCAACATCCCACGCGGCGGCCCAGCCGCAGGCCCGGGCCACCCCCGCGAAATCGGTCGTCGCGGCGGCGGTCGGTTGGCCCCCGGTAGCGAGATACACGCCGTTATCGAGGATGAGCATGATCAGCTTCTTCGGTCGCAAGAAGCCGATCGTGCTCAGGGTCGAGAAGCCCATCAGCGTGCTGCCATCGCCCTCGATCACCAGCAACGACTCGTGGCGTGCATCGTCCGCGATCCCCAGCGCCACACCGAGCCCGATCGCCGCCGGTAAGCCCATCGCATCCAGCACATAGAGGTGATTCGGCTTGCGCCCGGCCACGGCCAGCATCTCGCGGATCATGCCGCCGAGGGTCAGGACGACCGGATCATCCGCGAAGATCTCATCCACAATGCGCAACACTTCCGGTCGCGCCATCGTCGCCGCGCTCGTCCCGCCCATCCTTCATCCCCCAATACGATCTCTTTTACCAGGTCCGGTGCCGAGAGGGCAGGCGCGATCGGGCGCGCGACGCCGCACCCGCACCTGCCACGACCTCCCGGTTTGTCAGCCATCCATCAGATTGACGAGCACGAAGATCGGGCGATGCGTCGTGTGCGCGAACTGCTCGGCGCGCACGATCGTCGTTGCCCACTCGCTGATCGGTGTCCGGCCGTCCAGCCCGAACCAGCGCACCCCCGAACCATCGAGGATCACCTCGGCGCGCTCCGAGAAGGTGTGGATGAGCGAGTACTACTGGTCACAATGCAGCCCGCGCCACCATCCTCGTCGCCCAGCGGCACCGACGCCTCGATCGCGTAGCGCGGCGCGTGGTCGGCGGGCCAGAGGGTCACGCGCACATCCATCGCCCGCAGGATATCCCGCTTCAGCTCGTAGGTCAATCGCGCCAGATTGATCGCCACCCGCGCCCGCCACGACTCGATCCGGTCGAGCGTCTCCTGGGTGTCCGCTCCCAGAGCGCCCGCCGCGCGGCGATCGCCGTCAGTTCGCGCTCCAGGGCGGCTTTCTGGGACGCCAGGAGGGCGAGCTGCCCCACCAGCGGCTCGGCGGCATCCTCGTCGAGCAGCGTGATCGCCCGCGCCGCCTTCTCCTGCTTGCGCCGCACCTCGGCCAGCGCCCGATCCACCCCCCGCGCCTCGTCGAGGGTCGGGTCGGCGGTGCGCAGCTTGGCCACCTCGCGACGGATCGTCTCCTCCTCCAGCAACACCGCCTCGATCCGGTCCCACACCGCCGCGTCGAGGCGCTCGGCGCTGATGACCGTGCTCCGGCAGTCCACATGGGTCGCGTCGGCGCGGTTGCGGAAGATGACGTAATTGGGGCGCGCGGTCTGCGCCGTGCCGGGTTTGCCGGGCTTCCAGACGGTGTGCGCCGTCCGGTCGCATTGCCCGCAGCGCACGAATCCGGCGCGCAGCAGGAACGCTTCGGGGTCGCGGTTATGTCGGATCGCCTCCCGCTTGTTGAGCCGCCCCGCCTCGCGGGCCGCGGCCCACTCCTCGCGACTGACGAGGGCGGGGATCGTGCCCTCGGGCAGTCGCACGCGCTCTTCGTCGGTGCGCGTGGTGCGCAGGTAGCGCCGCTCGCCGCCCGGCCCTTTGACCTTCTTGCGCTTGTCCGAACCGTAGGCGCAACCGTCGCCGCAGTAGGCGGGGTGGAGGGCGAGGAGGCGGACGGAGGAGTAGAGCCACTGCTTCGCGCGCCAGGGGGTCGGGATACCGTCGGCGTTGAGGCCCTCCGCGACCTTCCGCAGCGATGTCCCGGCGGCCAACTCGCGGAAGATGCGGCGCACGATCGGGGCAGTGTCCTGGTCGGGCTCGTAGGCGACCTTCGTCTGCCCCTTGCCCGTGCCGACATCGACGTAGCGGTAGCCGTAGAGGGGCCGGGGGCCGGGGATAAGCTTCCCCTCGCGGGCGCGGGCCTGGCGCCCCATCTGGGTGCGCAGGCGGATATTCTTCTTCTCCTCGCCCGAGACGATGCCGCGGATGCCGCGCGTCATCATCGCCTCGGAGGAGTCGCCGTACGGTTCGAGGACGCAGACCGGCTGGATGCCGGAGAGCTCGCACATGTAGAAGACGACCTCGTGGGCCTTGTTGCCGCGCCCGAGGCGGTCCTGCTTCCAGACGATGACGTGGGTGATCTCACCGCGCTTGCCGGCCGCCAGCAGGTCGCGCAGCCTCAGGCGGTCGATTTCCTCGCCGTCCTCGGTCTCGTGGTAGGCGGCGGCGACGGTGTAGTTATGTCGTGCGGCATACTCGCGGCAGATGCGCTCCTGCTCGTCGAGGCTGGCCCCGTCCTCCTGCATGGTGGAGGAGACGCGGCAGTAGATCGCGGCTCGGTCCGACATGATGCGCCCCTTTCCCCTGCTGGCGAGTCGTGGCAGGCACAGTATAACGCCCCGTCGGGGCACCCGTGGGGGAGACTGTCGCCTGCAGGGATGGTGAGGAGCGCGTCCCAGACGCGCCGCCAAGCGGTAAGTCGAGCGTGGTCGGTCGGGCCTGATCGTGAAGCCATCGGAGCGAATCTCCTACGAGAGCGAGGTGGGCAAGAGCGTCCCGTATGCGGTGGTGCCGCCGGAGGAGCAACGCCGCTGCTGCCGCAGCGGTAAATCCCGTATCGCTCGCCGGGGGCTTGCCGCCATGCGTGCGCAGCGCGCGACCGGTGCGTCTGCGGTACCGCTCGGGATAGGGTGGACGAACCGTGCTTTCGACGCCGTTTCCGCGCCGCAGGGGTGGACGGCGAGAAGTGGGAGATAGCCCGCCTGCTCCGCCGCGCGGGTCGCGACGAATTCTTCCAGGGCACGGCGAGGGATACGCCGGGTGTAGCCGATCGTGATTGAGGGGACCGTCTCGCTCGCCAGCAACTCGTAGACGTAGGACTGGCTCGGGCCCAGCGCCTTCGCCATCGCCTGCGTCGCGCAGGAATACCACTTGAAGCGGTAGCTACCGTCGGGGTTGATACCGACCGGCACCTGGGCGACCCAGGTGCCGCGGTCGCCACGCTGGTAGACCGAGCCCTCGCCGTTCGCGCGCCGCGCGCGCCGCCGCTTGCTCTCCGCCATGGCACACCTTCCTCACTCTTCGGCGGGGCGACCGGCGCGCCGGTCGCCCCGCTCGTTCAGCGTTCGCCGTCCCGGCAGCGCCGGTCGAGCCACGCCTGGAGTTTCCGCTCGGGCACGCGGACCAGTCGGCCGATGCGCACGCTCAGTAGCTCGCCGCTGCGCACCAGCCGCCAGGCCAGCGAGCGCCCGATCCCCAGGCGGCGGGCCGCCTCCTCCACGGTCAGCAGCAGGCGCTCGCCTGTCGTTGCTGTCATCGCCCCGCTCCTCTCTCGGTCGACCGCTTCCGCCGCCCGCCCGCTGCGGCGACGTGTCGGCGCGATGCGTCCAGGGTACGGAGCGATGCTCACAGGATGTACTCACGATGTACTCACGATGCACTCTCGGATCGCCGGGGGCAGGCGG
>CADCWN010000248.1 GCA_902806415.1 uncultured Thermomicrobiales bacterium | reverse complement strand
GCTCCCAGTGGCTGCGGGCGTCGTTGCTGCCCGTCGGGGTGATCTCGTGTCGGCTGTAGCGCGCCTCGACAAAGGCGTCGGTGAGCGCGGCGAGATCGGGACGTGCGTCGGGGACGTGGCTATCGAGATTGGTGGCGTATTCGTTGGGCGTCTGGGCGGCGCGGCGCGGCAGCCCCTGCGACTCGGCGCGGCGGAGGAGGCTGAGGTAGTAGCGAATCACCTGCTCGCGCGGGGTGCGCGCGCCGGGGAGGCGCAGCCGTCGCCCGCTCGCGCCGCCGGGGCGGATGGTGAGGCGACCGGGCCGCAGGGAGGGCAACCGCTCACCGATCGCGGTGGCGAGGCCGCGCAGGCGCGCGAGCAGCGCGCGGAAGAGGGTGCCGAGCGCGGCGAGGAGGCGGATGCGACCGAGGCCGTCGCGGAGCAGCGCGCGGTTCTCCAACCAGCCGCGCAGCAGCCAGAAGAGGAGGAGCGCCGCGACGATCGCGAAGGCGGTCCAGCGGAGGATGTCGAGCCAGGGGATCCCGCTGCTCTCCGGCGGCGGGGGCGGGGGCGGCGGGGGCGGCGCGGCGGCCGGTGCCGTCGGGGGGGGCGTGGTCGAGCCGCCGCTCAGGAAGGCCAGGAGCCAGGCGAGCGGGCCGATCACCCCGAAGCCGAGGAGGGTGAAGAGGATGAGCAGCCCCTG
This sequence comes from uncultured Thermomicrobiales bacterium, assembly GCA_902806415.1. GTDB lineage: Bacteria > Chloroflexota > Chloroflexia > Thermomicrobiales > CADCWN01 > CADCWN01. Next base: position 3,062 of record CADCWN010000248.1, on the reverse strand, counting down.
CACGACGAGGGCCAGGAGATCGAGCAACCCGACGCCGTAGGCAGTCGGCAGGATGAACGCCAGGATCGCTGTCAGCCCCATGAAGGCGACGCTGAGGCGCGCCCAGCGCTCGCCCAGCCCGCTGGCTACCCGCGTGCCGTCTTCCTGCCAGCGCCGATCCAGGAGGGTGTGCTGGGCCAGGCCCAGCAGGACCATCCCCAGGGCGAAGTAGATGAGTGCGGAGAGGATCGGGCCGCTCACCGAGCCGCGCGTCGCGTCCAGCAGGCGTCGCAACTCGATCTGCGCGAGGCCGACCGCCGCCAGCAGCAAGGCACCGCCGAGGAAGAAACGCCGCGTCAGCCCTTCGAGCGGCGGGACGTAGGTGGAATCGCGCTCCGGCGGCTCGCCGAGGCGGGCGAATTCGCTGGCGGTCGTGGTGCTCGCGCCCCAGGCAACGAGGATGAGGATGAGCAGCACGGCGGGGCGCAGACCGATCGTGGCGACGCTGGCCAGCCCGCCCGGTCGGCCGCCGAGCGTCGCGTCGCCGAGGAGGCCGAGGAGGATGAGCGCGCCGAGCTCGGCCCCGCGAAACCAGTGGCGGTCGAAGCTCTGGGGCAGGCGCTCGGTCAGGATCCAGTGCGACCACTGCGCCTCGATTGCGACCAGGGTGCAGAAGACGACCAGGAACGCGCCACCCTCGCCGGTGACGATTCGCCCCACGCCCGCGAGGGCCGCGCTGAGCGCGCCGACCATCAGGCCGATGAGGAGGGAGCGGGCAACGAACGCAGGCGTCGGGCGGGCGTTCGTGTTCATGCCAGGGACTCCAGGTCGCGCACGGTGTTGACGCAGTGGACCGCCACCCCCGGCGGCGCGGCCCAGTCGCCCGTGCCATCGGTCGGGCGGGTGACGCCGACGAGGATCAGCGCGACCGCCAGCCCGCCGCGCCGCAACCCCAGGAGCGCATCGGTCAGCGCCGCGCCGCCGCGCCCGGTGACAACTACCACCGTCCCGCCCCAGGACAAGCCCAGGCGGTCGCGGCGGAGGAGTGCGATGAATGGCTCCGTTGTCTCGGTCAGCATCTCGACCTCGGCCAGGGTTTCGAGGAGGTGGATCAGGTGCGCACGCTCCTTGCGCGGCGCGAGGGCGATGGCGCGCGGCGCTTCGCTCGTCCTTATGCTCTGCCCGGTCTTCGCCCCGGCGAGATGCGTGACCAGGCCGAGCGGCAAGCCTTCGCGCACGATCGCGTGGTTGGCGAGCGAGGCCGCGACGACGATCGCCAGCTCGATCGCGTCGTAGCGGAAGCGCGTGGCATAGCCATCCTCGTGCAGATCGAGGCAGACTGCGGTCTCGCGCGCGATCGCGGGCTGGTATTGCTTAATGACGAGCTGGCCGGTTCGCGCGGTCGCCGGCCAGTGGACGCGGCGCAGCGGGTCGCCGCGCTGATAGTTGCGGACGCTGACGATCCGGCTGCTGTCCTCGAAGAGGGGCGTGCTGGCCGGGAGGGTGGCGAGGGGCGAGCGGGTCGGCAGCCCAAGCCGTTCGAGCGGCACGACGCGCGGGTAGACGACCAGGTCGCGCGGCTCGGACCAGCGCAACTCCTGGCGCGCGATGCCGAGCGGATCGCCCGTGCGCAGCGTCGTCGGCCCGATCTGGTAGCGCCCGCGCCGGTAGCAGTTGAGGGTGTAGGTCGTCTCCCAGTAGCCGCGCGGCGCGAGGGCGATCACCTGCCGCTCGAACGCCGCAGCGCGCAGCCCGAGCGGCAGCGTCTCGTCGATCTCCAGCCAGAGCAGGGGTAGCCAGCCCTCGTTGCGCACGCTGAGTCGCACAGACACGCGGTCGTCGGTGAAGGCGCGGTCGGTGAACTGCCGCCCGCCGCGCAACTGCTTCGTCGCCTGCCGCATCCAGAGCCGCGCCAGGAAATAGACTGCGGCCAGGAAATAGAGCACGGTGAAGAAGAACTCGACGCGGAAGAAGAGCGCGACGAGCAGCAGCAGCAGCAGGAAGGGGGGGAAGTAGCGCATTGGCGTAGTCCGTAGTCCGTAGTCCGTAGAATCTTCTTGCGAGCACAGGGCCGCAAGACCACCGCTCAGCCACTACGGACTACGGACTACGGACTCTCTCCTCTCACGACTCACGACTCGATCTGCACCGGCGTCCGCTCCATGATCTCGCTCAGGATTGAGGTGGCGGTGTGGCCGCGCAGTTGGCTCTCCGGGCGCAGGATCAGGCGGTGGCCGAGGGTGAGCGGGGCGAGAGTTTTCACGTCGTCCGGGGTGACATAATCGCGACCGCGCAGGGCGGCGAACGCCTGCGCGGTCTTGTAGAGGGCCAGCGACCCGCGCGGGCTGGCCCCGGCGGTCAGGTCGGGGTGGGCGCGCGTCGCCCGCACGATTGTCAGCAGGTAGCGCTCCAGGCTCTCATCGACGTGGACATCGGTGATCGTGTCGTGCAGGGTGACCAGAGCCGTGCCGTCGACGACCTGCGCGATCCGCTCGATCGGGTGCGACTTGCGCAAGTTGCGCAGGACGCGCAACTCGTCGGCCTCGTCGGGGTAGCCGAGCGGGATGCGGATGAGGAAGCGGTCGAGCTGCGCCTCCGGCAGCGGGAACGTCCCCTCGAACTCGATCGGGTTCTGCGTGGCGAGGGTCAGGAAGGGGACCGGCAGCGGGCGCGTCACGCCGTCGATCGTGACCTGGCCCTCTTGCATCGCCTCCAGGAGCGCCGACTGGGCGCGCGGCGTGGCGCGGTTGATCTCGTCGGCCAGGAGGGTGTTGGTGAAGACCGGGCCGGGCTGGAACTCGAACGCGCCGTCGCCCTGATTATAGATGCTGACGCCGGTGATGTCGTTCGGCAGGAGGTCCGGCGTGCATTGGATCCGCTTGAAGCCAAGCCCCATGCTCGCCGTGATTGCCCGCGCCAGCATCGTCTTGCCGGTCCCCGGCACATCCTCGATCAGCACATGCCCCTGGCAGAGGAGGGCCACCAGCAGGAATTCGATCTGCGCGCGTTTCCCCACGATCACCGTCTCGACGTTCGCGATCACACGCTCGGCGAATTGGGCTACCGGGGTCACGTCCGTCGTC
>CADCWN010000247.1 GCA_902806415.1 uncultured Thermomicrobiales bacterium | reverse complement strand
GCCGCCGCCCCACCAGGTCTGGGCCGGGCTGTCGCCGCTGGCGCAGGCGCAGGTTCGGGGGACGTTCATCCTGGTCGTGCGGGAGGTGCTCCATGCCGCTGACCGCCGCTGAGAAGATCACCCCGGGCCATCGCGAGCGTCTGGCCTACATCTATGTGCGCCAGTCGACGGTGCGGGGTGATGCGCCGGGAGGCCCTGCTGTGCCAGCTCACACGGCGCTTCGTGGCGACGACCGACTCGCGCCACGACTGCCGCACCTACCCCAACCTCCTGCGCGAGACCGTGGTCGACCGGCGCGACCAGGCGTGGGTGGCCGACATCACATACATCCGCCTCCCCACCGCCTTCGTCTACCTGGCGTGCCTGCTCGATGCCCACTCGCGGCGCTGCGTCGGCTGGTACCTGGCGCGGCACATCGACACACGCCTCACCTGGTCTTGATTCGGTTTTTCGGGCCAGTTTGCGTTAGGCGGCGATGCCTGCCTGAGCACGGGCCTCGAACTGCAGGGGACTCAGGTAGCCGAGCGTGGAATGCAGGCGCTGGCGATTGTACCAAACCTCGATGTACTCGAAGATCGCCACCCGGGCCGCCGCGCGCGTCGGCCAGTCGTGGCGATCGACCAGCTCCACTTTGAGCGAGGCGAAGAACGATTCGGCGACGGCGTTATCGTAGCAGTCCCCGACCGAGCCGGTGGACGGGACGAGGCCCGCCGCACGGAGGTGCTGGCCGAAGGCGAAGGAGGTGTACTGGCACCCCCGATCGCGGTGGTGGATGAGGCCATCCGCTGGTCGCCGGCGTTGGAGGGCCAGCCGGAGAGCGGCGAGCACCAGCTCGGTCTGCAGGTGGTCGGCCATGGCCCAGCCCACCACCCGGCGGCTGAAACCATCGAGGATGATCGCGAGGTACAGCCAGCCCTCGCGGGTCGCGATGTACGAGATATCGGCGAGCCAGAGCCGATTGGGCCCGCCGATCGCGGCCGGCGCGAAGGCGCGTTCCACCCGGTCCGGCGCCGGCGCAAGGTGCGGGTCGGCGACCGTCGTGCGCACCCGACGGCGCTGGCCATGCACGCCGCGCAGCCCCGCCCGGCGCATGAGCCGCGCCACCCGCCGCCGCCCGACCATCGCGCCACGCTCGCGTAGGGTGGCCCGCACACGGATACTGCCGTAGGTCTGGCGGCTGTGCGTATGGATCTGGCGGATTTGCTCCGTCAGGGCCTCGTCGGCGCGCGCGCGCGCCGCAGGTAGCCGGGACCGCCAGGCAAAGAAGCCCGAGCGCGACACGCCCAGCACCTGGCAGCGTAGCCGAACGGCGTGCTGGGCGGCCTGGGCGGCGATGAACGGGTACGTGTTCACCGTGGTGCGCTCGCGCGTGCGAAAGAGGCGGTGGCCTGCTGGAGGATATCCCGCTCCTCCCGCAGGAGCGCCACTTCGCGGCGGAGCCGGACAAGCTCAGCCTGCTCATCGGTCGTCGTCCCCGGGAGGCGCCCGGCGTCGACGTCCGCCTGGCGCAGCCAGCGCCGGAGCGTGTCGGGATCAATCCCCAGGTCCCGGGCAACCTGGCCAGGACGGAGCTCACTCGCCCGGGCGAGTTCGACAGCACGAGCGCGGAACTCTGGGGGGTACGCCGGTCGAGGCGGGCGACTCGTTCCCATCGGATGCGGTCCTCCTCACTG
>CADCWN010000246.1 GCA_902806415.1 uncultured Thermomicrobiales bacterium | reverse complement strand
GCTCAGGCCGAGGACCGATCCCGCCGGCCCGCGCCCGTTCCCATTCGGAACCGAGCTGCCATCCCCATGGAATCCTGACATCCGTTTCCTTCCCGTCTCCCGAGCATCGCGTATGCTGAACGTTGTTGTCAGCGGGCGGTTTGCGCCCGGTCCTAAGCGTACCAGGGGTGCGGTCGTCGCACATCGTCTATTCGGGTAGGGCAGGGTGGACAGGTCGGGTAGGGGGACTGATTAACCGCAGAGGCACAGAGACGCAGAGGGCCGCAGAGAGGACGAATTATTGTCCTCGTTCTTTCTCTGCGGCCCTCTGCGCGCTCTGCGGTGATCGTCTCCTACGCCTCAGTCGAGATTGTGTTCGGTGATGTGCGTTGGCGCGATCCTGATCCGCGCGTTGGGGCTGGCGAGCGGGTGGTTTTGCATCCACGCTGTGGCTTTATCGGCACCGACGTAGCGACTGATGAGGGTACGGCGCGCGTCGTTGTCTACCTCACCGTCGAGCGTGGCGGCCCCTTCGATCCGCAGATAGCGCGCGCCATCGGCGCTGAGGACGAGGATAGAGAGGCGCGAATCGCGCTCGATGTGGCGGGCCTTGACACTCTCCGGGCGCACGCTGAGCCAGAGGGTATCGCCGTCGCGCGCATACCAGACGATCGACTGGCTCGCCACACCATCCCGGCGCAACGTGGCGACGACGGCGTTGAGCGGCTGATCGAGGAACGCGCGCTGGCGGTCGGTGAAGGTTGGCATCGGCGACTCCTCCTCGTGATGGTGCGTCGGGCGATCCTGGCGAACATTGTGGCACACGATCTCGGCCTACTGCCCTGTAACAAATCTTAACTGAAGAGGGTTGGTTGTGGAGCCGGGGATTCGTGGCCGCAGCCCTTAGCGCCGATTTCAATCGGCGGCTCTGGCGCATCCCACCAGCCATTGCTCAAATTAACTGCCAACGCCGCCAACGCCGCCTCCACCCTCCTTGTCAGCGCGCTCGCGCAAACCCTGCACGAGCCAGCCGTGCGCCTCCGCGATCGGTGAGGCTGGCCAGCCTTTGATGATCCCGATCAGCTCCCAGTAGCGCGCGGCGCGCGGCTCGGTGTTGCGCTCGATCATCGCGAGGACCGCTGCCGGCAGCGCCGGATCATGCGCCTCTCGCCCGAGAGCCTGTGCCTGCATCCTTAAGTAGGTTTCGAGTAGTTGTCGCCCGCGCTCGTCTCCCGGCATATGCCCCGAGCGGATTGCCTCCGCCACCTCGGCGTAGAAGGCGTTCATCTCGCCGAATGCGCGTTTCTGTTCCGCCGAGTGTCGGGGACGATTCCACGATTCGCGCCCGATCGCGTTGAGGCGCCGCAAGAAACTCTCGTCCGACAGCAGTTCGGCCAGCTCCAGCCAAGCCGTGAACTGCGCCTCGCTCAACTCCTCCGGCAGATCGAGGACCGCCCCCCGCCAGAATTGTGCCTTCCATTCCTCGTCGGCTTCCACGCCCGCGAAGACCCGCTCCATCCGCGCGGCGAGAAATTCCTGGCGCTCGATCGCGCCGAACTTCGCGATCGCGCCCGCCCGGTCGAGATACGCCAGCGCGGCGGCTTCACCCCGATCAATCGCCGCCTTGAGCACGGCGCGCTGGCGACGCGCCGTTCGCAGCGTCAGTTCGATCGACTCCAGTTGCACCGCGAGCGTCTCGGCCACCGGGACTTTGTCGCCCAGGAGATCGATAATCGTCGGGAGGTCGAGGCCGATCTCGCGCAGAGCGCGGATCGTCGCGAGGCGCCCGCGATCGGCGTCGTCGTAGAGGCGATAGCCGGCCTCGGTGGTCCGGGCTGGCGGCAACGCACCGATGTCGGAGTAGAAGCGGATCGTCTTGGACGACACGCCGCTCAGGTTCGCGAGTTCCCCAATTTTGTAGAGTGGTCCTTTCATCGCCCCCGCCCCCTTGACTTTCCAGTTACTGGAAAGCGTATCCTCGCCCCGCGACCGCCGCAAGGGTCGCCACGCTGTGTGCAGGAGGATCACGATGGAACTGATCACGATCGACGCCCTCACCGGGCAGCGCGCGATGCTCGAAGCGCCGGAAGCGGCGCGGATGGACATCTTCCGCGAGCGGGTGATGGTGCCGCTGGCCCCATTCTGGGAGCCGTTCCTGGCCTGGGGACCGCAGGTGGCGCAGGATGACGGCGTGGAACCGGCGCTGAAGGCCGCGCGCCGTTTCGGCTACTACTCGCCGGAGCAGGATGCCGCCTCCGGGCTGCGCGCGCTCGACCGGTTCGCCGAGGCGGGCACCTGGGCCGAGTGCGTCGCGGCAGTTGAGCGCGCCTGGTCGGCACTCGCGCCGGAGGAACACGGGATCGCGCTGGCGCACGTCCGTTACACCCTGCTCCTCGGCGACCCGGCCAAGCTCGATCCGAAGCTGGGGGGCTATACCGGCGCGGGCGGCTGGCCAGGCATGGTGCTGGCGATCGCCTGGCCGAGCGACTTCAACCTGCCACGCCTCGCGGCGGTGACGGCGCACGAGTTGCACCACAATGTGCGCTTCTCCTACGAGCCGTTCGTGCCGCATGAGGTGACGGTGGGGCAATATATCGTGGCCGAGGGGCTGGCCGAAGCGTTCGCGGCGGAGCAGCACGGCGAGGATAAGCTCGGCCCGTGGGTCCACGCGCTCGACGATGACCAGGCGGCGGCGCTGACGTCGCACTTCCGCGACGCGATCGATCTGCGCGGCTTCGACGTGACGCGCGGCTATATCTTCGGCGATTGGGCGGCGGAAGCGTTCGGTTTTCCGCCGCAGGGGATCCCCGACTTCGCGGGGTATAGCATGGGCTACCGCACCGTGCGAGCGTTCCTGAAGAAGAGCGGCCGGACCGCTGCCGAGGCGACGTATCTGCCCTGGCGCGAGATCGTCGAGGGGAGCCGCCTCTTCTGACGCGGCGATTGCGGCAGGATGGCGCGTCAGGATGGAAGACTCGGCGGATAACCATTCGATTCATCACGAGCGTCGAAGAATGTCTGGCCGGTCGGGAGATCCCACCGTGCGATGATCCCGATGATTGGCGCGAGGCGGGGGACGTTGTCTCTCACCCGCCCCGCACCGGGGGAGCGTATGGCCTGGGGCGCAGGACATACCAGGACATACGAGGAGGAGAGGATGGCGTTGGAATTGTTGCCGCTGCTGGCGGTGCAGCGCGAGTTGCTGCACACGGCGCGGGGCTTCGAGCGCTTTCGGCAGTACCTAGAGGTTATGCTCGACGAGCGCGGCGAGGTCGTGCTGCCACTCGCCGCCTTTAATCCGATGTCGAAGCCGCATGTGGCCGTGCTGCTCGACAGCCTGATCGCCATGGGTGCGGAGGATGTGGCGCGCGCCGCGCTCGCTGAGGCGACGGCGAGACTCGGCGCGGCAACGCTAGCGCTGCGCGTCGGGCTCGTCGTGGTTGACGACGCGCTCGGCGGCTGGACGAATCGATTCCTGACCGACATGGACCACCGTTTCGGCGGCTCGGGCGAATTGAAGCGCGGTTTCAGCACCGCCTATGCCTGGACCGGGGAGGAGACAACCCCGGCGATGATCCGCACCGAGACGCTGGGGGCGGTCTATCGCCATTGCTACAAGCGACTTCACGGCCTGCCGCAGACGCTGCGAGCAATGCTGATGCTGGAAGGGCTCATGAGCGTATTCGCCGATGCGGCGATCGAGCGTGAGCCCGCTGAGGTCGGCAAGACGCGCGCAATCCTCGCGCGCCATCTGGACGACACCGCCCGCCCGACCGTTTTCGCTTGCTTCTACGGGGACGAGGCCGCCGCCTCGGTCGGCTATCCGCCGCTCGGCGTCCCGCCCTGGGGCGGCTTCGCGGTCGCGGCGGCGGCGGCCCGCGCGCAGCGTTGGGAGCCATTGCGCGCCATCGCCACGCCGCCGGAACTGCCCACGCTCGCCCTCGGCTGAGTGGTCGCGCGCCCGGTTCACGGTCGTACCCGTCGCTCCCTATCCCCTACACGAAGGAAAGCCTCCATTCTCGGGTCAATTGCAAAGGGCCCTGCCTCCCGCTCTTGCCGCGACGCTGCGGTGCGCTCTGGTGTCCGGTCGGCACGACGCGGCTGCGGATCGGGCTGGCCAATCGCAGCGCCGGCACGGCGACTTTTCGCGCCGTGCGGCTGTTCGCGATCGCGCCAGGCGGGCCGTGATCTGCGGCGATGGCGGCGGGACGCGAAAGCAGGGGCCCGGGCGGTACGAAACCGCCCGCGCCCCCTGTTCCCGATCAAGACAAGGCTCAGACGCTCATCGTCGCCATTTCATCGATCTCGGCGGTGAGTTGGCTCCAGCGTGAGTACAACCCTTCCAATTGCTCGTGCAGGCGATCGTACTCCTGGCTGAGTTGGGTGAGGCGATCGATCTGTCCCGACGCACCCGCCGTTTCCATCTCGTCGCCGATCCGATTTAGCCGCTCTTCCCACGCGCCGATCTGTTTCTCCGCCTCGGCCAGTTGCTTCTGACGCTCGCGACGGCGGCGATCCTCGCCGCCGCGCCCGCGCCCGTCGACGGTGCCATTCGGGATGACCGCCGCGCGGGTGTTCTCCACACGCTTCGGCGTCGCGCCGTTGGTCTTGCCGTTGTCCGGCGTGTGCGCCGTCGGCCGCGCCGCGCGCGGCGCGGCCTTCTCGCGCTTCTCTTCCTTGCGCTCGTCCCGCTTCTCCTTCTCGCTGCGCCCGCCGGCCGCCCGCACATAGTCGGTGTAGTTGCCGATGTGCGGGGCCAGGCGGCGGTCATCGCCGATCGCCCAGACCTGGGTCGCCAAGCGGTCGATGAAAAAGCGGTCGTGTGAGACGATCAGGAGGGTGCCATCGTACTCGTCCAGCACCCCTTCCAGCGCCTCGCGCGCTTGAATGTCGAGGTGATTCGTCGGCTCGTCGAGGATCAGGAAATTCGCCCGCGCCAGGGTCAGCTTCGCCAGGGCCAGGCGGCTGCGCTCGCCGCCGGAGAGGGCCGAGACCAACTTGAAGACGTCGTCTTCGGAGAAGAGGAAGCGCCCGAGCAGGGTGCGCGCCGCTTGCTCCTCCATCGGGTAGGCGTCGAGGATCGTTTCCAGCGCGGTGCGGCTGAGGTTCAACTGGTCGTGCCCCTGGGCGTAATAGGCCGGGCGCACGTTCGTCCCGAAGTAGAAGCGCCCCGTCAACGCCTTGATCTCGTCCATCAGGGTGCGCAGGAAGGTTGTCTTGCCGCCGCCATTCGGGCCGATTAGCGCGACCCGATCCCCGCGCTCGATCTCCAGTTCTGGCGTCCGCAGCAGTTCGGTCTCTTGCGCGCCGTTCTTGTAGCCGATCCGGAGCTTGTCGGTGCCGAGGACGACGCGCCCGCTGCGGAGGTCGGCATTGATCGACAGCCGCAGCTTCTCGCTCTCCTGTGGGCGCTCGATCCGCTCCAGGCGCGCGAGGCGGGTCGCCCGCCCGCGCGCCTCCTTGGCGCGCTGGCCGGCCTTGTACTTGCGGATGAACTCCTCGGTGTGGGCGATGATCGCCTGCTGGGCCTCGTACTCCTTCAGCCGCCGCGTCATCCGCTCCTCGCGCAGGGTCAGGTAGCGCCCATAACCCGCCGGGTAGTCTTCCAGCCGCCCGAAGGTGAGGTCGAGGGTCCGGCCCGTCACCTTGTCGAGGAAGTAGCGGTCGTGGGAGACGACGACGAACGCGCCGCGATGCGCGATCAGGAACCCTTCGAGCCATTCGAGGGCGGCGAGGTCTAGGTGGTTCGTCGGCTCGTCGAGCAGCAGGAGATCGGGCGCTTCCAGCAGCGCCTTCGCCAGCGCGACGCGCGTCTTCTGCCCGCCGCTGAGGGTCTGCACCTTCATGTGCCAGTTCGACTCGTCGAAGCCGAGGCCGTGCAGGACCGCCTCGGTGCGGTGCTCGATGTCATAGCCGCCGCCCGTCTCGAACGCGACCGAGGCGGCGTCGTATTCGGTCATCAACCGTTCGAGCGCCGCATCATCGGTCGTCTCGCTCAGGGCGTGCTCGATCTCGGTCATCCGGGCACGCAGGATGTGCAGAGGGGCGAAGGCGTCCTGCGCCTCCTCCAACACATCGCGGTCGCTGGTGAAGCGGGCTTCCTGCGCCAGATAGGCGATCCGCAGCCCGCGCATCGAAGAAACGGTGCCGCCGCTCGGGTGCTCGATCCCGGCGATGATCTTCAGGAGGGTCGATTTGCCGACCCCGTTCGGCCCGACAATCCCGATGTGCTCGGCTTCGCCGACCTGGAAGGAGACGCCGGAGAAGATCAGGTCGCTGATATAACGTTTCTCGAGGTCCGTGACGGTGAGGATAGTCGCTGGCATGGCCGTGCTCACTTCTCCACGCTGGCCGCGCGACCCGCAGTCGGGCGCACGGCGACAATTCGCTGTAACGATGATTCGGGAGACGGGCGTTCGGGCCTGCGCGCGGTCCCGCGAGTGAGATACCTGGCGGGAAGCTTGGGCAATCGGGAGAAAAAAGTGGTCAGCCCGAGACGATACACCGCTCCGCAACACCACGGTGGTGTCGCGCGGCCATCGCCCCTCGCTCATTGCCTTACCCGCGCCGCTCTCGAACCGGGGGCGGTCAATCGAGAGCGGCTGCACCTAAACAGAGCGGTGTGCTCACCTGGAAACCTCGCTCGTACCCCTGAAGGGCATACATACACCGCAGTACCGCCGGGCGCGATAAGTCAGCGGGAGGCGAACCCGACAACGGTATTGTAGCAGCGGGACGGTGGGGCAACCAACCTGGTAAGTGCCCATTCCCCTATAATCCCCGCATGGATACTGCTGACCCGTCGCCCAGCGGCGACGATTACGATCGTTTCGCGCCGTTCTACGATCTGGAGTTCGCGGGGTTCGACGACGATCTGCCGCTTTACCGCGCGTTCGCGGAGCACAGCGGTGGGCTGATCCTCGAACTCGGCTGCGGCACCGGTCGTCTGATTGTGCCGCTGGCTGAGGACGGCTACGACATCACCGGCGTCGATCTCTCCCCGGCGATGCTGGCACTGGCGCGCGTGGCGGTCGGGCGCGCGGGGGTGACCGAGCGCGCGATGCTGATCGAGGACGACATCCGCACCCTCGCCGCGATCGGCGACCGGCGCTTCGGCCTCGCCTTCAGCGCGATCAATTCCTTCCTGCACCTGACAACGCAAGGGGAGCAACTTGCGGCGCTCGGGGCCGCCTTCGCACACCTCGATCCCGGCGGTATCCTCGTCCTCGACGCCTTCCCGCCGCACCCCGATATTTTGAACGAGTACGATGGTCGCCTCATCCACGCGGGTACCTATCGCGATCCCCGGACCGGCGAGCGGATCGATAAGCTTTCCACGACCGTGCTCGACTCCGCCGAGCAGCGGATGGACACGGTCTTCTTCTATGATCGGCTGCGCGCCGATGGCCGGGTGGAGCGGACCGCCGCGCCGTTCACCTTCCGCTATGTCGGGCGCTACGAGCTGCAACTCCTCTTAGCGCGCGCGGGCTTTGCCGACATCACCTTCTACGGCTCCTACGACCTCGACCCCTTCACCGCCGCCAGCGACCGGATGATCGCCGTCGCCGTACGCCCCGAGTAACGGGCAACTTGCGCGATCAGCGCTGCTGTGTCAGTTCGGGCGCAGGCCGCGCGCGCGCAGAAGCTCGTCAACCCAGGCCGCTTCCGCCGCCGGTAATTCCGGCGCTGGCGGCGGCTGGCGATAGTCGATTCGGTAGTCATAGCGGGCGCTACGGTAGATCAGCGTCAGTGCCGCGTTGAGATCGAGCGGGATATCGGCATCCGGGTGGCGCAACGGGATCGGGATAATCGGGATCGGCTCGGCGAGCGCGACCGGCCAGATTTCGATCGTCGGGCGGCGCTCGGCGCGGCTCAGCAAGATGAAATACGGATCGTTCGGCAAGGGCTGCACGAGTTCCGGTCGTCGGCCTCCGCGCAAGAGATCGATCTCCAGCAAATGCGCGGCGCTGCGAAAAATCTCGCGCCGCTTGCGCTCATAGGCGTCGGCGGCGTCGGCACCGGGCCGCTTGTTCACCGGCGACAGAATCTCGATCGCCGTCACTAAGACCTCCTCCGTGACCGTGCGAATCTCGATTCGGTGGTAGCGGGTCGGCAACTCCATCGTCACGGTGCCAGTGAGCGGGGCCGGGGCGATGGTGGCTGCGCCACCCCGCGGTGGCAAGGTTGACGAGTCACGCTCGAACACGCCTACATCGGGAATGAAGCGGTTCGGTGCAATGGCAAGGGTCTCCGTGGCAACATACGGGACAATTATCGCGCTGTACTGCTGCCCGAGTAATGGTTGTATCTGATCGCGAACGGCGAACGAGAGGCTAGTATGGACATCGGGCCAGATGGCGGGCGCTTCAAGATACGGGTCCATACCAGGGAAAATCGGCCCCATAACACACCTCCCAGTAGCGCCCAAGCGAATGATGGATCGCCCACAGTATAGACCTTCTCCACCTTGTGCAACGGATCAAAAAGACCCGCCCCCGCTCGGGGGCGGGGCGGATCGCATACTGGACCTGTCACTCAACCTATGACAGCGCGGCGGTCTCGCGCACCGATCGTCCTTCGCCGACCTCTAAGACGAAGTCCACAATTCGCCCCGGAATATTGACCCCCGTGGGCGCGATCGAATTGCGGAACTCCATCGTGTAGTTGACCTCGATAACGGTGAAGCTCTCGCCAGCCTCGATCAGATCGATCGCCACCGCGCCGCCGCCGACCGCTCGCGCCGCCGCGCGGCAGATCCGGTCGAGTTCGGGTGTCACCGGGCAATTGTCGGAGATCCCGCCGCGCGCGGTGTTGGTGATCCAATGCTTGCTGTAGCGGTAGATCGCGCAGATCGTCTCGTCGCCGACGACGAACGCGCGAATGTCGCGATCCGGCTTCCCAACATACTCCTGGATGTAGTAGGTCGAGTGGTGGAACGAACCCAGGATCTCCTTGTGCTCCAGGATCGCCTCGGCCGCGTCGCGGTCGTTGATCTTCGAGAGGAGTCGGCCCCAGGAGCCGATCGGCGGCTTGAGGATCGCCGGATAGCCCATCTCCTCGATCGCGCGCAGCGCCGCTTCCGGTGTGAACGCGATCGTCGTCTTAGGAGTTGGCACCCCCTCGCGCACCAGTGCGGTCGAGGTCAGCAGCTTATTGCCGCAGACCTCCGCCACGTCGAAGGTATTGACCGTGGGGATTCCCCAGTCGTTGAAGACGCGCAGCGCGTGCAACGCCCGCGTGTGGTTGATCGAGCGCTCCAGGACGACATCGTACTCGGTGAGCGGCTGGTCGAGCCGCAGGGTCAGCTCCGGGTCGTCGATCCGCGACCACGACACCCCGCGCTGATCGAGTTCCGCGAACAGCAGCTTTTCCTCGACGCGCACCCGCGAGAGGAGTACCCCAACGTGCATGATCCCCCTATGCCCCCGTCTCGTCGCGCCGACCCGCCGCCGGGCCACCCGTCAGCACCTCGTCGATAGTCGCGACCGCCCGATCGACCTCCGCCTCCGTCAGCAAGAGTGGCGGGAGGAAGCGCAGGGTCGTCGCGCCCGCCGAGAGGCAGATGATCCCGCGCTCCTGCAAGCCGCGCAGGTGTTTCGTCGCGCGCTCCCGCAACTCGACACCGATCATCAGCCCGCGCCCGCGCACATCGCGGATCTTCGGGTGATTGAGGGCGCGCAACTGCTCCATGAAGTGGGTGCCGACGCGATCCGCCTGCTCGAACCGCCCTTCCTCGCGCAGCGCCGTCAGCGTCGCCGTGCCGGCCGCGCAGGCGAGCGGGTTGCCGCCGAAGGTCGTGCCGTGGCCGCCCGCCGGGATCCGCGCCGCGACCTCCTCGGTAACGAGGGTGACGCCGAGCGGGAAACCGTTGGCGATCCCCTTCGAGACGCAGAGGATGTCGGGCGTGACGCCACTCCCTTCACAGGCGAAGAGGGCGCCGGTGCGGAAGGCGCTCTGAATCTCGTCGAGGATCAGCAGCGCGCCCGTGCGCCGCGCGATCTCCAGCGCGGCGGGGAGGTAATCGTCGCTCGGGGCGTAGATGCCGCCCTCGCCCTGGATCGGCTCCAGGATAATCGCCGAGGTCTGCTCGTCCACCGCCGCCCCGAGCGCGTCAATGTCGTCGTAGGCGACATGGCTGAACCCTTCCATCAGCGGCAGGAACGGATCGCGGTACTTCTTCTCCGCCGTCGCATTGAGCGCGCCGAGGGTGCGCCCGTGGTAGCCGCGCTTCGCCGCCACGACCTTAGGACGTCCGGTGGCGACGCGCGCGAACTTCAGCGCCGCCTCGATCGCCTCCGCGCCGGAACTGCTGAGGAAGGCGCGACTGAGCGCGGGCGGGGTCATCTCGCCGAGGACGGTCAGGAAGCGGGCGCGCGCATCGTTGTAGAAGCTGCTGTGGCAATTGGTGAGGATATCGACCTGCTCCTTGATCGCCGCGCCGACGGCGGGGTGGGCATGGCCGAGGATGTTGACCCCATAGTTGCTGTAGAGATCGAGGTATTCCCTCCCCGCGCTATCCCACAGCCGCGTCCCCTGCCCGCGCACCAGCGCGATCTCGCGCTTGGCGTAGAGGCCGATCAGGTGCGCGTCTTCCGTCTCGGTGATCGACGGTAGTTCGAGGATGGTGGACATTGTGCGCTCCTCCCTGCGGGTGCTGTCAGCGGTTGCCAGTTGTTGGTCAAGCTGCGTCGCTTGAGTGTCGGTGCGAGACCAAACATTCAGTCGAAGATCTCGGCGACCCGGAGGCTGAAACCGGGCAGCAGCTCCGGATCTTCCAGTTGGTTGTCACTTTTTAGCATGACGACTGGCTCGGGTGAGCCCGATCGCCACACGTCCACCTCGCGCCTGCCGGGCCAGATGATCCACACGATTTGTACCCCCGCCGCCAGATATTGTCGCGCCTTCGCGGCCATCTCCGGGCGGTGCTGGTCGGGCGACGCCACCTCGATCGCCAAATCCGGTGCAACGCGCAAATAGCTTCGCCGACCCGCCGTGCCTCGCGCCGGTTGGCCCGCTAATCGCGCCACGCTCACGAAGGCAATATCTGGCGCGAAAACCGTATCCCCCTCGTGAGGCCGTGAGAGGAGATAGCCAGTCTCCGCCGCTGTTACCACGCCAAGTCCGTGCGCCTTCACGAAGCGGTGGAGGGGGGACGAGAGGTTGAGGGTGACTTCACCATGCTCGAAGCCCGGCGGTGACATCCGCATCAGCCTCCCTGCCATTAATTCATACCGCCAGGGATACTGTCGGTCCTCCGGCCAGTACAGCAGTTCCTCCGCCGTAACCAGGCGCTCGACGCCCGGCACCGGCTCCGCCCACGGCGCGATTGTCGCTACCATCGCCGCACCCCCTTGGCTAACTCCGTAGTCCTTGTCTGATGCTTGTGCCCGGCTCGTCCTGCATATCTCGATGAGCCGGACGAAGCGATCATTCGCTCGCCAATTCGACTTCCTGATAGATGTCCGCCAACGTCAGTTCGCAGTCGATCGCCGGTAGGTGCAGCGTCGCCTCCATGCCCACCGCCTCCGAGAAGAGCCAGAGGTCGCTGGTCTGGCGCGCGAAGTGCTCGATGCGCGGTGTATCTTGCGCGATCAGCAGATACCCGCGCAGGGATTCGATGGTGCGATACTGCTGAAACTTCTTGCCGCGATCGTGGCTCTCGGTCGATGAGGAAAGCACCTCGACGATGAGCGTCGGATTCAGCAAAATATCGGGCGAGCCGAGTCCGAACCTGGGTTGTCCGCAAACTACCGTGAGATCGGGATAGGCGAATAATCCGGTCCCTTGAACAAATAAGCGCAGATCGCTCAAGATGACTCGACAATTGCCCCCCCGCAGTTGTCCACGAAGGCTCGTGTAGGTATTGCCGACGATAAGATTATGGGCAAAACTCGCGCCAGCCATCGCCAGGATTTCACCGTCATAGTATTCGTGCTTCGTCTCGCTGGCGCGATCGAAGGCTAGATACTCCTCGACCGACATCGTCGCGTTCGGTTGTGCTGCCATCGCCGCGCCCCCTGCTACGAAGTTCTCCCGCTGCGGGTTAAGTATAGCCTTGGCTGGCGGCGCACTCCCCTATGCGATGATCGTCGTGCCGGCCCCTTCGAGCGCGCGGCTGATCGGGCGCTCGACGCGGGCATCGGCGAAGATGACGCGCCCGACGCCGCGCTCGATCGCATCCTGCGCCGCGCCGACTTTCTTCTTCATCCGCCCCTGGGCCATCGCGCCGGCCTCGGCCATATTCGCCAGGCTGATCGACGTGACCAGGCTGTTCTCATCCCGCACATCGGCGAGTAAGCCCGGCGTGTTCGAGAAGACGAGCAACTGGTCCGCGCCGAGTGCGACGGCAATCTCGGTCGCCAGCTTGTCGCCATCGACGTTGATTGCCTCGCCCTCGCGCCCGAGCGCGGGCGGCGTCAGGACCGGCAGATAGCCCGCGCCGACGAGCAGGGTGAGGAGGGTCGTGTCGACGTCCTCGATCGACCCCGCGTAGTCGCCGCGCAGCATCTTCGGCTTGCCGTCTTCGAGAACACGAATCGCCGGTTTGCGCCGCCCGGTCGCGATTCGCCCGTCGATCGCGCTGATCCCGACCGCGTTGACGCCGCGTCGCTGCAAGCCCTCGACCAACTGCTTGTTGATCTTGCCGCAGTAGACCATCAGCATCACGTCGAGGGTCTCGCGGTCGGTGAACCGGCTCGACTGCCCGTTCTGCGACGTGACATGGCGCGGCTCGATCCCCAATTGCTTCGAGACGCGATCGAACTCCGCGTTCCCGCCGTGGATAAAGACGGTCGGTTCCTCGACCCGCGCCAGGTCGTCCAGGAACGCTTCGTAGTCCAGGCCCGCGCTGCCACCCAGTTTGATTACCAACATCGGTTGCTCCCTTTGGTCGTGCGAATGACGAGTGACGAGTGACGAATGGATTACGGGAATGCCGTTCACGCTCGGCAGCTATCGTTGTCGCCTATTCGTCACTTGTCACTCGTCACTCGTCATTACACGGGATGGAGACCGGGAAAGCCCAGACCCGCCGTCTCGGGGAAGCCGCAGCGGACGTTCATCGCCTGCACGCCCATCCCCGAGGCACCCTTCATCAGGTTGTCGAGCGCGGCGATCACGACGACGCGTGGCGTGCCGGAGAGCTCGTCGATCTCGAAGCCGACATCGCAGTAGTTGGTCCCCGCCAGAATCTTCGGCTCCGGGTAGCGGTGCAGCCCGGACGATTCTTTCACCAGGCGCATGAACGGCTCGTCCTTGTAGGCCGGGCGATAGATCCGCCAGAGATCCTTGTCCGTCAGCCGGTCTTTCAGGAAGACGTGCGAAGTGGTGACGATCCCGCGCACCGACTCGACCGATGTGACGCTCAACGCGACCTGCGGTACGTTGCCGTTGAAGGCGCATTCCTGGATGATCTCGGCGCTGTGGCGATGCCCGGTCGGCTTGAACGAGCGGATCACGCCGCTACGTTCGGGGTGATGGCTCCCCGGCCCGCTCTCGCCGCCGGCCCCCGATGAGCCGACCTTCGACTCGATCACCGTCGGCAGCGCGAGATCGACGACCCCGGCGCGGAAGAGGGGGTAGAGCCCCAGGATCGCCGTGGTGGCGGTACACCCGGCGCCGCTGATGAAGCCGCCGGTCTTGATCGCCTCGCGGTGCAGCTCGGGGATCCCGTAGACGAATTCCCCGAGGAGGTCGGGGTGCATATGTTCGTGGCTATACCACTTCGGATAATCCTGCGGATTGTTGAGGCGATAGTCGGCGCTGAGGTCGATGATGACCGACGCCTTCTCGCGCAGATTCGGCACGCTGTCCATGCTGACGCCGTGCGGCAGGCAGAGGAAGAGGACGTCGCACGGCTCCAGGCTATCACGCGAGACGTACTTCAGTTGCGTGCGCTTCCGCAGGTTGGGGTGGGTGGTGTGGACAAACTTCCCCGCACTCCGCTCGGAGGTCGCCTGCTGCACTTCCACATGAGGGTGGTCGAGCAGCAGGCGTAGCAACTCGCCCCCCGTGTAGCCCGACGCCCCGATGATCGACACCGTTGTCATGTCGCTGCTCTCCTCTCCATTCGGACCTGTTAGAGATGGTTCTCAACGCAGAGGACGCTGAGAAGAATTAGTGACGCAGAGACGAAGAATGGGAGCAGAACTGAAGGTAAAACCGAACAATGGTCGTTCCCCCGTCGTTCTCCGCGTCGCCCCCTCCCCTCTGTGTCCTCTGCGTTAAATCGTCATCTCCGTAGCATCTATCGCCCGGCCAGCGCCGCCTCGCGCCTCTCCGCGAGCGCCGCCGCTTTCTTGATCAGGTGGTCCACGATCTCGCCCGCGATGTCGGTGTCGGTCGTCTCGCGCAGCCCGTGGAACTCCGCGCCGACGTTGATCTCGATCACCTTCAAGCCCTCGTCCGTCTCGACGAGATCGACGCCCATGATCTCGCCACGGACGGAGCGCGCTGCGCGCAGCGCCAGCCCCTCGATCTCCGGCGTGACCGGGCAGTGGGTCGAGGTCGAGCCGCGCGCGGTGTTGGTGATCCAGTGTTTCGCGTTGCGGTACGACGCCGCCACGACCCGGTCACCGACGATGAACGCGCGGATGTCGCGGCCCGGTTTCTCGATATACTCCTGGATATAGAAGATCGAGTGGTGGTACGACCCGAGGCTCGCCTTGTGCTCCAGGATCGCCTCGGCCGCCGCGCGACTGTTCACTTTCGCCAGCAGGCGGCCCCAGGAGCCGGTGTTCGGCTTGAGGACGACGGGGTAGCCGAGTTGCTCGATCGCCTCCAGGGCCGACTCGGGCGTGTAGGCGATCAACGTTCGCAGGGTCGGCACCCCATGCTCGATGAAGGCCATGTTGGTGTGGAACTTGTTGTCGCAGAGGGTGGTCGTCTCGAAGCTGTTGACCGTGGGGATCCCCCAGCTCTGCAAGAGGCGCAGGGTGTACTCCGCGCGCGAGTGGACCAGGCTGCGGTCGAAGACGAGATCGACTTCGGGGAAGCGGCGCTCCCCCAGATCGAACCAGATCTCGCGATCGAAGACCCGCTCGACCGCAATGTCGCGCCGCGCCGCCGCCGCCAGAATCGCTTTTTCCTCGGTCCGCAAATGCGAGACGAGCATCGCTAGTTTCACCGCTGGCCTCCGGGGGTAGTTTTCAGTCGTGAGTCGTCGGTCGTCAGTGGCGAGTTACAAGTGCCGAGTGCCAAGTAGGGCCGCAGTCGGTACATCACTCGGCACTCGGCACTTGTAACTCGCCACTCGCTATCCGTCATCGGGCGAGGCTGGTCAGCGCCCCGACGAGGACATCGATCGCGCGCAGATATTCCGCGACCTCGATCCGCTCGTTCGGTGTGTGGTCCAATTTCGAGTCGCCCGGACCATAGGCGACGATCGGGCAGCCCCAGGCCGGACCGACGATATTCATGTCGGCGGTGCCGGTCTTGACCTTCAAGCGCGGCTTGCCGCCCGCCGCCCGGATCGCCGGCAGGAAGGCGCGCACGATCGGCGACGTCCGCTCGCCTCGGTACGCGGGCAGCGCCTCGGCCACGGTGACCTCCGCGTGCGCCTCGATCTCCGCCGCCTCACTGTCCGCGCTGGCCTCGATCCGTGCGAGGTCGTGGAGGATCGCCGTGAGCGCCGCGCCGTCGAGATCGAGGGGCAAACGAAAACCCATCCGCAACTCGACCCGCTCGTGGAGGCCGTCGCTCGTGGTGTTGACGCCGCGCAACTTCGGCTCCAGTCGGTCGAACGCCGCATCGCGGCCCGCATTGAATTCGGCAGCGCGGTCGCTCACGCGGTTCCAGAAATCGACCGCCACCTGCGGGGCGGTCGCGACCGGCGCGGCCGAGTGCGCGCCCGATTGCCGCAGAGTATAGGTCGCCGACATGCTGCCCTTGTAGCCGAGGACGACGCTATCCCAGCCGCTCGGCTCGCCGATGACGGTGAAGTCCGGGCGGGGGCGATTCACGATGTGGTACGCCCCCGCCGAATCGGCCTCCTCGCCGACCGCGCCGATGACCGTGAGACGACCCCCCGCCGCCGCCGCGCGCGTCGCCGCGCAGACAAACGTCGCCAGCGGCCCCTTGGCATCGACCGCCCCGCGCCCGTAGAGGACACCCTCTGCGATCCGCACCAGGATCTCGCCCGGCACCGTGTCGATATGGCCGAGCAGGACAACCTCGCGCGGCCCCGCGCCGATCCGCCCGACCGCGTTGCCCGCCCCGTCGATCTCAGCGGAGAACCCACGCGCGGCCATCGTCGCGCAGAGCCATTCGACCGCCGCCCGCTCTTGGCCCGAAGGGCTGGGGATCGCGACGAGCCCGCGCAGGAGTTCGATATCGGAGGAAGTGGCTTCCCCCGCCCCCCTATCCTGGGAGGAGATAGTGTCAGAGATGCTGGTCGAGGTGTCAGACGCCGACATGGGCAGTCGCTCTCCCCCCATTCGCGCGCGGCTGCGCGGCGACCGTCAGGATGTAATCGGCGATCGGCCCGGCGACCTCCACCCCGGCGGTCTCGAAGGGGCGGAAGGCGTTGATCGCGCCGACCTCGTTCACCAGGAGGCCGCGCGGGCTTTCCAGCAGATCGACCTCGAAGACCCCCCCGCCGAAGGTACGCGCCGCGCGCCGCGCGAGGTCTGCAATCTCCGGCGTCAGCGGGCAGGGGACGTGCGGCGCGCGGCGATCGCGACTCGTCACCCACTCATTCGACTGCCGATACTCGGCGGCCAGTGGCTCCTCGCCGATCACCAGCACGCGGATATCGCGCCCCGGCTTGGCGATGTACTCCTGTAAGAAGTAGACATGGTGGCGGTCGGTCCCGAGCATCGCCTTATGTTCCAGGATCGCCTCGGCCGTCTCGCGATCCTCGATCAGCGCCAGCAGTTGCGTATCGCCGCCAACCAAGGGCTTCGTCACGATCGGGTAACCCAGGCGTTCGATCGCCGCCAGCGCCGCCTCGGTGCTGAGGGCGACCTCGACGCGCGGCGTCGGGACTCCGGCCTCGCCGAGTTTCATCGCCAGCAGCGCCTTGTTGCCGCAGAGATCGACCGTCGCGGGGCGGTTGATCGTCGGCACGCCGAGATGCTCCAGAATGCGCAACGCGGTCTGCGCCAGGGTGTAATCCTGGCAACGCTCGACGACCAGATCGAGCGATTGGTAGCCGCGACCATGCAAGTCGAACGCGACCGCGCTCTCCGGCAGCGGCACCACCTCAGCCCCGCGCGCCGTCAGCGCCTCGATCAATCGCCGCTCCTCGATCCGCAGCCGTGTGTGTAAGATGCCGATCCTCACCCAATCCTCCGAACCCGGAACGCGGAAGTCGGAACGCGGAATTTGGCGTAGGAATCCGAGACGGCTTTCTGCCTATCCCTCGCCGTTAATTCCGCGCTCCGCGTTCCGACTTCCGCGTTTACTCGCCCCAGTCTTCCTCTTCCTCCGGCGCGAGGTCGAGCTGCAGTGGGTCCGTGCTGACGACTTCGAGCTCGGCGCTGCACTCGGGGCATTGCACGATCTCACCCTTCTCGACGTTCTCCAGTTGCAGCTCGGCCTCGCACTCGGGGCAGGTTCCGATTCTTGCGGTAGACATGGTGCTCGCTCCTCCTCCTGATGGTGGCCGTCGTCGGCCATTCCAAACGTTCGCTGCTGGCGTGCTGCATGGCGGATACCGCACGCGGGAGTGTCTTTGTTCGATCATGCCTCGCTGGTCAGGAGCGCCCGCTTGACCGCCGCGATTTTTTCCTGCTGCGCCGCCACAGTAGCGCGCTCGGCGGCGATCTGGGCGCGCGTCTCGTCGAGTCCGAGGTTGCCAGACGCGCCGATGTGGCGGCGATTCTGCAACTGCTCGTGCGGGTCCATCGGGGCCAGCGTGTCCAGTTGCGACGCGATCAGTCGATAAGCGTCGCGGAACGGCATCTCCTGGCTGGTGACGAGGGCGTAGGCGTGGTCGGTGGCGAAGAGTTGCGGCGAGCAGGCCGCGCGCATCTGCTCCTCGCGCGGTTCGAGGCCCGGCATGAAGACGGTCAGCACCCGCAACGACGCGGCGACCGTATCGAGCGCCCGCATGAACGCGCTCTTCGTCTCGCCGAAGTCGGTGTTGTAGCCCGAGGGCAGCCCGGCGACCGTCTCCAGGATCTGCTGCTGATAGGCCAGGACGGTGCGCGCCTTGCCGCGCATGATCTCCATCACGTCGAGGTTGTGCTTCTGCGGCATGATGCTGCTGCCGGTCGTCATCTCCGGCGCGACGCGGAAGAAGTCGTACTCGGAGGTGGTGAAGAGCAGGACGTCCTGTGCCAGCCGCGAGAGATCGATCATGATCTGCGCGAGCGCCTGGACGACCAGTCCCTCGAACTTGCCTCGCCCCGCCTGCGCGTAGAGGACGTTGCGCTGCACCTTTGCGAAGCCGAGCAGATCGGCGACGTACTGGCGATCGATGTCGAACGGCACGCCGTACGATGCCGCCGAGCCGAGCGGCGACTGATCGTTGATCGCGTAGGCGACCCGCAGCACCTGCAAGTCGTCCAGCAGCGCCTCGGCGAAGCCGGCGGCCCAGAGGCCGACCGACGAGAGCATCGCGCGCTGCATGTGGGTATAGCCTGGCATCGGGATGGCCTTGCCGCGCTCCGCGAAGTCGGTCAACGCCTCGACCGTGTCGAGCAGATCGCCCATCAGCGCCGTCAGCTCGACGCGCGTGAAGAGCCGCAGATCGACCAGCACCTGATCGTTGCGCGAGCGCGCCGTGTGTATCCGCTTGCCGGCCTCGCCGACCGTCGCCGCCAGATGGTTCTCGATCTTGGTGTGGACATCCTCGTCGGCGGTCGTCACGGTGAACTGCCCCGCCTCGGCCAGTTCCACGATCCGCGCCAACTCCTTCGTCAGCGCCTCCACCTCCTCCGCCGTCAGCAGCCCGATCTTGCCCAGCATCCGGGCGTGCGCGATCGAGCCGAGGACATCGGCCTCGATCAGGCGATTGTCGAACGAGACATCCCCCGTGAGGTATTCCTCGATCAGCGGGTGGACCGCGTAGCCTTTCTGCCACAACTTCGTCGGCGCGTCCTTGCTCACCACACCTCCTTATTGGGGGACGTTTACCGCAGAGACGCGGAGACGCAGAGGGCCGCAGAGAAGAACGAGAGAACGAAAAATGGGCTGACAACTTGGAAAGATTTATCGTTCGTCGCTGGTTTCTTCGCCATCGCTTCCTCCCCTCCCTCGTTCTCTGCGATCCTCTGCGTCTCCGCGTCTCTGCGGTAAACGTCCCCGTCTATTGCCCGGCGGGGCGCTGCGCGCCGACGCTGGACCAGCGCATCCGGGCGGCGCGTTTGGCCAGTACCTCGTAGGGCAGGCCGCGCAGGCGGGCGACCGAGCCGCTGAGTTGCTGGTTGAACGACTCCGCCGTGATCGAGCGGATCTCCGGCGCGAAGAGGCCGCTGTTCGACTCGCGCTTGACGATGTCGATGTTGCCCTTATAGAGGGTGATCGTGTACTCGCCGTTGACCACGCCCTGGGTCTGGGCAACGAAAGCGTCGAGATCGGCGCGGAGCGGGTGGAACCACTCGCCGTCGTAGACGAGGGTGGCCCAGCGCTGATCGACCGTTTTCTTGAAGACCAATTCGTCTTTTGTCAGGCACAGCCCTTCGAGGTCGTGGTGCAGGCGCAGGATGATCGTCGCTGCCGGGGCTTCGTAGAGCTCGCGCGACTTCAGATCCATGATCCCGTCTTCCCAGACATCCAGCTTGCCGATCCCGTGCTTGCCGCCGAGTTCGTTCAGCAGTGGCAGCAGCTCGCGCAGCGACAGGCGCTGCCCGTTGACCGCGACCGGTACCCCCTCCTCGAAGCGAATTGTCAGCGTCTCCGGCTCGTCGGGGGCGAACTGCGGCGGCGTGTACCAGAGCCAGGCGTCGTCCGGGACGATGGTGTCGAGATCGAGGCCGCCCGAGGCGATCGAGCGGCACCACATCGTCGTGTCGTCGCCGCCGATCAGGCTCTCGGTGACCGGAACGCCCCAATGCTCGCAGAGCGCCGCCTCCTCGCCGCGCGTCAGGTCGAAGTCGCGCACCGGCATCAGGTGGGGCAGCCCCGGCGCGAAGAGGGCGAAGACGTTGTGCATCCGGAATTGGTCGTTCCCCTTGCCGGTCGAGCCTTCCATCAGCGCGTCGCAGCCGAGCTCGATCGCCTTCTGCGCCACGACCGCCGAGATCAACTGGCGCGCGAGCGAGGTCGAGCAGGGGTAGCCGTTGTAATCGACGTTGGCGCGGATTGCCTTCTTCAGCCAGATATTGCTGAACTCATCCTGCACATCGAGAACGATCAGCGTGAGGCCGAGATGGGCCGCTTTCTCGCGCGCCGCCGCCAATTCGGCGGCACCTTGGCCGATGTTGACCAGGATCGGCACTATTTCCGCCGCGCCATATTTCTTCGTCGCCAGCAGGGCGCACAAGGCCGAGTCGAGCCCCCCGGCGAAGGCGAGCGCCGGCTTGCGCACCTGCGGCACCCCGGTCATCTCGATCTTCCGCAGCGCGGTTTCCAAATTTGTGTTCGTCGCTGGCATCCCCGACTCCCCGCGAAATGACGAGTGACGAGCGGCGAATAGTCCACTCAGTGAACAGGTTTGTCGTTCGTCGCCCGTCGCGCGAACAAAAAACCCCCGTCCCTTGGTCAGGGACGGGGGTTGTTACTCCCGCGGTACCACCCTGCTTGCCGCGACCTCGATCGCGACCGCTTTCGGTCCCCTCCTGGCATGCGGGGCAGACATTCGACCTACTTGTGCCCATCAGGGTGGGCACTTTCTTCAGTCGACCGCTCCTGGGCTCGTTCACGCCCGGACGACATCCCAGGCTTCCACCGTCCCCGGGTCGCTAGTGTCGTGCGTTGACTGGCGCTACTCTTCCCAATCGTCGCGGGCAGACTAACCAGCGAAAACTATAGCCCCGCGCCGCCCGAGTGTCAAGACCAACGCGCGCGACCGCGCCGCCGATTGCTGAAGAAGAGCCAGAGCCCGCCGACGATCAGGAAGATCGGCCAGAACTGGAGCAGAAAGCCGAGCGAACGCCCGGCCACTGACAGCGTGCCGATCAGCGCGGGGAGGGCGGCGATGCAGAACAGGATCGTGCCCGGTATGCGCGCCCAGCCGAACGCATTGCTGTAGGGGTGGCGCAGTCGGTCGAGGGTCGGGATCAGCCAGAAGCCCGCGCCCAGCCCGACGAGGACTGCCGCGCCGCCGAAGGCTCCGCTGACGTGCCGGAGCAGCGACGCCACGATCAGCCCCCCGGCCAACCCGAGCAGGATGCCGCCCGGCACGGTGAAGCCCCTGATCCCCTTCAGCAACGCGAGGCCGGTGAAGATGCCGCCCAGGATGAGCAACGGCAACGCCCCGGTCGGCGAGAGCAACTGCCAGAGGAGGAAGAGGACGCCGATCCCGACGAGCATCCCGCCCATATTGAATGAGCGCGACCGCCCCGCGCCGCTATACCGCCCGAAGTCGTCAGATCCGATCATCAGTCCCATACCTCCTTATTGGGGAACGTTTACCGCAGAGCCGCAGAGGGCCGCAGAGAAAATTGTTTCATTACCGTTCTGTCCGATCCATCTCTCGCTCTGCGACCCTCTGTGTCTCTGTGTCTCTGCGGTGAATCCGTCACTCCACACTCGCGGCCTCATCGCCTCTGTCCCCATATACGCGCCGTCGCGCCTCGGGTTCCATTGGAGAATACCCGGTAATCGTGCCGAACCTATGGCGTGGCGGTGTCGATCTCACTTCCCTCGATGATGTCGCCTGCGGGGTATGCTGTCCTGGCATATATCCTGCATTCCGCGCCGCTGTGGCGTGACCTCACATTATCGGCGCACGAGACCAGGGTGGGGGATGAGCGAGCGCGAAAACCCGGTCGATATCCTCATCGTCGATGACAACCCGCTCATCGTCCGGCTGCTGGCGGAGATGCTGGAAGACGAAGGCTATCGCGTCGGTGCCCTGGCCGGTGCTGATGTGGTCGAACTGGCGCTATCCGCGCCACCGCGCCTGATCGTGCTCGATGTGCTGATGCCAGGACTCGATGGCCCCGAGGTCTGTCGGCGGCTGCGCGCCGATCCGCGCACCGCGACCGTGCCGATCGTCTTCGTCTCCGCCTTGCCCCCGGCCACCCTCGCGTTGCGCCTCCAAGACTGCCCGTATGATGCGCTCATCGCCAAGCCGTTCAATATCGATCAGGTCGCCGAGACGGTCCGGCAACTCCTCGAATCCCGCCCTGCCTGACGATGGGTTGCGCGGGGCGGGTACCTCGGAGTGGCAGGCCGCTTGCCCACCTTTTCGCACCGTGCTATGCTGCGAGGAAGGGCACCGCTCCCCACTCGCAGGGGAGGCGTTGCGCTGTTGCCCCTGCGTTAATGATCCGGAACCCAGCGCCGTTCGCGTCGGCTTGCGAACGGTGGTACGATGCCCGTAGCGTTCCGGCTGCGATGGGAGGTTGGCTGGCGCGGGTTAGGTAGAGGAGGACGAATGAAGGTTGATGGGAATGTGACGATGAGCGGCCCCCAGCAGGTCGTCTACGATACATTGTCGGACCCGGACGCGCTACGCCAGTGCCTCCCCGGCTGCGAGAAGTTCGACGAGGTCTCGCCCGGTCGCTATGAGACCGTGTTGAAAGCTGGCGTTGCCGGCATCAAGGGGACGTTCATCGGGACGGTGACCCTCAGTGATGCGAAGTCGCCGGAGTCGTACACTCTCACGGTCGAAGGGTCGTTCTCGGGCGGCTTCGTCAAAGGCGTCGGCAATATCAGCCTCGCCCCGGACGGCGGCGGTGCGAAGACGAAAGTAACCTATGTCGGCGATGGTCAGGTCGGCGGGCCGCTCGCTTCGGTGGGGCAGCGCCTGATGGCCCCCGCCGCGCGGATGGTCGTCAACCAATTCTTCCGCTGTATGGATGGGCAACTCAAGTCGCGCCAGGAAACGGGTGCTCAGGTCGGGTAAAACCGGCCCGCTGTTACGATAGAATGACGGGGGCTGGACGAACGGTATCGGAAGGGGATAAGCGCGCTATGGCAACACATCCGATCAGCTTGACGATCAACGGCAAAGGCCAGCAGAGCAGCGTCGAGTCGCGGCGGCTGCTCGTTCACTACCTCCGCGATGAACTCGGTCTGACCGGCACGCACATCGGCTGCGAGACGAGCCAGTGCGGTGCTTGCACTATCATGCTCAACGGCAGCGCGGTGAAGTCCTGCACCCTCTTCGCGGTCCAGGCCGATGGTGCCGAGATCATGACGATCGAGGGGCTGGCCAAGGATGGCGAGATGCACCCGATCCAGGAAGGATTCTGGGAGGAGCACGGCTTGCAGTGCGGCTTCTGCACGCCCGGTATGATCATGAGCACCTACGATCTCCTGCAGAAGAATCCCAACCCGGACGAGCACGAGATTCGGCACGCGCTCCACGGCAACCTCTGCCGCTGCACCGGCTATCAGCACATCGTCAAGTCGATCCAGTACGCGGCGAACAAGATGCAGGGCGCGACGGTCGCCGACTAAGACGGCGTGTGGGACGAATGTCCGCGATGAGCGGTGGAGGGATTGACGGATGATTCCGAGCGAGTTCGATTACGTCAAAGCGGGGAGCGTCCAGGAGGCGATCGGCCTCTTGCAGCAGCACGGCGACGACGCGAAGGTGCTGGCCGGCGGCCATAGCCTCATCCCGCTGCTGAAGTTGCGCCTCGCCAGCCCGGCGGTCCTGGTGGACATCAGCGGCATCGGCGATCTGCGGGGGATTAAGAGCGGCGGCGATAAGGTCACGATCGGCGCGCTGACGACCCACAACGATCTTGAGCAGAGCGCAGAGCTGAAAGGCTCGTTCCCGATCCTCAGCGAGGCGGCGACCCTGATCGGCGACCCGATGGTCCGCAATCGCGGCACCTTCGGCGGCTCGCTCGCCCACGCCGACCCGGCGGGCGACTGGCCGGCGGTCGCACTGGCGCTCGGCGCACAGATGCACATCACCGGTTCCGGTGGCGAGCGCACCGTTGCCGCCGACGATTTCTTCATCGACATCCTCACCTCGGACGTGCAGCCGGGCGAGTTGCTGACCTCGATCGACCTGCCGATGCCGAGCGGCAAGGTCGGGATGTCCTACCAGAAATTCTCGCACCCGGCCTCCGGCTACGCCGTTGTCGGCGTGGCGGCGATGGTCACGCTTGATGGTTCCGGCAACTGCTCCAGCGCCCGCGTCGCCGTTACCGGGGCGGGGGCGAAGGCCGTCCGCCTGACCTCGGTCGAGGAGGCTCTGGTCGGCAAGTCGCTGACCGAGGAGAATGTCGCCGCCGCCGCCGGGACCGCCGGCGAGGGGATCGACTACCTGGGCGACATCTACGCCTCCGAGGAGTACCGCGCGCACCTGGTGAAGGTCTTCGCCAAGCGGGCCGTGCTGGCTGCGGCGGGCAACGTCAAGTAACAACATTCTTTCGGGCAATTAGCTGGGGCGGGGCGCGAGTAGTGCCCCGCCCCGCTTTGTGTGCGAGGTATGGCGGCGTGGCAGGTGGTTGACGGCTGACGGCTTCTTGCGGTAAGCGTGGGGTGCCGGCGGAGCCTTCAGCCGGGACTTCAGTCCACCGGCACCCCACGCATGACCGGCAGCCACTTACCAGCTGGCCTCCCTCGTCACGTTGCCGCCTGATATCACAATGCGTCCCCTGGTAGCCGAGCGCCATGCAATAGTGCGCCGCGCGGAGATACGCTGATGCGCGCGGCGTGACGATGGCATGGGGAGGATCGCGATGGGGCGTTGGTGGTCGCTGGTCGGGATGCTGCTGCTATTGGCGAGCGGCGATAGTACGGCGAGTGGCGCGCCGCTGCGCGAGGGCGGCATGGCGACATCCGCGCTCGCGGCGGGCGTGCGCGCGCCGAACCCGGCCCCGGCCCCGCGCGGGCAGCGCACGGTGAATGTTAGCACCCCGTCATCCGGGCAGAGTGTGAGCAGCGCGATCATCGTGCGCGGCACAGCGAATCCCGGCTCATCGTTCCGCGTGGTGCTCTACGGCGATGACAGCCACGAACTGGTGGCGCGCAATGTGGGGCCGGTTGATGGGGCGGAGTTCGTCGTCACGGTGCCGTATCGTACCGAGCGCGAGCAGGAAGGCTGCCTCTGGCTCTTCAATACGACCGGCCCGAACTGGACCGGCAACCCGATCAATGTCATTCAAGTGCGCGTCCTGCTGCGCGCGACGATCGGCGCGTGCTACCCCGAGGCGGGCGGCGTCTGCACCGACGACCATTTCCAGCGCTTCTGGTCGGGAAATGGCGGGCTCTATCAGTTCGGCTACCCAGTCGCCCCGGCACGGTTGGAGCGGGCCGGGGATGGCAAGGAGTACTTGGTCCAGTATTTCGAGCGGGCGCGGTTCGAATACCACCCCGAGAACGCCGGCACGAAGTACGATGTGCTCCTCGGCTTGCTCGGCAACGAGTTGACCGCGCCGCGCCGCGCGGCTGCCGAAGGGCCATTCGTCGCCCGCCCGCGCCCGGATAGCTGCGGTGCTGAAGAAGCGGACTGCCAGGCGGGGGAAACGCTCTGGTTCGCGGCGACCGGCCATTCCCTGGGTCGTGGGGCGGGTCAGGGGGATGAGGCTGGCGTCGCCGGGATCGCCATCGGCGAGCAGTGGGCCAATCGCGGCGGGCTGACCGTCTACGGCTACCCGATCAGCGCGGTCTTCCCCGAGCAGGGCTACGATGGCCGCACCTACTTCGTCCAATATTTCGAGCGCCATCGCCTCGAATACCACCCCGATAATGCCGCGCCCTACACGATCCTGCTCGGGCAGCTAGGGCGGCAGGTCTACGAGGCCCGCTACGACGCGAAGTAAGGGGCTTGCCCCATCGCCACTCGGGGGTCGCCGCCAACGCTGGCAGGCGGTTGAAACCGC
>CADCWN010000245.1 GCA_902806415.1 uncultured Thermomicrobiales bacterium | reverse complement strand
TTGTCGCCGTAGAGTTGGCGCAGGGTGGCGGCATCCTTGAAGGTGCCGTCGTCGTTGGCGGCGGTGGCCCAGGGGATATTCTGCGCGGTCGGGATATGGCCGGCGCGCTGCGCCCCTTCCTGGGGATAGTTCGCCATGTGGATGACCTCGCCGCTGTACTCCTGCGGGGAGCGCACATCGACCAGCGGCTTGCCCGCCTGCATGTGGGTCAGCACCTCGTCGCGGAAGGCGCGGATCGAGAGGTCGGCCTCCTGCGCCTTGTACGCGGTGGCCGGGTAGGTGCGGGTCTCGCGCGTATACGGGCGACCCTCGGCCTCCCACTTGGCGCGACCGCCGTTCATCAGGCGGCAATCGGCGTGCCCGTACATCTTGAAGAGCCAGTAGGTGTAGGCGGCATACCAGTTGTTGCGGTCGCCGTAGAAGACGACAACCGTGTCATTGGCGATCCCGCGTGAGGCCAGGAGTTCTTCGAACTCCTCCTTGGTGACGAAGTCGCGGATGATCTGGCTCTGCTGGTCGGTGTGCCAGTCGAGCTTGACCGCGCCGGGGATATGCCCGACCTCGTAGAGCAGCACATCCTCATCCGACTCGACGAGCCGCACCTTGGGATCATCGAGATGGGCGGCAACCCACTCGGTCGAAACCAGCGCATCGGGGTTGGCGTAGTCGCTCCCGCTGGCCGTCGCTTGTGCTTGCACCATCGCTCTTTTTCCTCCTACCACTCGTCGCGGGCATTCGCCGTTGGCGCTGTGTAACCCTTCATCAGCGATTGTAATCGATCGCGCGGGACTCTCTCCGGGGTAACGAGGCGACCGGGGCGGAAATTCCGCCCTCGCACCCAATAGTCATCTTAACTCATTGCATAGATGAACTCAAGTATGTTCTCGCCACGGCCCTCATTCGGCACAAAAGGCCGGGCGCGGTGTACACCACACCGCGCCCGGCCTCGCCACGTATCATGCTTTGCAGAGGGTTAGCAGACCCACTCGCCGCGCCGACCGACCGACCACATCCACCCGGCGGCGTTCGCGTTCGCCCACGGGTCGAAGATCGAGTAGGAAGCGTAAGGGGTGGTCCGCCAGGTGCCGGGGAGGAACTGGAAGAGCCCCGAGGCGTTCGAGCGCGGGTTGACCGCGTTCGGATTCAGATTCGATTCGCACCGCGCCACCGCCAGCATCGCCGAGGGCGACTGGCCGTAACGGTTGGCCGCGGCGGTGATGATCTCGACGATCGTCCCGCCCGAGCCGGTCGGCGCGGCGGATGGTGTCGGGGCCGGGGTCGGCGCTGGCGTGGCCGCCGCCGCTGCGGCGGGGACCTCACCGGCGTCGAGGAACTCGGCGGCGACCCAGCCCTGGCCGAAGCCGAGCGCGGCGACTTCCAGCCAGGTGCGGCCATCGCCCGCCTGCGGATTACCGACGATCTGCACAGTGGTGCCGTAGGGGAGTTGGGCGACAACGCCGTAACTGGTGCCCGGCCCGCCGCGCATATTCAGGAGGCTGGTCACGACGGTGGCCGAACCGCGCACGCCGCCGCCACCGGCCGCCGCCGCGCCCTGGGCCTGGCCGTTCACGGCGATATACTCGGCGTAGGCCCACCCGTTCAATTCGTTGTAGCGTACTGGATACCAACCCTCGGAGGCGTCCCCGGTGATCCGCACCGCCGATCCCGCGGGCATCACGGCGAGGATCGGATAGCCGCGGCCGGGGCCTGCGCGCAGATTGAGCTCTTCGCTGATGGTGGCCGGGTCGGCGGCGAGGGCGGTGGCGGGCATGAGGAGCGATAAGAGGAGCAGGAACAGGAAACCGCCGAGGCGTAGCCCTCGGAAACCGCTGTGGCGAGACTGGCGAGACACCAACTATCCTCCTGCGAGGTCGGCAGCGGGCACCTGGAAACGGAGGCTATTCGGGTGAACGGTTTGGCGATTTGCTGGACCGTTCACATCACAATAGCGTGGCACCTCGCTGTGCCACTTCCCCTCCACTCTGCAGTTACCCGTTCCGCACACGCATCGTATCAATGGATCCGGGCAGATGAGACCCGCTGTGACGCGTCGGCTGGGACGCGCCACGTCTCCCCCCGAACCCCCAATTTCCGCGCAAAGCAGCGGCGCTCGCCGGACACTGCATCGTGTCCGCGACGAAGAAGTGGGACGCTGTGCTGCGATGCTGCGGATGAGTGCCGTCGCAACGCTGTGCGCACGGCAGGCGTAGCCTAGCAGAACGGGCGTGTGATGTCAACTTTTTGGCTTCCGTGTGCGCGAAAGGCGCAACTTGCAGTAGACAATAAGTGTTGTAGGCGAACTTAGAGATAGCCCGAGAGCGCCTGAATATGGATCGCACGGCGCGGTGGTCGTTGTTCCGCGCCGGAACCCTATGCTAGACTGCACGCATAGCAAGCCCGACCCTGTGCGTGATGCCGAATGAAGTTTTGAGCCATTAAACTTCTCTGTTTGGGGGCTGCCGACCCGGCTCATGGGCGCGGGAAAGTGGCTACCCACCTGCTTAGGCAGGTTCAAAACCGAGCGGCACACGGCAGGGTGGGGGTTGCTCTTTCAATAATCACAAGCTATCGGTGTTCAGCAATCAGCGCCGAGTATGGTGAGCAGCGATGCCGCATGACGGGCGTCGATTGCTGACGGCTGACAGCTCTATCGGCGGTGTGACGGATGCTCTATCTTCTCCAGGGTGCCGATACCTTCCACTCGCTCGCGCGCCTGCGCGCCCTGCGCGCGACGCTCGACCCCGACGGCTTCAACGGCATCTCGCTCGACCCGCAGGACACGACCCCCGACGGACTGCGCGCCGCCTGCGATACCCTGTCGTTCTTTGGCGGCGGGCGCTGCGTCGATGCGCGCGGCCTGTTGTCGCGCTGGAAAGAGCGCAAGGGCGCGGAGCGGGGCGGTGACGCGGAGAAGGGCAGGGGCGCGACCGATCCGTTCGAGGCGCTAGCCGCCTATCTGCCGCTGATGCCGGCCACGACGACCCTCCTCCTCTGGGAGCGCGGACCGTTCGAGCCGCCGCCGGTCCTGCGGCGCGCGTTGCAAGAGCTCGGGCCGGGCGCGGCGATCGAGCGCTTCGATCCGCCGCTCGGGCGCGAGTTGCGCGATTGGGCGATCGAGCGCGCTCGCGAGGCCGGGGCCGCGCTCCGCCCCGATGCCGCCGAGGCGATGCTCGACGCGCTCTGCCCGCACGGCTGGCACGAAGTGCCGCGCGGGCGTGACGCGACCCTGCCGGATTTACAGCGGATCGATACCGAGGTGCAGAAGCTGGCGACCGCCGCCCTCAGCCGCGACCCCGCGACGATCACGACGCGCCACGTCGCGGCGCTGACGGTCGGCGAGGCGGAGACGAACGTCTTCCAATTGGTCGATGCCGCCGCCGCCGGCGACACCCGGCGTGCGCTGGCGTTGCTGCGCGCGGGGCTGGAAGATGGCCTCGCGCCCGAGTTGATCCTCTCGCTGCTCGCCTCGCGCTTCAGCCTGCTGGCCCGAATCCGTGCCGTCGGCGGGGGGCGCGGGGCGGAAGCCGCCGCTGGCAAACTCGGCATCACGCCGTACCGCGCCCGCGAGACTGCCCGCCAACTCGCCCAGCTCGGCGAGGCACGCGTTGACGGGTGCCTGCGGATCATCCTCGACGCCGACGAGGCGATCAAGACCGGGCGCTCACCCCGCAGCGACGACGCGCTCTACTGGGCCGTCCTCGAACTCTGCCGCGTCGGCGACACGGTGCCGCTGATGCCCACCGATCGCGGCTAATCCGCCGCCCCCTTGCGCCTAAAGCTGATGCGCGTGCGAGGCCCACGCCGCGCTTAACTCGCCCCCCCGAAAGGGGCGGTCGGCGGGGCCGCGCCGCTCGTGGCCGACTGCCCAGCGGCGCGGCCAGGTCAGGCGCTCGGCCCCCCAGGAGGAGGCGGCGATCAGCGAGGACCACGGCGCGGCCTGCCCGCGCCGCCAGAGGATGCCGCCCGGCCCCATGCCGGTATGGATGGCGACCTGGATGTCGAACGCCTCGCCCGGCGCTAAGGCGGGACCGTGCCAGAGGTGCGGGCTGCGCCCCGCCGCCGGGCTGAGGAGCACGCCGAGGCGTCCCTCGCGCCCCAGCAGCCCGATCCAGAGCGCAGACAGACCGGGGCCGGGCTCCCAGCCTGCGAGGAGCGTCTGGGCGTCGCCGTCGCCCGCGGGGGGACAGGTGCCGCGAAAGCGCCAGGCGATCAACTCGGTCGTTGGCCGGTCGGTCGGCGCTGCGGCGAACGGAGGCGCGGCGCATTCGCCGTGCGGGAGGTGGTGCCAGCGCTCGGTGGGTGGCAGCACCGGGGGCCAGGAGAGCCATTCGCGGGTCTGCCCGGCGGTGTCGAGGACCTGATAGTGCAGCCCGTCGTCGTCGAGCGCGGCCTGGACGCAGTGGAAATACTCGGTCTCCACCGGCATCGGGTGCGCCGTCCCCGCGCCCGCCGTCAGGATTTGCAGGTTCCCTCGTGGATCTGCACATCGAAGGCGAGCATATGGCTGCACAGGTAGGCCAGGACGCCGTGATTGACGAGGACGCGCCAGAACGCCCGCCCATCGGTCGGCCCGATCTCCCGCTGGTAGGCACCGGAGAAGCCGTTGACCGGGAAGACCGGGTGATGCCCGAGGACGAGTTTGTGGCGCGCGTCGGCGTGCGCCGCGAGGGTCCGGTCGAGCCAGTCGGTCTCCACGCGCCCCTCGCCGCCATGTCCCGACCAGAGGGTGTTGACGAAGACCAACAGCAGATCGCCCCGCCGCACCCAGTACGATAAGCCCTCCTGTCCCGGCGGCCCGTTGCGTGGCAGATGGCCGAGCATCTCGCGAAAGACCGCCTCGCTCGCCGCGTCATAGGTCGTGTGGTTGCCGGTGGTGTGGTAGAGCGGGATCGCGGCGCGGTCGAGCCAGGCCATCTCGCGGTCGAGCCAGTGCCGCCACTGCGCGCGCAGGGCGGCATCATCCGCCGTCAAGCCCTGGATCTCGTCGCCGGGGAAGCAGATGAACTTCGGTTGCGGGCGGAGGCGCGCGACGACGGCGTTGACGGCTGCGAAGGTCGCCTCGTGCGGGACTCCCGGCACACCGGAGCAGGCGTCGGCGTAGAGGACGAACTGATGCCCGCCCGCGCCGCGCGGGGTGAGGGCGGGGATGGCTTCTCGCGGGGTTACCGCCTCTTCATTCATGCTCTTTGCGTTTCCTCCGACGGTGTGCCGCGCGTCCGGTGCCGCTGCTATACTGCCTGTCGAGGTATCGCTGATCGCGCGAAGGGAATGGGTCGGTCGAGCGATGGACATGGCCGTTATCAATCCTATCGGTTTCCTCTCCTGCCTGCTCGGTTTGGGGATCGGCTACTGGCTGCTCCGCTGGTCACGGCGCGAACTCGCCGCACTCTCGGGCGAACGGCAGACCATCCTCAAGCGCCGCGTCGGGCTGTGGGGGCGGCGCGCCCAGGCCAGCGCCCTGCTGCTCGGCGCGATCGCCATCCTCTATTTCAGCGCGGTCGGCTTGCTCGCCCTGCTAACGCGCCAGTGGTAGGAATCCGCCGAGGAAAAATCTCGCCGGGACGCTCGGCCCCTCTTGTCGCGGCGGATGCTCGCCTTGTCGCGACCGTCTTTTGGGGGCGTTCGCCCGCCTGCTTCTATTCGGGGGAGGATCGATGACCGACGACTTGATGCTGGGCGCGCATATGTCGATCGCCGGCGGGATCGACAAGGCGGTCGCGCGCGGGGAGGGGATCGGCTGCACCGCGCTCCAGATTTTCACCAAGAGCGCCAACCAGTGGAAAGCGAAACCCCTTGTGGACGAGGATGTCGCCCGCTTCAAGGCGGCGCTCGCCGCCTCGCCGATTGCGCCGGGGGCGGTCGTCGTCCATGATTCGTACCTGATCAATCTCGGCTCGCCCGATGACGGGAAGTGGGAGCAGTCGATCGCCGCGTTCACCGAGGAATTGCGCCGCTGCGACCAACTCGCCATCCCTTACCTGGTGACCCATCCGGGCGCGCACATGGGATCGGGCGAGGAGGTGGGGTTGGCGCGCGTTGCCGCCGGGATGACCCGCGCCCTGGCCGAGACCGAGCGCGCGCTGGTGCTGCTGGAGACGACGGCAGGGCAGGGGACCTATCTCGGGGGGCGCTTCGAGCATCTCGCCCGCCTCCTGGAACTGACGCCGCCGGAGTTCCACCATCGTGTCGGCATCTGCCTCGACACCTGCCATATCTTCGTGGCCGGCTACGACATCAGCACGCCCGAGGGCTACGCGGCGACCTGGGCGGAGTTCGACCGCGAGGTTGGCCGCGACCGCCTGCGCGTCCTCCATCTCAACGACGCCAAGAAGCCGCTCGGCAGCCACACTGATCGGCACGAGCACCTCGGCAAGGGTCACATCGGCGAGACCGGCTTCCGTCTGATCATGAACGACCCCCTGCTGCGCGGTCGCCCGTTCCTCCTCGAAACCCCGAAAGGGGACGACCTGGCCGAGGACCGCGAGAATATGGCCTTCCTGCGCGGGCTGATCGCCTGAAATGATGGTTATGGACGCAGCCCCGCGCTATCTGGTCATTGTCGAAGCCGGTCCCGAGAGCTATTCCGCCTACGTGTCCGATCTGCCGGGTTGTGTCGCCGCCGCCGATACCCGGCGAGGAAGTCGAGGAGCTCATCCGTGAGGGTGTCGTTCTTTACCTGGAAGCGTTGCGCGAACGTGATGAGCCGGTCCCCGCGCCCACCACAAGTGCCCTCGAAGTGGCGGTCCCCGCCGCCTGACAGATGACCTAAGGCGTCATCGCCGCACTCGTTATCGACAAGTAATGTACAATGGCTCCCTTACGAAGGGGGCGAGCGATGAAAAAGGAGACGCGGGGCGAGGCGACGGGGCGCGCGGGTTGGGCCTTCTGGCAACTCGCGCCGGAAGACGCCTGGCGTCGGAACCTCTACGTCGTGATGTTCGGTGTCTTCGTCTCTTTCACCGGCTTCACCTTCGTGATGCCGTTCCTGCCCCTCTACATCAAGCAACTCGGCATCACCGATCCCGGCGACGCCGCCCTCTGGTCGGGCTTCCTGTTCGGGATCAGCCCGCTCCTCTCGGGGCTCCTCGCGCCCCTCTGGTCGACCCTGGCCGAGCGGCACGGGCGCAAGGTGATGTTGCAGCGCTCCCTCGCCGCCTTCACCGTCCTGATCGCGCTGATGGCGTTCGTGACCAATATCTACCAGTTGCTGGCCTTGCGCCTGGCGATCGGGATCTTCGGCGGGGTCGCCGCGATGTCGGTCGCCCTGGCCTCGACGATCGCCCCGCGCCAGCGGGTCGGCGAGGCGGTCGGGCTGATCCAGGCGACGCAGCTCGCCAGCGGGATCGCCGCCCCGTTCATCGGCGGGGTAATCGTGGATGCTTTCGGCCTCAAAGGCTCGTTCTTCCTGGCCTCCGGGCTCTGCGTGATCGCCTTCCTGATCATCACCCTCGCCTATCGCGAGGATCGGGAGCAGGGCGGTGCCCCGGCGACCACAGCTATGGCTACACCGGCACCGAAACCCCGCATATCGTTCCGGGAACTGCTCCACCTGCCGCTCTTCATCGGCCTGGCGGTGGCGATGTTCACGATCCAGTTCATCGACAAATCGTTCGGGCCGCTCCTGCCGCTCTACATCGGGACGCTCGGCGCGCCGGAGGACCGTATCGGCACGATCACCGGTGTCGTCATGACCCTCGGCGCGGTGACGGCGAGCTTCGCGGCGGTCTGGACCGGGCGGCTCTCCACGCGTCTGGAACCGCGCCCACTCTTGTTCGGCGCGCTCCTCGCGGGGGCGATCATCTGCGTGCCGATCGCCTTCGTCAGCCACTGGTGGCAACTGATGATCTTGCGCCTGCTGCTCGGCCTCTTCGCTGGGGGCGCGCTGACCCTGACCTACGCGATTGGTGGTCGTGATATGCCACCGGGCGCGAAGATGGGCGCATTTGGCACCCTCGCGGGCCTCGGCCAGGTCGGCGGCGCGACCGCGCCGTTCGTCACCGGGGCGCTCTCGAAGTGGGCCAGCCTCAGCGCGATCTTCATCGTCGATGCCGTCCTCTATGCGCTCCTCTTCGCCTGGACTTGGTTCATGTTCAATCGCGGGCGTGCCCCGAAGCCCGCGCTCAATGAGGCGTTCGCGCCGGGGGATGACTGAGCCCGATTCGTAGAGTATCTGGTATAGCGAGTGCTGCGTGGATGATTCAGCCGCCCGCTAACACGCCATAGACAACTTCCCCGCCCACGATCGTCAGCCGCACCACCCCACGGTCATCGACCGCCGCGAGATCGGCGTCGTAACCGGGCGCGAGCGTCCCCTTGCTGGCGAGGCCGAGGATGCGCGCGGGGACGGTGGCGAGGGTGATGGCCGCGTCGGCCAGCGAGAGCCCGGCACCGCGCGGGAGCGGCGCGATCATCGTCTGCAGGGCACGGTCCAGCGTGCCCAGGCTGCCGGCGAGGGTGCCATCGGGCAGGCGCACCGTCGCGCCGTCGGAGCGGACACGCCGCCCGAGCCACGCATACTCGCCCGGTGGCAGCCCGGCGGGGCCGACCGCGTCGCTGACGAGCGCGACACCCGCAATCCCCTTCGCGCGCACGGCGAGAGCGAGGATCGCGGGGTGGATATGCTCGCCGTCGGCGATCAACTCCACCGTGATCCGCTCGTCGGTGAGGGCCGCGCCCGCCGCGCCGGGCGCGCGGTGGCCGATCCCTGTCATGGCGTTGAAGAGGTGCGTGGTGTGCCGCGCGCCGGCATCGATCGCGCGTCGGAAGAGATCGTAGTCCACCGCCGTATGCCCCAGGCTGACCACGACCCCCGCCGCGACGAGCGCCGGGATCAACTCGAGCGCGCCGGGGGCATCCGGGGCGACGGTCATCAGGCGCACCGCGCCGGGTGCGGCATCAAGCAGCCGGGCGAGGCGCGCGGGCTCGGCGGGGTGCAAATGCTCGGGCGGGATCGCCCCGGCCCGCGCCGGGTTGAGGAATGGCCCTTCCAGGTGCGCCCCTAGGATCGTCGCGCCGCGCCGCGCCCCCCCTGCCGCGCTCGCCGCGCCGACCGCCCGGAGCGCGGCGACTGTGCGCGCCTCCGCGTCGGCGGCGAGGGTCGGCAGGAACGCCGTGACGCCGCAACGCGGCAGGAACGCGGCGAGCGCGGCGATCTCCCCGGCATGCGTGTCGGCCCCGCCCGCGCCGTGGATGTGCAGATCGATGAAGCCCGGCAGGACGGTCAGCCCGCCGAGATCGCGCATCGTGCCAATCTCCCGACCGGTGCGCGCCTCGATTGCCACGATCTGCCCGTCCGCGATCTCGATCGCCGCATCGTCCAGGATGCCGCCCGGTGTCACCGCCCGACAACCGATCAGTGTTGCGTCGCCCAAGCTATTCTTCCTCACACTACCGAGTGGACATCGACGCGGCGCAGAAGCAATTCGCATGGCGCACGGTAATGAGCGGGATAGGCTTTGTCAATCTGTGCTGGTGAGGGGGCGGCACCCTCCCAGCTTGCCGCCGATTGAAATCGGCGCTAGGTGGCTGCGGTCGCGAAGTCCACTGAAGTGAACTAAATCCGGTCGGTGCGCGATCCTTATCAGGGTAGGCAATGGTACGCCCAGTCCACTTCAGTGGACTTCGTGGCCACGGGCCACCTAGCCGGGGATTTCAATCCCCGGTCCACCGCCTTCCCTGGTCACCCAGCCGCCGCAGATCACCCCCTGCTCAACTCGATACTCTTCTCATCCTCCCGTCTCGTCTCTGCGCGCTCTGTGCGCTCTGTGGTTCAACTTCGTTTCTTCCCACCGCTAGAGCCTTGCTCGCCGCGCCATCACCTCGGCCAATCCTCCGGCGATACCGCGTTCAGCAGCCCCTCATCGTCATGGTGGGTTGTGGCGCGGCGGACAAAGGGCGGGGCGGGCGGCTCAGCCGCCCGCCCCGCAGGGAAAGGGAGGGGTAGGGAAGGGGAAGGGAAGTTAGCGAGGCTTGAGGTTGTTGGCGACGAGGAGGACGTCAGCTTCGTTGACAGTGCCACCAACCGCATAAAGTGTGCCCTTATCCTGCCAGAGCAGCAGGGAGCCGCGACCTTGACCATCGAGAATCAGCAGGCCCGGATTCTCGCCATTGATGCCATCGATCGTCACGTTCTTCGTCGTCGCATCCTGGGGGACCGGGATGATCAGGGTGCGATCCCAATCCTGCACATTCTTCACCTGCGCAACGGTGTCCTGCGGCAAGCCCGGCAGGGCGAGGATAGCGGCGCGGAAGGCGTTGACATCGAGCTCGTCCGGCAGCTTCAGCGCGGGGCCGGCACCGGGGCCGGCATTCGGCAGATTCGCCATCTGCACGATGCCGAGGCCGTTGGTCTGCCCATCGCCATAGTAGGTCGCGACCGCCGCCGGGGTGTCGAGGCCGAAGGTCAACTGCGAGACCCCGGCGGGCCAGGGCAGGCTGCTCAACTCGGGCGAGTTCGCCAGCGCCAGGTACTGCTGGGCGGTCGCCACGTTCAGCGTGTAGGTCGACGAAGTCGGCTGCGCCGTGCCGTAACGCGGGGTCATGCCGCTGTACGCGGCGGGTAGCTGGCCCGGCACCTGGAGGGTCGCGCCATGCTGGGCGAGGAACGCCTGCGCGGCGGCGCTGTCGGCGACTTCGGCGACCGTGTCCTTGGTCGCGTCCGTCGTCGGGGTGCCGAGCGCGGCGAGCATCTGCTGGAGTTGGAGCTGCTGATCCGGCGTGACCTGCTGCGGCTGCGGCAGTTCGGTCATGCCGGGGACACGAACCGCGACCGCCGCGAACTGCTGGACGCGGAACGTCTTGAAGAGTTGGTCGGCCAGCGAATTGATCGGGCTGAACGCCAGGACAACGGCCAGGATCGTCACCAGCGAGACAGCCGCCAGGGCTGGCCGTAGGCGTGGGGCGGTGAGGCGTGTCAACATCGCGGTCATCTGCTCCTTTAATACAACGAACGGTCCTCGGGGCGCGAGTTCGATCGCGCGCGCCTCTTCGCGCAGGGTTGCCTGGAAACGGGCGAGCGCGACACTCGCGCAGCGCTCCTCGGAGGGAGCGACCGAAGCGCTGGGCGTGGGCAGCCAATGGGCCAGCAGCGCGGCGGTCACGTGCGCGTCACCATCGAGCGCTCGGAGACGGCCCGCGCAGAGCGCGCATCCATCCAGGTGTGTCGCGAACGCCATGCGCTCGTCTTCGGTCACCTGACCATCGAGGTATGCGCGCAACCGCCCCTCGTCAATACACCGCATGATCGCCCCGTCCTCCGCGTCTAAAGGGAAGTAAGAAACGAACCAGGAACCGTGGCTCAGTGCCAGCACTACTCGCCACGCTCCGTGCGCCGCGCGCCCTCCGCGCGGTCCAGCGCCTCGTACCGCTTCCGAAACTCGCGCTCGGCCCGTGCGAGTAACGTCCCGACCGAGCTGGGCGCGACCCCGAGGGCATCGGCGATCTCGGCATACGCGAGGCCGCTGTTGCGCAGGATCAGTAGCGCCTGCGCCCGTTCGCCCATCCCGTCGAGGACGGCGTGCACGGTCGCCGTTTCCTCCTGCGCGAGCGCCACCCGCGCCGGATCGTGCCGCTCCTCCCGCACCGGCTCCTCGGCGCGGTCGAGCACCGCGCTGTGCTGGAGATGGCTGCGCTGCCGCCGGTCCGAGCGGAGGATATTCAGCCCGAGGTTCGTGGCGACCCGCGCCAGCCAGCGACTCAGCCCGGCCTCATCGGGCGGCGGGGCTTCCTGTCGATACAAGCGCAAGAAGACCTCTTGCGCCGCGTCTTCGGCCGCCTCATTCGAGCCGAGCAAGCGACGCAGGATCCCGAAGACGCGACCGTAATGGCGCAGGAAGAGGGTCTCGAAGCGCGCCCCTTGCCGTTCGCCGGAGGCTAGCGCCCCCGGTTCCCCGTTGGCGAGATTGCGCGCGAGTGAATCGCTGCCCACGCTCGTTGCCACTCCTGCTCCGCCGGTCCATCGTCGGCGTTCCCGCCCGCTCACCATTAGAACACCACCCACACGGCCTTTGTGACAGGGTACGCGCTCGGCTTCGCGAGCGTCTACTCAGCCCTGTCCGGGACAAGCGAAGGGGCGGGCATTCTTGCCCGCCCCTGGCCGCCCGAGGCGGCAAAATCGCTCAGCTTGTTGCGACGGGATTAGTGCCGATCGCTCGAGACCTCGAACTCGCGCAGGAAACCCTCGAAGAGGCGACGATGGCCCTGCTCGTCGCGCAGGATGTCGATCACCATATCCTGCGTCACCCAATCGACGCCATCGCACGCCTCGATAATCTTGTTGTAGTGGTTGATCGCGCCGCTCTCCGCGTCGATCACCCCCTTGATGACGTGGACCACATCGGTCTGCTGCGCGGGCGGCTGCAGCATCTTCTGCGACGGGCTGAATTCGAGCGTACCCGGCACGATCCCGTAGAGATCCTTGATCCGCTGGGCGAACAGTTTGGCGTGGCCCAGCTCTTCATCGATATCCTCGGCCAATGCCTCGGAGATTTCCCGCGCGCGCACACCATCGGGATTGGTCGAATTGGCGATGTAGCTCATCACCGTCTCGAGTTCCATCCAATATGCCTGCTTTAACAGCTCGACGATCTCGCCGCGCTTGGCCTCGTTCGCGTTGTCCAGAATGTCCGCAGTTTGCTGCCCTGCAATCGCCATGATGGTCACCTCTCGACGTATCGTGTACGGCACCCCGAGTGCCTCAATGCGGCGCGGGGAACTTCCGCCAGCCACCTCACCATGCTCATCGCATTTCGCTTGCCATCCTTGTCGCGGGAGT
This sequence comes from uncultured Thermomicrobiales bacterium, assembly GCA_902806415.1. Taxonomy (GTDB): domain Bacteria; phylum Chloroflexota; class Chloroflexia; order Thermomicrobiales; family CADCWN01; genus CADCWN01. The sequence goes on along the minus strand of CADCWN010000245.1, from coordinate 25,237 downwards.
TACGCCCCGCCACCTGGCATAGTTCCTGCTCGACCGGCGATCAAATGGCGGGGTTGCTGTCGCAAACAGCGCGGCTGTAGGTCACCTTCCTGAAAAGGCGATCTCAAAGCGATCTCGCGGCAAGGAGCGAAGGATTCATGGCGAACGGTGTGTTGGCAGGATTTATCGCTGGCGCGGTCGGCACGACGGCGCTCAGTGCCGTAACAGTACGGGCGGCCCCACGCCCGATAAGCAAACGAGGAGTGCGCCCGAAGCCGATCTGGGAGACGCTCGGCGTCCATACCTGCGATCTGCTGCGGCTGTTCGCCGCGTTCTTTCAGATAGGCTGTACCCCGGCGCGAATTGTCAGGACCGGACAGGCGGCTGCGCGCAGCACCGCTTCCGCCGTGCTGCCGACGACCAGGCGCTCCATGCCGCCGCGCCCGTGGGTGCCGATGACGATCAGCGCCGCGTGCCACTCTTTGGCGGCAGCGACGATCGTCGCGGCGGGCGCGCCCTCGCGCAGCAGCACCTCGGCGGCGATGCCAGCGGGGAGCCGATCGACGAGCCCCTCAACGAACGTTTCGCCAACCTGCTGCTGCTCTTCCAGCACCTGCTCGGTCACCTGCATATTGGCCGCGCCGCCGAGGGTCGGCACCCCCAATCCCGCAGGCTCAGCGGCGGCGGCGAGTGGCGTGATCGCCGCAGCGGAATCGACGACGTGCAAGAGCGCGATCTGCGCCCCCAGCGGCTGCGCCAGCCCGGCGGCGGTGGCGACGACCGCCTCGGCGATCTCATCCGAATCGACGGCGACCAGGATGCGCGTGAACATGCTCGACTCTCCCCTCGCTCGACGCGACCGCACTCGCGGCGGCGCGAGTTGAGGATACCGCGTTTCGGGCGGGGGTGAAAGGTGGGTCGGAGAGCAGAATCGCGACGACCTCAGCATCGCCGCCGGTATCGAAGATGGTAGCCGCTGGTGGCCAATGCCGTCGGGTAGGATAGATACACGACATGCCGTGCGAAAGGGGATCGTGTCCAGCGCCCCCTCGCCCACTTCGGCTAGGGCGTATCGTCAGTTGAGGAGGATGGCCGAGGCGGCGAGGTGGACGCCACTTGAGTTGCCCAACGCGTCCACGGTGGCGTGGATCTTCGTGCTCAGCCCGCCCCGGCTGCGCCCGATGGTCGTCGCCGTCCCCCCCTTTCCTCGCGCCCCCGCGTAGTGCTGGTGCGCCCGGACGCGGGATGCCGCAGCCGTGGGCGAGGGTATGCGGCTTGCACAGACGCAATATGCGGCGCAGCGCCGATAGTCTCCCCGGTGTTGGGTGCCGTTGCCGTGAGAAGTATTGCCCCTGTGCTACGTTTCGCGATCGACTGTAGCGTTCGTCCCATCCTCTCCTGGAATCGGGAGGGGGCGCACGCAGGTGGCGGGGCCGGGGTCGCATCCTCAACAATGTGCGCTGGTGCGATCATCGCGCCGGGCGAAGCGCTGGCGGGGTGCGCCGGGAGGAGGGGAACTGATGCGGACCGTAACGAGGCGCAATCTCTGGCGCTCGCTGGGGCGGGGTGCTTTGCTACGCTGTCCGCGCTGCGGGGGGCGCGGCATCATTCGCGGCTGGTTCTCGATGCAGCGCCGCTGCCCGACCTGCCAGCTCGTCCTCAATCGCGGCGAATCGTCGGACTATTGGCTCGGCGCGTACACGATCAACTTTGTCGTCGCGGAGTTCGTCGCCGTGTTGCTGATCGTCGTGCTGATCCTCTTCACGCTGCCGGACATCCCCTGGACCGTCGTGCAGTACGCCGCGATTGTCGCCGCCGTGGCGATGCCGATCCTCTTCTTCCCGTTCTCGCGCACCCTCTGGCTCGCCCTCGACCTCTGGGCGCGCCCGGCTGAACGTGGGGATCGCGCCCGGCGGAGCCACTTGAATTAGTCGGTAGTCGGTAGTCAGTAGTCGTGACTGAGCGGTACTGTTAAGCACTACGCTGGCGGGCGGGCCTCTACTACCGGCTGCCGATTACCGACTGGCTCTTGCTTTCTTCGAGCGCGATGGCGAGGCGGGCTAGCGTCTCTTCGGGCGTATGTAAGAGCATGAGGCTGCGCTGGAGGTTCGCCATATTCTCCACATCGAAAAAGTAGGCTTTGTAAAACTTCTTCAGTGCCTCGAAGTTCTTCTGCCCCGTCCAGTTCTCTTGGAAACCTTGAATGTGCGCCATCAGGAGGCCGATCCGCTCGTGGAGCGAGATTGTCGCGGGATCGATCGTCGGGTCGAAGAACCAGAGGTTGCGGAAGATGCCGCGCCCGACCATGACGCCATCGACGCCGTAGCGAGCGACTTTCTCCAGGCCATCCCGGTAGCTGCTGACGTCGCCATTCCCGATGATCGGCGTCTCCTTGCCGAGCCGATCGCGCACCGCCACGACTTTCGTGATCTCCTCCCAGCGCGCCGGGAAGTGCGACTTCTCGGCCGCGATCCGCCCGTGGATGGTGAGGGCGGCGAGATCCTGGTTGAGGAGGGTCTCGGCCCACCATTCGGTCACCCAGCTATCGGTGCCGCAGCGCGTCTTGACGGAGACGGGGAGGTCGCCCGCCCCCTCTTTGGTGGCGCGGATGATCTCGATCGCCCGGTCCGGGTGATTGATCAGCCCGGCGCAGGAGCCGCGCTTGACGACCTTGCGCTCGGGGCAGCCCATATTCAGGTCGATGCCGACGAACGGCCCGAACACCCCCTCCGCCAATTCGCGCGCGATCGTGTAGAAGTTCCGCGGCTCCGAGCCCCAGATCTGGGCGATCAGCGGTTGTTCGACCTCGGTGTGGACGAAGCGCCGGGCGGCGGCGTGGCGTCCGCGCGTCACCAGCCCATCGACGCGGACAAATTCAGTGAAGAAGAGATCGGGCGCGCCGGTCTTCGCCACGATCTGCCGGAAGACCGTGTCGGTCACGTCTTCCATCGGTGCGAGGGCGAAGATCGGTTTCGGTAGCGTGCGCCAAATATTCATCATACGGGGAGTGTACCGCATCGCCGATTCTCTGCGGTAGCGCGCGACCGATACTGGGATAGGCAACCGAACTCAGGACCGTGCCGCCGGTGCTCGCGGGTGGGCAGAGTAACTGCGCATCAGCATGGCGCATTTGGCTCGGGGCGTGCGTACCCCAACGGCCACACCTGGCGGCTTACGCAGATCGCTTGCTGGGGATTGGGCCGCGCGGGTCGAGGATACTCCGCCGTGGTTTGAGTTGGCGGGGCGGGGCGGCCGCGCGCGTCGCCGCGCCGACCCGATACCGCGCCTTCTGTTCGGTCACGTCACCCGATTGCTCCGGCGCGGTGGCGAGGCGGGCGAGGTGTCGGTCTGCCCACGCCTGCGCTTCGGCGGGTGTCTCGGCTTCCACGAGTAGATCGACTGGAATGCACCAGTGTGCCATTATCATCTCCTTCGTATTCTCGTCTCATAGGCAAGTGTGCCGAACACACAAACTTACCATCACTACTGTACGCGCTGGGGACAGGGCGTGCAATGGCCCAATGCACCAGTAATGGCATGACTTTTGTTCGGGACGCACAAATGCGGGGATGTCCCGGTATGCGAACGCCCCCGCTGCAACCCTGGCAGCGGGGGCGTTCGCGCCTCGACAACTCGGGTGTCGGTCGCTATCGATTGCCAGCTGTGGTCAACAGTACCACCTCGTAGCAGGGGCAGGGCTAAGCTTGCGCGGCGACCAGGGCGGCGCGGTCCAGCGGGAAGCGCACCGGGAGGCCCGTGCGCGAGGAGTGGTAGATCGCCAGGATAATCTCCAACGCCTTGCGCGCCTCCGCGCCGGTCACCGCCGGTTCGCGGTCTTCCTGGACCGCGCGCACGAAGTCGGCGATCTGGAGCCGGTGGAATTCGGGGAAGCCCGGCTCCTTCTCGCGCCCATCCGCGAAGACGTCGATATGCTCCTCCTGCCCGGCGATCGTCCAGAGATCGTTCACCCCGGCCACGCCCTCCGGCTGCTCCCAGACGCTCACCATCGCGTTGCTGGTACCGTGGACGGCGACCTTGAAGCCGAGATCCGGCTTGACGGTCGTCGCCGCCTCGATGATCCCGAGCGCGCCGTTGGCGAAGACGACCGTGGCGACGACCGTATCCTCCACGTCGATGTAGTCGCCATGAAGCAGCGTGGCGTAGCGCCCGAAAATCTCGGTAATCGGCCCCATGTACCACTGGAAGAGGTCGATCGCATGGACCGCCTGGTTCATCAACGCCCCGCCGCCCTCGGTCGTCCACTTCCCGCGCCAGGCGTCGCGCGCGAAATACTCGCGCGGTCGCCAGATCCGCACCTGGCACTCGGCCAGGGTCATGCGCCCTAACTCGCCCGCCTCGACGGCGCGGTGGATTCGCTGCGCGGCGGGCCAGAACCGGCGCTGGAAGATCCCGCCGAACTTGATCCCCGCCCGCTCCGCCGCCTCGACCATCCGGTCGGCCTCGCCGAGATCGATCGTCAGCGGCTTCTCGCAGAGGACGTGGACGCCGGCCTCGGCGGCGGCGATCACCAACCCGGCGTGGCTCGGGTGGGGGGTGCAGATCGTCACCATGTCAACGGTGTCGCTGCGGAGCAACTCCCCGACATCGGTGAAGACGTGCGGCACATCATACTGCTCGGCCAGCGCGCGCGCGCGCGCCTCATCGACATCGCAGCAGGCCGCGAAGGTGGCCTCCGGCAACCCCGCCAGCGCCGCCGCGTGCGTCTTGGCGATCCCGCCGCAGCCGATGATCCCGGCCCGTACCTTCCGTTCCATCATCCCTATCCTCGTGAGCACACCGAATCGTGAGCAGCATCGCGCGCATCTATCGCGCGCGCACTGTATGCCGGGGCGCTGCGGGTGTCAAACAACCCCGCTGACCGGATAGCAAACGTCGTTTTTTTGACAGGCCGAGCGCCCCTGCGTACCATGCCGTGCAGCATCTGTGTCGTGTTGATCCCGGCGGGCGGGGCGTGGGCATCCCAGGCGCGAACGGCGGATGTGCCGCGCTCGGTGCCCGCTGGTGGGGTGGAAAGGAAGCGGATGAAGCTGGGGATCTCGTCGCTGGTGGGGATCGAGCCGACACCGTTCCCGGAGTTGCTGGGCGCGCTGGCCGGGTATGGCTTCGACACGATCGAGGTCAATGTCGGGCCGGGCTACCAGCCGATCGGCGGGGCCTCCTTCCCCGGCCATCTCGATCTGCGCGCGATCGTCCGCGACGGTGGCGGTGAGACGAGGGAGTTGGCCGCCCGACACGGGATCGCGATCTCGGCCCTCGCGCCAATGGTGAATCTGCTGACCGCCGATTTGGCGCTGCGGGCGGCGCGGATCGCCGAGTTCCGCCTGACGCTCGACGCCTGCGCCGCGCTCGGGGTCGACACGCTGGTCACCTTCACCGGCTCGGCCCACGGGATGCACTTCTGGGGGCTGCCCGGCGTCGGCGACGGCCACCCCACCAGCCGGGTCGGCGAGAACCTGGCGATCTTCCGCGAGGTCTACACCCCCCTGGCCGACTACGCCGGGGAGCGCGGCGTGCGGATCGCGTTCGAGACGGCGGGGCGTGGCGGCGGTGAGGGGAACCTGGCGCACGCGCCGGAGTTGTGGGATCTGATGTTTGACGCCGTCCCCTCGCCCGCGCTCGGCCTCAGCTTCGATCCCTCGCACCTCGTCTGGTTGCACATCCCCGACATTCCGGGCGTCATCAGGAAATACGCCGCGCGGATCTACCACTTCGATGGTAAGGATGCCGAGATCCTGCCCGATCGCTTGGCGCGGCAGGGGATTTTCGGGCACGGGTGGTGGCGCTATCGCTTGCCGGGCTGCGGGGCGATTGACTGGATGGCGATCACCTCGACCCTGGAGGAGATCGGCTACAGTGGAGCGATCGACATTGAGAATGAGGACCCGCTGCGCCCCGGTCTCGCCGCAGCGGCCTGGTCGGCGGACTACCTACGCCGCCATTGCCCCCCGCCCCTACCCACCCCACGCTAATCGGCGACACGCACGCGGATGCGGTTGCGCCGCGCGCGGCGATCTGGGAACCTTCACCGTCGGGGCGTGATGATGCCCCGGCGGTGCCGCGCTGGCGGCGCGGAGTGATTGGGAGCGATGGTGAGCGCAGAGAGCGGTATCCCCGAGCCGACCCTGACGGCGGAGCAGCGGCAGCTGATCGCCGATACCCTGGCGGAGCGCGGGGCGCTCGGCGCGTGCCCCGCCTGCCACGAGAATTCCTGGGTACTCGGCCACGGCCATTCGCTGCTGACGCTCGGCGTCGGCGAGGGTGACGGTGCTGGCCTGCCGACCGTGAGCCGCATCTGCGCCAACTGCGGCTATCTCTCGCTCCATGCGACCGCCGTGCTGGGCCTCTGAGGGGGTCATGGATCGTGAGTCGTGGGAACTGTCTGATAGCGGCTGTCCGTTCGCAGAGCGTATAGCCTGCCAAGGCGATCTCACGACCCACGACCCACGACTACCCTCCGCCCGCCTTTTTGCTATGCTCTCCCTACCCGGCGGGGATGTCGGATCCTCCGGGTCGCGCACGGTAGGAGGTGGACAGCATGGAAGTGCAGATCAAGGCCAAAGACCTCAAAGTGAACGAGGATCTGCGCGAGTTCATTCAGGGGCGGGTGAACAAGCTCGACCGATTCATCGGTCGCGGCGCGGACGCCAAGCTCGAACTCAACCATGAGCATCCGCGCACCGGTGGCGAGCGGACGACCGCGCAGTTGACAGTCGCGCATCGGCAGACGATCTTGCGCGCGGAAGAGCAGCACGCCGACCCGCGCCGCGCGATCGATCTGGCGATCGACACGATGGTTTCGCAGATTCGGCGCTACCATAGCAAGCGCACCGATCGCAGCAAGCGCCCGTCCGTCGCCGCATTCGTCGCCTTGCCCGACCTCGCCGCCACCGATCTCGCCGAACTCGATGCCGCTGTCGATAATGACGCTGATAGCGATGAAGGATCCGTCGGGCAGGAGATCGTGCGCCGCAAGCGCTTCGCCCTCAAGCCGATGACGAGCGGTGAGGCGATCGACCAGTTGGAACTGCTCGGCCATAGTTTCTTCGTCTTCTTCAGCGCCGAAGAGAACCAGATCAACGTCGTCTACCGTCGCAAACGCGGCGATTACGGGCTGATCCAGCCGGCATAGTGATGAGTCGTGAGTCGTGAGTCGTGAGTCGTGAGAGAGTCAGTGCTGATTGATCGGCGCTCGGTATCACCGGACCTTCTCACGACCCACGACCCACGACTCACGACCCCACCTAACGGGGGCGGCATGCCGATCGGGGACGAGCGTCCCGACCTGATCATCTTCTATGGTCGTGGCGGAGCGAGCGAGCCGGAGCGGCTTGTCGCGGGGGCGCAAGGAGCCTCGGTGCGGCAACTCCTGGCCGACGCCGAGCAATCGGACAGCTTTCGACGGCTCGCGCTGGTCACCAATGACGAGGCGCTGGCGGCGTCGCTGGCGGCGTCGTCGCCGACGCTCGTCGTCGTGCCGACGGGGGAGACGATCGTCTTCGGTGAGCAGTTGCGGGCGGTCGTGCGGCAACTCGATCCGGTGGCGATCGTCTATATCGGCGGCGGTAGCGCCCCACTGCTCGATCTGGAAGGGCTGCGTCGCCTCGCGGGGTTGGTTGATGAACCCGGACAGGTCGCCGCGAACAATCTGCTCTCCTCCGACTGGGTCGCTTTCCGTCCCGCGAGCGCGCTCTTCACGACCGAGCCGATCCTGACCGACAACGATCTCGCCTGGCGCCTCCACCACGACGCCGGGCTGGAGCGGGTACCCGCCGAGCAGACCCTCGTCAGCACCCTGGATATTGACACGCCGACCGACCTGGCGTTGCTGGCGCGCGCGCACGACGTGCCGCCCCTCCTGCGCGCCTATCTCGACGAGCACGCCCCCAACTTCTCCGCGCTGACGGCGGTGGAGGGGATCATGGCTGATCCGTATCGGACGCTGATCGTCGCCGGGCGATTCAACACCGGCATCTGGGCGAAGGTGGAGCGCGAGGTCTCGTTCCTCAAGCGCCTCTTCATCGAGGAGCGCGGGATGCGCGCCAGCGGGCGCCAGGCGCGCGGCGAGGTGCGCACCCTCCTGGCGGCCCTCTTGCAAGAAGTCGGGCCGACCCGCTTCTTCGCGATCCTCGCGGGCCTGGGCGACGCGATGGTCTTCGACACCCGCCCGCTCTTCGCCCAACTCGCCCCGCAACTCACCGCCGCCGATCGGTTCGCCTCGGATCTCCTGCGCCCCGACCTGATTGCCGATCCGACGGTGCGCGAGTTCACCGCCGCCGCGCGCGACGCCCCACTGCCGGTCCTCCTGGGGGGGCACGCGCTCGTCACCGGCGGTCTCTGGCTGCTGGCGAGTCGCGTGCGCGCGGCCAAGGCGAGCGCGACGATCGGCCCCGGCGCATGAGCCGCGCGACCGAATAGAGCGGAATATCGGCGCGGCTCGTGCGTTGATTATGGCGACGTATGCCCGAACTTGTCGGGCGGGCGGATGCGGAATGATGGAAGATGGCCGCCTCGCCGCTGGTCGCGGGGCGCGGGGAGGACGACACGATGGGTTTCGATAATGGCCGGGGGACCGGCGACTTCGGCAACATACGGCGTGTCGCGATGATCAGCGTCCACACCTCCCCGATCGCGACACTCGGGGCCAAAGATGCCGGGGGCATGAACGTTTACGTCCGCGAACTCAGTCGCCAGCTTGGCCGACAGGGTGTCGCGGTCGATATTTTCACGCGGCGGAGCGACACGTTTGCCCCCGATATCATCGAGCCGTTCGAGAATGTGCGGGTGATCCAGATCACCGCCGGGCCGACCGCGACGGTGCCGAAGGAAACCCTTTTCAATTATTTGGGTGAGTTCGCCTCGGAGATGGCCCTCTTCGGCCTCCGCGATGGTGTCAGTTACGATGTCGTCCACGCGCATTACTGGCTCTCCGGCTGGACGGCCCTCCTGCTGCGCCGCTATTGGACCGCCCCGGTCGTGCAGATGTTCCACACCCTCGCCGCGCTGAAGAAAGAAGCGGCGCGGGGGGCACTGGACGGGCAGGAGTCGTCGCTGCGGATCGAGAGCGAGCGCCGCCTGATCGCGCGCGTCGATGCGATCGTCGCCGCCAACGCGCGCGAGCGCGCCGAGATGATCTGGTGGTATGGGCTCCAGACCTCGAAGATCCGGACGATCCCCTGCGGCATCGATCTGGAGCGGTTCTTCCCGCAAGACCGCGCCGCCGCCCGCGCCGAACTCGGCCTCGGCCCGGCCCCCACTCTCCTCTTCGTTGGGCGGATCGACCCGGTGAAGGGGATCGATTTCCTGATCGAGGGCTACGCGTGCCTGTGCGCCGACTGGCATGGGGTGGAGAAGCCGCGCCTGATCATCGTCGGCGGCGAGCTGACTGATGGCGGCCTCGGCCCCGACTTGGCGCGCGTGCGCGAGCGCGCGATGGAGCGCGGCGTCGCCGACGGTCTGATCTTCTGCGGCCCCCAGCCGCACGAGACCCTGGCGCGTTACTACGCCGCCGCCGACCTGACGGTCGTCCCCTCGCGCTACGAATCGTTCGGGTTGGTGGCGATCGAGTCGATGGCCTGCGGCACCCCGGTCGTCGCCTCGCGCGCCGGTGGTCTGGCCTACACGGTCGAGGAGGGGCGCAACGGGTTGCTCGTCCCGTACGGTGATGTCCCAGCCCTCGCCGACGCCCTGGGTCGCGCGCTCGGCGACGACACGTTGCGCCGGGAGTTGGGCGCGGGCGCGCTCGTCACGGCGCGCGAGTATAGCTGGGCCGATGTCGCCACCCGTATCCTCGCCCTCTACCGCGAGACGAACGCGGCGCGCCGTGCCGCGCTGACCGCCCTCCCGGCGGTCGCTGCGGGGGATTGAGTGAGTGGGGAGTGCCGAGTGGATGTTTAAGAAGCGCATAGCTGATATTGCCCGCGCCGCGCTTTCCGCTCCGCACTTTCCACTCGGCACTCGGCACTCCCCACTCGCGCTCCCTGTGCGCGAGGCGTGGTTGGCGCACGAGCGATATACCGGGCGGAGGGTCGCGCTCGTGGGCGTGGTACGCGCCTTCGAGGCGGGGACGCCCGACGAGTATTTCACGCTCGACGACGGGCCGAACCGGATCGGGCTGCGGGGTGACGCCCCAACCTTGCGAGAGCAGACCGGACGGCGCATCCGCGCGACCGGCCTGCTCGTCTTCAAGCCCGGCGACGGTATCTTCCTGGTCTTCGATGATCTCCGATCGGTCCCGTGAGACTCACCGTCGCCTCGGGGCGGCGCGCGATGCGTGGTCGCAGGGGATCTCGTCGATCTGATCATCCGGGCAGAGCAGGACGAGGGTATCGCCTTCGCGGATCGGCTCGTTCAACGCGGGTTCGGCGAGGGTCTCCTCGCCGTGCTGGATCGCCAGGATCACCGACGGGTTCGGCCTCGCGCGGCGCAACTCATCGGTGGTGCGCTCGAACCACGCGCGCGGCGCGCTGAGGCGCGCGATCCCGATCCCCGCGCCGAGCGCGAAGTAGTCGGTGACGTTGGGCGCGCGCAGGTGCTGCGCGAGCGCGCTGGCGCTCTCCTGCTCCGGGTAGATGACCCGCGTCGCCCCGACCCGCGCCAGGATCAGCCCGTGCAGCCGCGAATTTGCGCGGGCGGCCACCTGCGGGATCCCCTCCTCGACCAGCAGCGTGGTGACGAAGATGCTCGCCTCGACATCGTCGCCGATCGCCACCACCGCCACATCGACCTCATCCAGGCCGACTTCCCGGACTAGCTCGGCATCGACGATCTCCACCTGCATGGCGTGCGTGGCGATCTCCTTGGCGTGCTGGACCGGCCCCTCCAGGCGATCGATCGCCAGCACCTCATGGCCGCGCGCTGCCAACGTCTGCACGACTTCCATCCCGAAACGCCCGAGGCCGATCACGGCGAAGCGGCGCGGCGCGGAGTCTCGCTCGAACATCACCCCTCCCGACACTCATTTTCCGGCGCAGCATCAGTATCCCTCGGCAGCCAGGGCTAGCCGATGCGTAGCGATTCGCTCGGGTGACGATACCGCTCCTCGTGTCGCCGCTCGGTGAGGACGAGCGCGACGGTGACCGGCCCGAGCCGACCGACGAACATCATCATGATCAGCAGGAATTGGCTGACCGCGCCGAGGCGTGGCGTCAGCCCGACCGATGAGCCGACCGTCCCGAACGCCGAGGTGACCTCATAGAGGATCGCCCCGAACGATGCGCCGAGGCGTTCGCCCTCGATCAGGCTGATCAGCAGCGCGACGTTGACGATCAGCGCGAAAGCCAGCGTGGTCACCGCCAACGCCTGCCCGATCAGGCGCGCGGGGATACGCCGCGCGAAGAGGGTCGGCTCCGGTTGCCCGCGCAGGCTACCCCTGATCGCCGCCAGGAGCGCGGCCATCGTGGTGATCTTGATCCCGCCCGCCATCGAGCCGGGCGCGCCACCGATGAACATCAGCCCACTCAAGATGAACAGGGTCTGCTGCCGGGCCTGCGAGAAGTCCCAGGTGGCGAAGCCCGCGGTGCGCGCGGCGGTCGCGTGGAAAAAGGCGTTGAGGAACCGTTGCCCGAGCGGCAGCCCCCCAATGTGGCCGGGTTGCCCCACTCGGTGAGCAGCAAGACGGCGGTGCCGCCCCCTAACAGGATCGCGGTGCCCAGAATCACGGCCTTGCTATCGACGTTCAACCGTCGCCATCTGCCGGGGCGCGGCCCGTCCCAGGGTCGAAAGGTCCAGAGATCGGTGAGGGTCACAACACTCAGGCCGCCGATGATGATCAGCCCGGCCAGGGTCAGGAGGACGACCGGATCGGCGCGGAAATCGGCCACGGAGCGGAAGCCGCCGAAGAGATCGAAGCTGCCGTTGGTGAAGGCGGAGATCGCGTGGAAGAGGCCGAGCCAGAAGCCCCGACCGATCCCGAATTGCGGGGTGAACTTGGCCCAGAGGATCAGCGCCCCCAGTGCCTCGACGCCGAACGTGACCGCGACCGCCCTAAGGACCAGCGCCTGCTGCCCACCCAGACGCGTGATCGCGCCGGTCTCTTGCAGCAGCAGGCGGTCGCGCAGGTTCGGGCGTTGGCTGAGCAGCAGCCGGATCGTCGCGACGCCGATGACGAAGCCGAGCCCCCCGAGTTGCATCAGGATGGCGATGATCGTCTGGCCGAATGGCGTCCAGTGATCGCGCGTGTCCACGACGACGAGCCCGGTCACACAGACCGCTGAGGTGGCCGTGAAGAGGGCGACCAGCGGCCTGGCGGAGCCGTCGCGCGCGCTGATCGGCAGGAGGAGCAGCGCCATCCCGACCGCGATCGGCACGGCGAAGCCGCCGACCAGCAGCACCGGTCGCCGCGCTGGCGCGGCGCGGAGGGTCTTGCGCACCTGCCGCAAGCGGAGTCGGATAGGGGCGGGCGCAATTCGCGGGAGGCGGATCCCCCCTGAATCCTCGCGCCGGGGCGGGCTCCTCACATAACCTCCCTCGATGGGACCGGCGCGACACGGTCGATCAGCGCGCGGCCTCGTTCGCGTACCGCGCGGGGACGTAGCCGCTCTTCCCGTCCGGCGTGCGAACGTGATGCCAGCGCCCGCCCTCGCCATCCACATCGGCCCCGATCGCCACGAGCCGCGTCCCCTCCGGGTAGGCGGTGTCGCGATCGGCCAGGCGCGGCGTGCGGCGCAGGTAGACCCCCTCGCCGCCGGTGTTGGCGACGACGAACGTGCGCGGTGTCCCGGTCAGTGTGGGCGCGCCCGCGCTCCCCGTGGTGCTCGTCGCGGCGCTCGTCGCCCCTCCCGGCGCTGGTGTCGGTGTCGCCTCCTCGCGCTGGCTGAGGACCGCCGCCGCGACCAGGAAGCCGATGACCAGCAGGGCGACGAGGAAGATCGCCGGTGAGAAGGTACCCGCTGTCCAGCCCTCGCCGCGCCGGGGCGGGCGGGGTGGGTATGGAGATTGGGGCGGCTGCGGCGGCGACCCGCCCGGCTCCTCGCGACGGCTGTACGACACCGGCTCTCCTCACCGTTGGCACCACCGGGCCGAGCAACACCGCCGTCGCCCACGGCCCCGCCAGCGCGGCACCCTTCCCCCGAGCACGGGGTAGCAAAAAGGGGAAGCCCGATGGCCTCCCCTCCCCGTTGTCGGTGCCGACGGCTGGATTCGAACCAGCGACCAAGGGCTTATGAGTCCCCTACTCTGCCACTGAGCTACGTCGGCGCAATTGGCCGCGCACGCACCACAGCGAGAATGGTAGCGCAGCCCGCGCGCGACTGTCAAGGCTTGCGACGTGTACGTACGGCTGCTACAATCGCCCTTCGGCCCCCGATGAGCCAGCCTACTGGTATTGCCGGGGCGTATACTTAATGGGGCCGATGCGCGATAGATAGCGGGATAGTGGCGGGCGAATGACGCGGGAGGGTGCTGTGACCGGGACGAGCGAGCTGCTGGCCGGATTGAATGCGGAGCAACGGCAGGCGGTCGAGACGGTCGATGGCCCGGTCCTGATCATGGCCGGTCCGGGGAGTGGCAAATGCGTCTTGCCCGATACCCGCCTCGTCATCAATGATCGTTTGCAAACTGCAGAGGAAGCCTGGGAACGATTCCATACCGCTGCGGTATATGATGGTGAAGGCTGGGTGTCGGCACCGAGCGAACAGGCGTGGGTCGATTCCTACGATGAGGTGACTGGTCGATTTCACTCTGCCCCGATTACCGCGCTCTATCGCCAGCAGGTCTCCGAGCGAGTCAGGCTCATTACCTTTCGTGATGGGAGTCGCATCGGTCTTACCGCCGCACACAAACTCTTCGATGGCTTGAACTGGACAAACATAATCCAGGTGGGCGATGTGCTGGCCCTCCCTGGCGCGCTCTCGCATCGCGATAGGTCCATCGACCCTGAGCTGGCCGAGTTCTTCGGTTGGCTGATTGGCGAGGGGTATGAGCGCACCCAGCACGATTGTATCCGCGAGTTCTCCATCACCCTCAAGTCTCGTGAGCAATTGGAGCGGATTAGGACAGTTATCGCGAACCTTCTGGAACGATACAACCTGGGGTCACGTAAGCTCTCGATCAAGCTTAATAATGGTCGTAGCACCTATCGACTTGGCATCTGGAGCACCGCCCTGTACGAATTCCTTGCTTCACATGGGCACGAGTTCGGCTGCCGCGCCGCCCAAAAGCATGTCCCCGATGTCATCATGCGCGCTGATGCTGAAGGTGTCGCGATCTTCCTACGCGCCTTGTTCGACGTCGAGGGCTGGGTTGAGCCAGGGCGGCAACAGGTCGGCATTAGCACCGCCTCGCAGCGTCTTGCCGAAGAACTTCGCCATCTCCTGCGTCGCTTCGGCATCTGGGCCAGGGTATCACGCAAGATGAAAGCGGCGACGAATGGCACGCGGATCGCGCGCCCCTATTGGACACTCTACATCGGCGGACCTTCGCTGCGCGTCTTCTCCGAACAGATCAGCTTCGGTGATCTGATGAAAAAGGAAGCACTTGCCAGGTGCATCGCGAAGCGATCGAATCCGAACCGCGATCTGCTCCCCTCCGGCCCGGTCATCAGGCAGTTGGCAGAAGCGACAGCGCTCTCGCCGAAGCGACTCCTGGGGAACACCGGCCAAACAAAAGGGTACGCCGCGCTGAAGCGATGCAGTCGGGAGAGTTACCATAATAAGGTTCGACCGATGCTCCTTGAATTGGTGGAGCGTCCGGGGGGTCGCTTGCCTGGCAATCAGTTTCGCCCTACGCGCCTGCTCTCGACCGATGATCTGTCGCACCTGAAGCACGGCATCGTCACACTGGATCGCCTTGCCACTGCACCGCTCGTCTATGAGGAAGTGGCCGCAGTGGATGAGGTGGACTATACCGGCTGGGTCTACGACTTCACCGTGGAGGGGACGCACAACTTCGTCGCCGAGGGGGTGCTCTGCCATAATACCCGTGTGCTGACCCACCGGATCGCCTACCTCCTGCAAGAGCGCGGGGCCGCGCCGTGGCAAATCCTCGCCGTCACCTTCACCAACAAGGCGGCGAAGGAGATGCGCGATCGGCTCGAACGGCTCGTCGGCCCGGTCGCGAAAGATCTGACGGTCGGGACGTTCCACAACTTCTGCGTGCGCGTCCTGCGCCAGCATGGCTATCACTTCGGGCTCGACCGCTCGTTCACAATCTACGATTCCGACGATCAGATGAACGTCATCAAGCGGGCGCTGAAAGAACTCGACCTCGATCCGAAGCAGCACGCGCCGCGCGCGATCCTCAGCCGAATCTCCGCCGCCAAGAGCGTGCGCGCCACGCCCGACGATTTCCGCGCGCAGGTCGAGACCTATGGCGACGAGATCGTGGCGCGGGTCTACCCGGTCTATCAGCAGATGCTAAAAACCTTCCAGGGGCTGGACTTCGACGATCTGCTCAATCGCACCGTCGATCTCTTCCAGTATGTCCCCGAGGTGCAGCGGCGCTACCAGGAGCGCTACCGCTATATCATGGTCGATGAGTACCAGGACACGAACCACGTCCAGTACAGCCTGATCCACCAGCTCGCCAACGGGCCGGACGCCAACCTCTGCGTTGTCGGCGACGAGGATCAGTCGATCTACCGCTTCCGGGGCGCGGACATCACCAATATCCGCAACTTCCGGCGCGACTTCCCGAGCGCGAAGACGATCTTCCTGGAGCAGAACTATCGCTCGACCCAGCCGATCCTCGAAGCGGCGATGGGGGTGATCAAGGAGAACCCGGAGCGGACCGAGAAGCAGTTGCGCGCGGTGCAGGGCGCGGGCGCGAAGGTGCTGGTCCAGGAACTCTACGACGAGCGCCAGGAGGCGCAATTCCTGGTCACCGAGATCTCGCGCCTGCATGTGATGCGGAAGCACCCGTACCGCGATTTCGCGGTGATGTATCGCACCAACGCCCAGTCGCGCCCGATCGAGCAGGCGCTCGACCGCGCCAAAATCCCCCTGCAACTGATCGGCGGGATCCGCTTCCACGAGCGGCAAGAGGTCAAGGATGTCATGGCCCTGCTGCGGACGGTCGTGAATCCGGCCGATACGATCAGCCTGCGCCGTGTGATCGGCAGCGATATGCCGCTCGGCAAGGGGATCGGCCCGAAGGCGATCGAGGCGATCGAGGGTTGGGCGACCGAGACGAGCCTGTCGCTGGCGAGCGGCTTCGACTCCCTGCTGGAGTCTGAGGATGGGATGTCGCGCTCGGTGCCGCCGCAGGTCAGCGGGCGTAGCCGGGCGGCGCTATTGGAGTTCGCGCGCACCTTCAGCGAGTTGCGGCGCGCGGCGGGGAGCCTCAGCCTGTCCGAGTTCTTCAAGGAGGCGATCGACCGCTCGGGCTACGTCGCCTTCCTGCAGGAGTCGATGCAGGCCGAGCGCCTGGAAAATATCGGCGAGTTGGGGAACGAGATCAGTCGCTGGCCGGACCAGGAGCCGATCTCCGGGCTGACCTCCTATCTGGAGGAGAAGGCGCTCGTCAGCGACGCCGACACGATCGAGGATGAGGGCGACAAGGTGACGCTGATCACCTTGCACGCCGCGAAGGGGCTCGAATTCCCGGTCGTCTTCCTCGTCGGCCTGGAAGAGGGGCTGCTGCCCCATTCGCGCGCGACGCAATCCGAAGACCCGCGCGAGTTGGAGGAGGAACGGCGGCTCGCCTACGTTGGGATTACCCGCGCGATGAAGCTGCTCTACCTCACGCACGCCTTTAAGCGCACCCGCTTCGGCCAGGAGGAGGTCAGCGAGGCGTCGCGCTTCCTCCTGGCCCTCCCCGAGGCGCACCTGGAGCGCGTCTCGCAAGCACCCAAAGTCAGTATCGGCGTCGGCTCGCGGCCCGGTGGCGGCAATGGGTATGGTCGCTACGGCGGCGGCGGCGCGACCTGGGGGAACGGCGGTCGCGGCGGGGCGGGCGGTGGCGGTGGGTCACACGCCTATGGTGGTGGTGACGCGTCGGGCCAGGGGACGGCCCCGAAAGGCTCGTTCGAGCCGACGACACTCGGCGGTTTCAAGCCGGGCGATCGCGTCCTGCACGCCCGCTTCGGTCAGGGCCAGGTGATCAACGTCAAGAATCTGGCGGACGACCAGGACGTGACGGTGAAATTCCAGGACGGGGTCGTCCGCACCCTCAGCGCCAACTTCGCCAAGTTGCAGAAGCGGTAAGGTCGGGTGAGCGGTTTTACCGCAGAGGCACAGAGTTCGCGGAGGGCCGCAGAGAGGACGGACTATTATCTTGTCCCGTTCTCTGCGATCCGCCACCTCTCCGTGACGGTTCTTCCTGCTCCTCCCATCGCTGGGACCGCCCCACATTGTCGGACTTGCTGTCCCAGCGATCTTCCGCCCGCCGTACAGCGCCGCGCTGTATCGACGCGCGGCGCGAAAGGTGGCGCTCAGCGCCGTGCTCCGGGCTGTTCACCGCCCGCCAGCGCGGCGGTCGTGTCACTACCCAGTGCGTTGCTCATGCGATGGTCGCGGACGATCGGCGAGCCGAGGAACGTGCCGAGCGCGATGATTGTCGCGATGGTGCAGAAGATGATCGTCACGGCGCGCGGCCCGACGAGGTCGGCCCCGACGCCGGCGACCAGTCCGCCGAGGGGCGACAGCCCCGCATTCAGGCTGACCACGCTCGTCACGCGCCCGCGCAACGACTCCGGGATGGAGAGTTGCAGCAGCGTCTGATTGGTGGTGAGATAGATCAGCTCGAAGAACCCGGACGCCGCCAGCAGCGGCACGGCGACCCACAGGCTGGTGCTGAGGGCGAAGCCGATCAGCGACGCGCTGAGCGCGGCGAGCGCGGCCAGTTGCAGTAGGCCACGTCTTTCCACCCTCCCCAGCGAGGCGGTCACCAGCCCGCCGCCGATCCCCCCGACGCCGACCGCCGAGAGGAGGATTCCCAGCGTCTCCGGCCCGCCGCCGAAGATCACCTTGGCGTAGATCGGCGGCAGGGCGGCGAAGTTGGGGATGATCAAGAGGGGGAGGACCCAGCCGAGCAGCACAAAGGCGCGAGTGGTGCGCTCCCGGGCGATGTAGCGCAGACCCTCGGCGATATTGCGGCGCATCCCCCCGTCCTTGGCCTGCCGCCGTCCCGGCGGGAAAGCGATTCGCATGGTGTTGACGGCGATCAAGGCGTAAGCTCCCGCCTGGATGAGGAAATTGCCACCCGCGCCGAACCAGAGGATCAGGAATCCGCCGAGGCCGGGTCCGAGCGAGCGCATCAACGCCCAGCCGGTCTGGATGAGGGCCACCGCGTTCGGGGCGAGGGCGCGCGGCACCAGGGCGAAGACGACCGTCTGGCGCAGCGGCAGGTCCACCGCCTGCGCCACCCCACCGAGGAACGTGAAGGCGAAGAGGTACCAGATCCGGGCCGGGCCGGAGAGGAGCACCAGGCCGAGCGTCAGGCTGATGACGAGGAGCCAGCCGTTGACGGCCAGCATCAGAGTGCGGCGCGGGAAGCGGTCGATCGCCACCCCCGACAGCGGGGCCAGGCCCAGCATGGCGACCGAGCGGACCAGATTGATCGCGCCGAGCATGGTGCCGGAGGCGGTGAGATCGTAGACCAGCCATCCGAGGGTCACCTGCTGGATCCACTGAGCCGCGTTGGAGAGGGTGGTGCCGGTCAGGAGGAGGCGGAAATCGCGCAGACGCAGGGACGTGAAGGTGCCCGAGCCTGCGGCGACCGGTTGTGACGCCGCCACCGATTCGCCGCGTGCCATGCGTCCCTCATCTGTTCGCGACCGTTGCCGGGCGCAGTGTACCACGGCGGGGCCGGGGAGACCGCCGCGCGGGCGCGTCATCGCTGAATGCGCTACACGCCTGCGCGGTCGTTATCGGTGGTAGCGGATCTGTCGGTGTCCCTCCGGTGCGCTGCGGCCGGATCAGGTGATCCGCCAGATGCTCCCCTGCGGCCCGTCCTCGATCTCCACGCCCAGAGCCTTGAGCCGGTCGCGAATCTGGTCGCTGAGGGCGAACTGCTTGGCCTTGCGGAGTTCGGCGCGCGTTTCCAGCAGCAGTTCGATGAATGGCGCGGCGGCGAGATCGCGCGCGGTATCGCCAGCGGATTCCAGTTGGAGGCCGAGCACCCCGGCCAGTTCGGCGAGCTTCGCCTGCGCCGCCCCGAGGTCCGCCGCCGGGACACCCTCATCGCGCGATCGATTGATGGCGCGCACCAACTCGAAGAGCGCGGCGAGCGCCCCGGCGGTGTTGAAGTCGTCGTCCATCGCCGCGCGGAAGTCCCCCTCGGCGGTCGCGAGGGTCGCCGCCAGCGCGCCGCCGTCACCCCGGGCCGCCGTGGCGTCGCGGCCCCGCAGTCCGGAGCGCAGCCGTTCGAGGCCACGCCGCGCGCCCTCGAACGATTCTTCGCTCCAGGTCAGCGGCGTGCGGTAGTGGCCGGTGAGGACCATGAAGCGATAGATCTGGCCGTCGTCCGGGCCGCGATCGAGCAGTTCCCGGATGGTGACCAGGTTGCCGAGCGACTTGCTCATCTTGGTGCCGCCGAGCTGCACCATCTCGTTGTGCAGCCAGTAGCGCGCGAACGGCTCCTGGCCGAGATACGCCTCCGACTGCGCGATCTCGTTCTCGTGGTGCGGAAAAATCAGGTCGGTGCCGCCGCCGTGGATATCCAATTGCCCGCCCAGGTGGGTCAGCGACATCGTGGAGCATTCGATGTGCCAGCCGGGGCGACCGGGACCCCACGGGCTCGGCCAGGAGACTTCGCCCGGCTTGGCCGCTTTCCAGAGGGCGAAGTCGAGCGGATCCTCTTTCTGCTCGCCGATCTCCACTCGCGCCCCGGAGAGGAGGTCGTCGAGGCTACGGCGCGAGAGTTTGCCATAACCCTCGAAAGCGCGGACGCGGAAGTAGACATCGCCGCCCGCCTCGTAGGCGAGGCCGCGCGCGATCAACCCCGCGATCATCTCCAGCATCCCGGCGATCTCCTCCGTCGCGCGGGGCTCGATCGTCGGCGGCAGGACACCCAGCCCGGTGATGTCGCGTCGCCATTCGTCCACATAACCGTTGGCGAGGGCGATCGGCTCGATCCCAACCTCGGCGGCACGGGCGATGATCTTGTCGTCCACGTCGGTGAAGTTCTGGGCGTGCAGCACGTCGTAGCCGAGCCAGGTGAGATAGCGGCGGATGATGTCGAACGAGAGGACCATGAAGCCGTGGCCGATATGAGCCGGGCCGTAGACCGTCACGCCGCAGACGTACATCCGCACGCGCCCCGGCTCGATCGTCTTGAACTCCTCTTTGCGACGGGTTAGGGTATTGTAGACACGCAGCGCCATGGGTGCGCTCCTTTCCGAAAAGTCGTCAGTCGTCAGTCGTCAGTCGATGGTTGTCAGCGAGTAGGGGATCGGTGGGTGGCGTTGTCGCGTTGCGCACGCCAAGAAACGCCGTGCAGTGGGGACCGCACAGCGACTCGGGGACCGCGCGGACGGGCCTCGGCGGGGGCGTATGCCCCACACCCGTCCGCGCTACTTACAGTCGGAGGAGAAAGCTGCGACCGGCTCTGGCGTTCGGGCGTGGTCGGGTGCCAATGCGGACTTCGGACGCTCGGGGATCTCTGAGGGGCGACTTTCCAGCGCGGCCAGACGCGCGGCCAGCGCGGCGACTTGCTGGCGTAGCGTATCGACCTGCTCCTGGGCAGGGTCGGCGATCCGGTGGACGCGGCGGTTGCCGCCGTCCGCGCAGTCGTTCGGGCGCAGGCGGGTCGTGGCGTGTGCCGGGACACCGACCGCCGTGGTGTAGGGCGGGACATCGCGTAGGACGACCGCGCCGCCGCCGATCTTCGCGCCGTCACCGATCTGCACCGCGCCGAGGATATGCGCCCCGACACCGACCGTGACGCCATTGCCGAGGGTCGGATGGCGCTTTCCCCGCTCTTTACCGGTGCCACCGAGGGTGACACCCTGGAAGAGGCTGACATCGTCACCGATCTCGGCGGTCTCCCCGATGACGACGCCCATCCCATGATCGATGAAGAAGCGGCGACCGATCGTCGCGCCGGGGTGGATCTCGATCCCGCTGAGAAAGCGAGCATAATGCGAGATCAGGCGCGGCAAGAGCGGCACGCGCCGCAGCCAGAGGGGATGGGCGAGGCGATAGGCCCACTGAGCGTGGAGACCGGGGGTCGTCAGCATAATTTCGAGCGTCCCATTGCGGGCGGCCGGATCGCGGTCCTTAACGGCCCGAATATCCTCGCGCATCCGGGCGAGCAGTCGCAACATAATAATCCTTCCGCGACGAGCGTCTGAGTTGGTGGCCTCGGGGTATCAGGCGTTCGCGCGCCCATACCCCCAGCGACACCCGTACTCGCCCGCGTTGAAGTGGCGCACTGCAAGGGCGATTGATTGATCGATCAGCATAGAGTCTTTCGCTCTCTTGCGCGGCGACCGGGCGGCGGCTCAACTCTCATTGGTCGAGGCAGCCTTCTCCGCCTTCGCGGTCGTCTCGGCGGGCTTACTCTCGCCGCTCTTGCCGCCCTCGCTGCTCTCGCTCTTGGCCGTGTCGCCTTCGGTCTTCGCGCCGTTCGTCGACTTCGGGCTGGCGGAGTCGCCACCGCTCTTGCGGCTGTCGGTGATATACCAGCCTGCGCCTTTAAAGATGACGCCGGAGGGATGGATCACGCGTCGCACCTCGGCCCCGCACTCGGGGCATTCCTTGATCGGATCATCACTGAAGCGCTGCACGCGATCGAAATGATGACCGCAGGTCTTGCACTGGTACTCGTATGTCGGCATATTGCTCAAATCCTCCGCAGAGACAACGTCGGCCTTGTCGTAAGCATTCCCGGTGATTGTACCCGTCGGGCGTGATACTACGCAACGCGAGTGGGCGACTGGGCGGGTGGGCGAGCAGGGGACGAAACAGGAGACACGGAGACATGGAGGGGACGGGAAGTATTTGGTGTTGGGGAAGAGCATAGCGCTGGGGAGGTAGGGGCGTATTGCATACGCCCACCCCCGCCGGGGTTCTGTAGATGTTTGCAGAAGGGCAAGGTGGGAAGGGCGGATGCTATACGCCCCTACCTCCGACCACCCCGCCTGTCTCCGTAGGCACGCGCCATCCCGGCCAATCTCGCTTCCCGCCCACTACTCTTCCGTGGGCAGAGGCTGACCCGCAGCCTTTTCGAGCGCGGCGCGGTATTCGGGCTTGAGCGGGACGGAGCGCTCGGCCTCGTAGTCGTAGGCGACCTGGACGCTGCGCCCGGTGGCGATCAGCCGCTTGCTCGCGCGCTCGGTGATCTTGTAGCGGTAGACGAAGCTGGATCGCCGCATGGCGGTCGGCTTCAGCCAGACATCGAGGATCTCGTTGTGACGGGCGGGCGAGCGGTAGGTGCAGGTCTGCTCGGCGAGGATCAACCCGCGCGAACTGGCATCGTGTTCGCCGGCCACCTCCGCCCAGAAGGCGAGGCGGGCGATCTCGAAGTAGGTCATGTAGACCGCATTGTTGACGTGGTTCATCGCGTCGAGATCGCGGAAGCGCACCTGTACTTCAACCTTGAAGCGGAAGCCGTCATCTTCAGCGGGATTTTCCTCGGCTGGCGGCGTGGTCATCGCTCCTCCTCTGCGGCACGGTGGTCGTCCGGGCGCAAGTATAGGTGGAAGTGGGGTAGGAATTCGGGATACTCCCGCCAGCGCAAGAAGGTGGTAGCGGTGTAATCGCCGGAAGCCAAACAGACTCGTGCCTCGGCCATTCCGATAGCGTGTGAATCCTTTTCCTCCCCGTATAGCCGTTGCAAAAGCGGTAGCCACTGTTTTGCTTTGTACATAATCGTTCCGGCGGTTCGAGTAGGGTTAGGAGGGGGCCGTTCATGTTTTCCGATTATATGCGCGCCGCCCTTGAACGCGCGCAGATCGAGGAGCTAGCCGACAGCGAAGGCTATTTCGCGTCTATCCCGGAACTTTCTGGTGTTTGGGGTAATGCCACCACCGAGCAAGGCGCGCTCGATGACTTGCGCGAGGCGTTGGAGGGTTGGCTTGTCCTCGCTTTGCAGCGCGGCGTTCCGATCCCTGAGATTGGCGGCGGGAGGCTGCTCTTTCAGGTAGCGTGATGCCCGCGTATGGACCGATCAGCCGACGCAAGCTAATCCAGGGGTTGAGGGAGCTTGGCTTCGAGGGTCCATACACGGGTACGGGGGGCATCCTGAGTATATGCAGCGCGGTGAGCAGTTGGTGAAACTGCCGAATCCACACGGTGCAGATATTGGGATCAATCTCCTCAGCAAGGTTTTGGAGTAAGCAGGGGTGACGCGCAAGGAATGGGAATCCCTCTAAGTTGCCAGAGCGCGAGAGGGCCGGGCGGTGGCTCACCGCCCGGCCCTCTCGCCCTCAAGGTTGCTGGGGTACTTACCGATATGACGCCGCCTGCAAGTTGAAGAGTTCGGCGTACCGACCGTCCCGCAGCAGCAACTCGTCGTGCGAGCCGAGTTCGATAATCCGGCCCCCTTCGAGGACCATGATCCGGTCGGCGAGGCGCACGGTGGAGAAGCGGTGCGAGATGAAGAGCGCGGTCTTCCCCTCGGTCAGTTCCTTCATCCGGGCGAAGATCTCGTACTCGGCCTGCGCGTCCAGCGCGGCGGTCGGCTCGTCGAGGACGAGGATCTGGGCGTCGCGCATGAAGGCGCGGGCGAGGGCGATCTTCTGCCACTCGCCGCCGGAGAGTTGGTGGCCCTGGTCGAACCATTTGCCGAGGGTCGTGTCGTAACCCTGGGGCAGGCGACCGATCACCCCGTCCGCGCCACTCTGCCCGGCGGCGTCCGCGATCCGCGCGAAGTCGTCGGCGGCTTCCAGTCGACCGACGCCGATATTCTCGCGGGCGCTGAGGAAATAGGTGACATAATCCTGGAAGATCACGCCGATCTCGCGCCGCAACTCGGCGGGGTCATACTCGCGGATATCGACACCATCGATCAGGATCTGCCCACTGTCGGGGTCGTAGAGGCGCGTGAGGAGCTTGACGATCGTCGTCTTGCCCGCGCCGTTGCGCCCGACCAGCGCCATCGTCTCGCCCGGCGCGATCGTGAACGAGACATCGCGCAGGGCGGGCTCGTCGCGGTTGGGGTAGGAGTAGCTGACGTTGCGGAACTCGATCCCCCTGGTGAAGTGGGGCGCGACCGGGACCGGCGCCTCCGGCGCGGCGATCCGGGGCTTGAAGGCGAGGAGGTCGAAGAGGGTGTTGAGGTAGAGGGTATTCTCGTACATCGAGGAGAGGCCGCTGAGCAAGCCCTGGATATTGCCCTGCACCTGGCTCGCCGCCTGGGTGTAGACGGTCAGCCCGGCGATATTGATCGTCCCGCGCACCGCCAGGATGGCGACGTAGAGGTAGGTGCCGCCCGAGGTGATCAGGGTCAGCGCGCCCCAGGCGAAGCCCGCGAGGTAGCGCCGGACGAGCAAGCCCTGATTCTCCAGGATGAACTTCCGCGACAGGCCCCGGTAGCGCTCGATGAAGAAGTCGCCGAGGGTGAAGAGCTTGATCTCCTTGTTGTAGGTGTCGGTCGTCAGCAGGGTCGTCAGGTAGGCCATCAGGCGGCGCTCGGGCGATTGCCGGCGCATCTGCTGATAGCCCTGCCAGCCGTAGCGGGTCGAGGCGACGAAGGCGGGGATCGGGGCGAGCAGCGCGACGATCGCCAGGGGCGGACCGAGCTGGATCAGCAGGGCGATCATCGAGAGGAAGGTCAGCAGGGTGCGGACCAGCCC
The DNA here is from genome assembly GCA_902806415.1 of uncultured Thermomicrobiales bacterium. Taxonomy (GTDB): domain Bacteria; phylum Chloroflexota; class Chloroflexia; order Thermomicrobiales; family CADCWN01; genus CADCWN01. The sequence continues at coordinate 567 of CADCWN010000245.1, read as the reverse complement.
GAAGACCCCCGAGACCATCCCGACCGGCCGAAATGCCGCCTCGCGCTGCGCCTGCTGCAACTGGTCGTAGAAGGTGGCATCCTCGAAGATGCTGAGATCCAGCGTGTTGGCGTGCTCCATAATCATCAGCTGCACGCGGCTGGCAGTGCGATCTTGCAGGAGTTGCTGGGCGATATTCTGCAGCGTCTGCAAGAGGCTGCCGCCCGCCAGCAGGAGGAACTGGACGATCGCCAGGATGACGATCGTGCGCACTGCGGCCGCATCGCCACCCGCGCGCACGCCGTCCACCACCGCCTGGAGGAGCTGCCCGGCGAGCCAGACCTGCGCCGCCGGGATGGCACTCTGGACGATTGTGATGATCCCCATCGCCAGCGTGAAGCCGCGGTGGGTCTGCCAGACCAGCCCCAGGACACGCGGCACGCCGCTCAGCGAGGCGCGGGCGTTGCGCGCCGTCTCGCGCAGGATCGCGCGCAGCCCCGGCCCGCGCCCCTCGTCGTCATCAGGCGTGCCGCCGGGGAGCGGTGCCGCGCCGCGTCGCGCACGGCTCTGTTCCTGTGCGCTCAGGCC
>CADCWN010000244.1 GCA_902806415.1 uncultured Thermomicrobiales bacterium | reverse complement strand
CGCGGCTGCCGCATCGGCGAGCGCCATCCGCAGGGCGGTGCCCGCCGTGTACCGCCTCCACGAACCCCGGCATGGGAAGAACGACACGACAAGCGGGGTCCGAACGACATTGGCAAGGAGCATCATCATGACCGCCAGCTACACCTGGGATGTCTTTTGCACCCTCGACGGTTTCGGCTCCTACAACGCCGATGGGGACTGGGGTGGCTACTGGGGCAAACAGGGACCCGAGTTCCTGCACCGTCGCGCCGCCCAATACGAGCCTTCCGTGTCAAGCCCCCGAGGCGAGATTGTCAGGGGGGCTTCGGGCCTCAGGCGGCGATGGCGGCGACCGGCTGCGGGGACGCTTCAGGCCGGGGCTGCCAGAGCCGGTAGAGCACGTCGACCAGGCGGCGCTTGAGGCAGCGCATCGCCGCGCGAGCGGTCTTGCCCTCGGCGCGCTTCTTGGCGTAGTAGGCCTGCGCCAGGGGCTCGCAGCGCCGCTGGGTCAGCGCGATGATGTGGATGGCGCGGTTGCGCTGCCGGTTGCCCCCGAAGTTCACGCGATGACCGTGGCGGCTCCCCGAGGCCACGGCCACCGGGGCGATGCCGGCGAGGGCGGCGAGCGCCGCGGCGGAGTGGACGCGCAGGGTGCCCCCCAGCTCGCCGACCAGCCGCGCCGCGACGACCGGCCCCACGCCGCGCAGTTGGAGGAGTGGCGTCCCGAGCGCAACCACACGCTGCCCCATCAGTGCCGTCAGTTCGGCGATCTCCGTCGTCAGCGCGGTGATGCGGGTGGCAAGCTGGCGAACGATGAGGAGCCGGGTGGGCACGAGGGCGTGCGCGTGCGACGGGTCGAACTCCTGGCAGTAGCGCACGCCGGCGGCCTGCGTCAGCGGCCCGGAGCGCTCCTCGTAGCGCGGATCGCGTTGCAGCATCTGGGCGTGGTGCTGGTTGATGAGGCGCGTGCGATCGGCGACGAGGTTGTCGCGATGGTCGCTGAGGCGCCGCAATTCGGTGCTCGCGTCGTCGATCTGCACCAGGGGGAGGCTGGCGCCTTCCGCGCCCAGGAGGCGCGCCATCGCCAGCGCGTCGGCCGCGTCGGTCTTGTCCTGCGTGCGCCCCCGCCGACGGTATTGCGCCGTGCGGTGCGGGACCACCTCGCGGACCTCCGCCTCCCCCTGTGCCAGCAGGAACTGGGCGAAGCCCTTGCCCAACGACCCGGTGTTCTCGACGCCCCACCGCACCTGTTGTTGTTGTTGTTGTTCTCGCGCCCACTGCAGTGCCGTGACCCATCCCTCGGGCGTGTTCGCCACGGTCCTCGTGCCCAGGAGCTGCCCCTGCGCACCGACCGCCACCAGGACGTGCGCTTTCTTGTGCGTATCCACGCCGACATCCATGCTGCTGCCTCCCTCCAATGATCAATAGGACGAGGAATGGCGCGTCGGCGGCGACATGTCTGTATGGAGTGGGGGACACGCTTCCGTCTAGTCTGCCGCGCGACGGCCTCGAGTGAGGGGGGCGACAGCTCGTATCCAAGCGTCGGTGCGCAGCGAGGCGTTGAGTCAGCCCCCCTCGCCTCCTACGCTAACATACAGGCGAGG
>CADCWN010000243.1 GCA_902806415.1 uncultured Thermomicrobiales bacterium | reverse complement strand
CGCGAGGGCGATCGGCGACCGACCTATGCGCCCCGACGGCCCTCATTGCGCGCGCCGGTGCTATGATGATCGCTTGCAAATGGTGTGCTGGGGTGCGGGCGCGGGGGCGGGGGCGAGATGCGCGAGTGGTGGCGGCGATCGGTACACGGCCCGAACCACAAGTGGTGGGCGCTGGTGACCGTGGCGCTCGGCACCTTCATGGCGACTCTCGATTCGAGTATCGTCAACATCTCGCTCCCGACGATCCTCACCCACTTCCGCAGCGATCTGGCGACGATTCAGTGGGTCGTGCTGGCCTATCTGCTGACGGTCACCTCGCTGCTCCTCACCTTCGGGCGGCTGGCCGACATCTGGGGGCGCAAGAAGGTCTACACCCTCGGCTTCGGTATCTTCACCGTCGGCTCGCTCGCCTCCGGCCTCTCGCCGACCCCGGCCGCCCTGATTGTCGCGCGGATCGTCCAGGCGATCGGCGCGGCGATGATCCAGGCAAACGGCCTGGCGATCACCAGCGCCGTCTTCCCGGGGCCGGAGCGGGGCCGTGCACTCGGGATCAACGGCACCGTCGTCGCCACCGGCACGACCCTCGGCCCGGCGATCGGCGGTGTCCTGGTGGGGGCGTTCGGTTGGCAGTCGATCTTCTTCGTCAACCTGCCGGTCGGCCTAGTCGGGATCGCGATGGCCGTCGCGATCCTCGAAGAAGGGCGGATCTCCACCCGCCGCGAGGGGGCGTCGGCGCGCTTCGATCCGCTCGGCGCGCTCCTCGTCTCGGTCGGGCTGATCACCCTGCTGCTGGCCCTCAATCGCGGCGCGGCGGTCGGCTGGCGCTCCGGGCAGATCCTGGGGTTCTTCGCCATCGCGGTCGCCAGTTTCGTCGCGTTCATCGTCGTCGAGCGGCGGGTCGTCGCGCCGATCCTCGATCTCGCGCTCTTCCGCTTGCGCGCCTTCGCCACCGGCAGCCTCGCGGCGCTCTGCTCATTCCTGGCGATCTCCACCAATGCGTTCCTGATGCCGTTCTTCCTCCAGCTGGTCCTCGGCTTCAGCCCGGCCCGCGCCGGGCTGCTGCTCATCCCGACCTCGCTGACGCTGGCGATCGTCTCCCCGCTCAGCGGCTCCCTCTCCGACCGCCTCGGGGCGCGGACCCTCTCCTCGATCGGGCTCGGCATTTCGGCGGTCGCGCTATTCCTGCTCGGTGGCCTCTCCGCCGACGCCCATTACGCCGAAGTCCTCTTCCGCCTCATCCTGCTCGGGATCGGGATCGGGATCTTCAACTCGCCGAATACTGCGGCGGTCTTCGGCTCGGTCCCGCGCGACCGCTACGGGACCGTGGGCGGCTTCCTCTCGATGGTGCGGAACACCGGTCAAGTCGTCGGCGTGGCGATCGCCGGGGCGCTGCTGGTCGCCGCGATCACCCCGGTCGTCGGCGCGGCCGGGCTCGATGCCCTCCGCACCGGGGCCGAGGGCGGCGCGACGGGCGGGCCACTCCTCGGCGCGTTCATGCAAGGCTTCCGGCGGGCCTTCACCCTCTCCGCCGCCCTGGCCGCCTGCGGCGCGGTGATCTCCCTGCTGCGCGGACCGCGAGCGGCTGTGAGCGAGGCCACGCCCGTCGTTGCGGCGGCGAAGGCCGAGGCGGATTGATGGGGTGTGATTGGGAGCGGTGAGCGGGGGCTGAGTAAATCCTCTGGTGTGGGGGGACCGTGGGGTTTCAACCCCACGGTCCCCCCACCCTCGTCCCCACTTCGTACTTCGTATTTCCAACTTCGTACTTTAAAAGAGCCACTGCCCGCCGCGATAGCGCCAGTTCGGGAAGACGATCCGCATCAGGCTCTGGCTCATTAGGAAGGTGACGATCCAGACGAGGCCGTAGTGGATCAGGAAGACCGGGAATGGGACGGCGAAGACGCCGAAGACTCTGCCGAGCAAGGCGCTGACGAGGAAGACGAAGGCCCCCTCCCAGATCCCCGCCAGGAGTTGGTAGGCCGGGGGCCAGTCGCGGTCCCAGCGCCCGCTCTGGATCACCTGGTAGAGGATGTCCCAGCAATAGCCGAAGCAGAGCACCATCCCCAGGATGAGGAGCGGCGTCAGCCGGAAGAAGAGGACGAATGGCAGGGTGAGGAAGGGTCCGAACGTGAGGAGCAGCAGCGTCCGCGTCTGCCAGCGGCCGAAGAGTGTCGGTGTCATGGTCGCGCCCCCGTAGCCCACTTGATCCACTGAATCGGCGAGGTGATGAAATTCAGCCGCCGCACCCCCGGCGCGCGCAGGTCGGCGAGGGCCTGCACCGACGCCAGCGCCGCGTACTGCAAGCCGAGGAAGCTGTCGGCCGCCGCCATCGGCCCGCCGAGGGTCATCGCCCCGGCGGCGTACATCCGCGCCGGGCCGTTGTCCATCCCCACGATCTCGAGGTCATTGGTCACGCGCAGGCGGCCTTTGGGGTTTTTCCCCAGGCCGTGATGCCCGACCAGGTCCTTCAGCAGCGGGTGGGCGTCGACCTGCGCCTCCAGGCCGGTGCAGTCGATGATGTAGTCGGCCTGCAAGTCGGTCTCGTCCTTGATGAGCCCTTTGCCGACCAGCGTCGTCACCAGCTTGCCGCTCGGATCGCGCCCGACCGCTTTCACATCGCCGAAGCGGATCTGGTACCAACCCTCGCGCTGACCGGCATCGACGATCTGGACCCAATCGGCGCGGTAGGCGGTCGTCGTGCCGCCCCAGTCGTTCAGCAGGCGGTCGCGCTCCTGATCGTCGGCGCGCTCCAATTGGAACCGCATCTCGCCGGTCCAGGTCGCTTTCGGCCAGTTGAACGGCTGATACTCCCAGTGGTCGATCACCTGGCGCTCCGCACGCCCGTAGCGGTGTCCCTTCGCGAGCGGCGTGCGCATCAGGTGTAGCACGCCGATCTGCGGATTCTGCTGGCGGATCTCATAGAGGCGCTGGAGGATCCGCGAGGCGACGATCCCGCGCCCGCGCACCAGCACCGTGCCGCCCCCCCGGATGAGACCCTGGTAGACGTGCTCGTGCTCCTCGTAAGCGTTGACCACGGTCTTGAAGTCGCCGGTCGTCTCGCGGTACTGCTGCAAATCGGGCAGGAGTTTGATGCCGGGATAGCCGACCGCCACATGGACGTAGCGGGCCAGGATCAGCCGGTGGTCCGAAGGATTCTGCGGCGTCGATTGCGAGTAGGCGATGACGTAGCGGCCGTCGTCGGTCTTGCGGATCGCGCGCACCCGCCCGTAGCGATAGATCCGCTCCCAGCCGATCCGCGCCGCCTCGCGGTCGATCGAGTCGAAGACGTCGCCGGCGCGGGGCGTGTAGGTCTCGGCGAACGTCGGCTCGCCAAAGATCTGCCAAGTCCGCTTGATCGCGTTGCCGAACTGCCCCCGCGAGAGCGAGGTGAACGACTCGCGCACGGCGTAGCCCGGCCAGCCCCAGATATTGTCCGGGCAGGAGTCGGAGTTGGAGCGCAGCCGCTCGTGCAGGGGGATCTGCGACTGCGCGCAGAGGCGCTTGTAGCGACCGTAGGGCTTCTCTTCCAGGCCGATCGCGGTGATGGCGCGCGGGTCCGCGCCGTGGGTGACGAGATGATCGACCCAGACGAACGAGCCGAGCCCGCCGCCGACCGCGAGGAAGAGGGTCTCGTCGACCGGCAGGCCGGTCGCGGCCAGCGCCGACACCGGCACGGACGGTGCCTCGAAGATCGCCGGCGGGAACGACCGTTGCGGGCGCGCCGACGGCCCGGCATCCGGCAGATCGAGGATGACCGTGCGATGCTCATTGGGCGGTGCGGGCGGCGGGGGCGGCGCGACGAGGGGTGGCGGCAGCGCCCCCGCCTCGATGATCTGTGTCGCGCTATCCGCGCCCGGGCGCGCGACCGGCGCGCCCAATCCGACCTGCTCGACCGTCAGGCGCACGTCGCCGATCGTGACGACATCGCCCGCCCCGAGCGCCCGCCGGGTGACCCGATGCTCGTTGACGAACGTGCCGTTGGCCGAGTCGAGGTCGGTCAGGACCGCCCCGGCACCGTCCGGCGCGATCGTGGCGTGGCGGCGCGAGGCGCGGTTGGTCGCCAGGGTGATCGCGCAGTCGCCCCCGCGCCCGATCGTCAGTTCGCGCTCGATCCGCGCCTCGCGTGCCGCGCCGCCGACCGGATCGGTCCAGCGCAGGGTCAGCGTGCCGGTCGGCGCGGGCGATCGCCCGCTCGCCGCGAAGACCGTCGGCGGCGCGGCGTCGAGGTCGAGGGTCAGGGTGAAGGGGCCGAGGGTGATCGTCGCGCCGTCGGTCAGCGGCTCGCGGTCGATCCGCCGCCCGCCGACGAAGGTGCCGTTGCTGCTGCCGTTGTCGATCAGCACCACGCCCGCGCCGTCGCGCTCCAGGCGCGCGTGCAATCGGGAGACTGCGGCGGCATTGAGGACGATCTCGTTATCGGTCGCCCGGCCGATCCGCACCGGCAACGGACCGTTCCAGGCCAATTCCTCGCCGGTGCCGGGATCGTCCCACGTGAGGCGCAGAGTCTCGCTCGTCGTCAGCACGCTCATCGTCTTCCCATCATCCTCAAAATCAGCACATATCGCGCAGTAATAGCGGGCCAGCCGAGTTTCGCGACCTTGGAAATTATGATCCCTAGCCGGTGAAGGTCTCCGCCGTGGCGAGGGCAATGCCGCAGTTCGGGCAGAAGCCGCTCGCCGGCACGGCGACCACCTTGCCGCACGGGCCGGGGCAGCGGACGCGCAAGGCGACCGCCTCCCGCAGCTCTACCCGGACCTCCCCTAGCAGCAAGCGTCCCCCGACCGGCACGGCGACCTGTTGCCCGTGGCCGACCCGCGTCGTCCCTCCGTAATATTCGAGGATGATCGGGTTCGTCGGGCTGAGATTGCGGATGTAGAACGACGAGCCCTGGGCGAAGATTTCCCCGTGGCGGCGCGACACCGTCGGGTGGGCGAGCGTCACCGCGCAGTCCGCCCCGCGCCCGATCGTCGCCGTCGTCCCCGGCGAGAGCCAGTGGTTCTGCGTCTGCCCATCCAGGGTCCATTCCAGGATCATCGCCCGTCCCCCGCTGCTGCCACGCCCGGGCACTTGCACGGGCGCTCGGTTTTGGCGCGCTTCGTATCCCCGATTGTATCAGCGCGCCGCACTCTCAACCCCCGGCGGGGGCCGCCGCCTCGGTCGCTACGGCGGTCGGCTGCGGCGAGCCGACCCGCGTCAGCGCGCCCTTGCGCTGGAGCCAGTCTCGCCCGAACTTCAGCAGGACCGGCGTCAGGAATCCGCCGACCGCCGCTAGGAAGAGGACGATCGTGTAGAACTCCTGCGAGAGCGCTCGCGAGGAGAGGCCGGCCTGGGCCACGACGATATCGACCCCGCCCTTGGCGTTCATGCCGGAGCCGAGGACGACGCTCTCGCGGACGCTGAGCGGGCTGAAGCGCGAGAGGAGGAAGCCGACCAGCGGCTTGGCGAGGAGCGCGCCGAGCACGATCACGAGCATCGGCACCAGGCTCGTCTGGAAGACCGAGAACTTGACCGAGAAGCCCGCCGAGACGAAGAAGATCGGGGCGAGGAAGCGGTAGGTCACGTCCTCGATCGAGGTCAGCAACGCCGGAAACTCACCCTCGGGGAACATGTCGTTACGCAGGAAGAGGCCGGCCATAAAGGCCCCGAGGATCACCGCCAGGCCAGCGAAGACTGCCAGCCCGGCGTAGAGCAGGCCGAGGAAGATCGCGACGGCGAAGCTGTGGCTGCGCCCCGTCAGCCCCGCCGCCGCCAGGAGCGGGCGCAGGCGCGGGAAGAGGAAGAGTCCGCTGGCGATGGTGAAGGTGAAGAAGAGCGACGCCTTCAGGAGGACCGTACCCAGCAGGCCGAAATTCATCCCCCCGGACTTGACGACGCTATCGACGACCGCGAAGACGGTCATCAGGATCGCCACCGTCAGCAGCGACACCGCGGCGAGGAACTGGCCGACCCGCGTCTCGATCAGGTCGAGGTCGAGCAGGATTCGCGGTAGCGTCGCCAGCGCGGTGTTGCTGACTGCAACCCCCATGATCAGCCCCTCGTTCGTCGGCCGCCCGAAGAGCGCCGTGGTGGCGAAGTAGCCGACCGCGAACGAGGCCGCGAAAGCTCCAGCGGCGATCAGCAGCGCCGAGCCCGACGCTTTCGCAAGATCCCTGGCGTCGATCCTGGCCCCGACGAGGAGCATCAGGAAGAGGGTGCCGATGGTCCCGAGGATGCCGAGGACCGGGCCGGGCCTGGCCCCCTGCGCGTTGCTGATGATGTTAAGGACAGGCGGCCCCATGATCACGCCGACCGCCAATTCGCCGATCAGTGCCGGGTAGCCGAGGCGCGTCATCACGTAGCCCGCGAGCCAGGCGAGGACGAGGAGCATAACGAGATACAGGTAACCCTGGGCATCAAGCATGATCGGCTCCTTCCGTCTCAAAAAAAGCCACAGACCATAGTCGCTTCATCGCGCACTGTCGCGCCTTTGCACCCTAATGAACGGCCCGCCGCGAATTTTGTTACCGACCCTGCACTCCGGCCGGGGTCAATTCCTTGACCGGGGCGACCGACTGTACCCCCAGGGCCGACGCGGCGCGGAGCACGATCGTCGGGCAGGCCAGGCGCTCGGCGAGATCGGCCGTCGGCTCGCCGAAATCGGTCGCCGTGCGCCAGTCCGACCCGACGGGGAGGATCGCCACCGCCGCCCCGGTCGATTCCTCGACTGCGGCCATGCTGGCGTCCCCCTCGGCGAAGATCGGCACGACCCGCTCGCCGGTTTCCTGGTGGAGCCGGTCGGCCACCCCTGCCAGTGCCTCCGAGGCGACGGTGGCGCGCTGGCCCGGCTGTGGGCCGACCCAGCCGACGATCTTTACGCTGGTGCCTATCCCTGCCGCCAGGGCCGCGCCGACGCGGGTCGCCGCCGCGTCGTGCTCGCCGCCGGTCAGTGGCACCACGACCGGTCGATCGTCGCCTTGCGCCACCGTGATCCCCTGACCGGAGCGGTCGACGAAGACGGCCACGTCGCACCTGGCGAGGGCGAAGACGCGGTGGACGAGGGTCTGGATGACGTGGTGCGCCAGCGAGGCGCGGTGCCAGCCGAGGAGGATCGCCTCGCACCCCTGGTCGGCGGCGATCCGGGCGAGGTCGGGGGCGACGTCGTCGGTGAGGAAGGCGATCGGCCGCCCGGCGACGCCGGCCGCCTCGGCCTGCGCGACGAGCGGGCGCATCGACGCCACCGCCGCCTCGACCTGGCTCTCCACTTCGAGGAGTCCGGTGCGGAACTCGGGGGCGCGGGAGGTGGGGATGAGCCGGACGAGGAGGAGCTCGGCGGGGCGGCGCGACCCCAGCATCCGGATTGCCGCGTCGACGATCCGCGGCGCGTTCTGCGGGTTGCCGAGCGCCACCAGGATCCGGGTGGGCGGGGGCGCATGACCGGTCGCCTGCGGCTCGGCCTCGCCGACGAGCGCGCCCATCAACTCCTCGCGCGAGATCAGCCTGTTGACGATCGGCGGGGCGATCGCCGTCGTCACGAGGGCCATGATCACCATCATCGCGAACGTGCGATCGGAGAGGACGCCGAGATCGCGCCCGATTGCCAGGATCACGAGCTCCGTCAGGCCGCGCGTGTTCATCAGCGCGCCGAGGATGACCGAGTCGCGCGTCGAGGAGCCGCTCAGCCTGGCGGCGATGCCGCAGCCGGCGAACTTGCCGACCGTCGCCACCCCCACGATCAGCAGGGTCCAGCCGAGGAGCGAGGCGCTGTTGAGGGTGAAGAGGTTGGTCCGCAGCCCGGTGACGGTGAAGAAGATCGGCAGCAGGACGACGACGGTGAAATCCTCGATCTTGCCGGTCAGCTCGTGCACCAGCCCCGAGCGCTTCGGCATGATCGCGCCGAAGACGAACGCGCCGAAGATCGCGTGGATGCCGATCCGCTCGGTGAGGAAGGCCGAGGCCAGTATGCCGGCCAGGACGATCGCCACCAGATCGACGCTCAGGCGCCCGGTGCGGTCGTAGCGCCGCGCCAATTGTTCGAGGAGATGGCGCACGACGGTCGCCATGAAGGCGAGGTAGACGAGCGTCAGCAGGAAGACGGGGAGCGCCTCGGCGGCCGAGCCGGTGCGGGTGAGTCCGACGACAGCGGCGAGCAGGATCCAGGCGACGGCGTCGTCCACGGCGGCGGCGCAGAGGGCGGCGGTGCCGACCGGTAGCTTGTACAGCCCGGTCTCGACCAGGATGCGCGCGAGGACTGGGAAGGCGGTGATGCACATCGCCGCGCCGAGGAAGAGGGCGAAGGTGAACGTCTGCGGCGGGAATTGCGCCCCGGGCTGGGCGCCGGCGAAACTCCCGGCGTTGTTCACCCCGATCAGGAAGAGGCCGGCCAGCATCCCGAGGAGGAGCGGGGCGATGATCCCGCTGAGGGAGATCTGCGCCGCTCGCCGGCCCTCGCGGCGCATCAGCTTGGTATCGAGTTCGAGGCCGACGAGGAACATGAAGAAGATGAGGCCCACATCGGCGAACGACTTGAGCGGCACCTGGGCCGGGAAGAGGGCCTGAGGCAGGGAGAGGTTGACCTCCCGACCATTGACCAGGAAGAGCTCGTGCGGTAAGAGCCATCTCGGTGCGTTCGGGACGAGCCGCCCGAGGATCGTGGGGCCGAGCAGGATCCCGGCGACGATCTCGCCGATCACCGACGGCTGGCCGAGCCGGCGCGCCAGCCAACCGAAGAGGCGCGCGGCGGCGATGATGATGACCAGGTCGATCAGCAGGAACAGGAACACCTCGCTCGACGGCAGCATCGACTCGTCTCCCTACGTACTATCCCAGCCACTCGCCGCGAGCGCGATAGGTGTCCGAAGGTGGACTTACCGGCTCTCAGCCTCAACTAACGGGTGACGAGCGGTTTCATCACGCACGGGGTATGGAGGCGTGAGGAGAGTTCTTCCCCGCCCCAGTTAATGGTCCGCGTTGCGGATTGCTCACGGTCGCTCCCCGCCGCCCCGGATGAACCGGATGTATCCTGCTGCACGTCAGGATTCATCCTGCCGGAGGTCAGGACAATGCCCGGCGGCGACCCTCCCTTCCAAGGGCGGGTGGGGACGGCGTCGGGGTTGGTGGTCGAAGCCGCCGGGTGGCCTGCAGCTTTGTCCAACAGCGCGCCCGCTGCCGCCTGCGCGCCGCCCGTGCTACCATTAGCTGCGGAGCGCCGCCGATAGCCGGGCGTGTGGGGAACTTCACCGGGGGTGCGATCGCCGATGGCCAGTTCGAGCCGCTACGCCGACGAACGAATCTGCCGCCGCCGGGCGCTGCGACGCCTGAGCGGGCGCGGCGGGGCGCAGGTGCCGCCGCGCGTCCTGCGCGCGATTAACGCCGGCGCGCGGCGCGACAAGGGCGGCTCGCGCCGCCTGCTAGCCGCCGGTGGCGCGGCGGGCTTCCTCGGCTCCCTGGGCGCCGGCACCCTCGCCATCGCCATCCTCGGGGTCGTGCTGGCGGCGGGGAGCGCCTGGGGCGGCTACCTCTACTTCGCGCGCGATCTCCCGGACCTCACCCAGTTCGAGGCTAAGCCGTTCGGCACGACGCGGATCTACGACCGCAATGGGCGGCTGCTACAGGAGGTCAGCGATCCCGACCTCGGCTGGCGCACCAACGTCCAGATCGACCAGATCGCCGACGCCGCCCTGAAGGCGACGATCGCGGCGGAGGATCCGTCGTTCTACACCAACTCCGGCGTCGACCCGACCGCGATCGCCCGCGCCCTGCTGATCAACTACAACGGCGCGGGCTCGTCGGGCGGCTCGACGGTCACGCAGCAACTGGTCCGCGCCCTCTACCCCGAGTCGATCGGCACCGCCCCGACGATCCAGCGCAAGATTCGCGAGGCGATCGTCGCCGTCCGCTTCTCGCGCGAGTACGAGAAAGAGGAGATCCTGCGCCTCTACCTCAACGAGATCTATTACGGCAACCGCTCGTACGGGATCGAGGCCGCCGCCGAGTCGTATTTCAACAAGCGCGCGGACGAATTGGACCTCGCCGAGGCGTCGATGCTGGCCGGGCTGCCGCAACTGCCGTCGTACTACGACCCGCGCTACAACTTCGCGGCGGCGAAGGAGCGCCAGCAGTACGTGCTGGAGCAGATGATCCGCAACGGCTTCATCGACCGCGCGCAGGCCGACACTGCCTTTGCCAAGCCGCTGATCCCGCTGACGCGCGAGGGGCGCTACAACGACGCGCCACACTTCGTGAACTTCACGCGCGACTGGATCGAGCGGAAGTACGGGGCCGACCGTCTCTATCGCGGCGATCTCCAGGTCTACACCACCCTCGACTACGACACCGAGGTCGCGGCGGAGCGGATCGTCCGCACGCAGGTGCAGAAGTTGAAGGCGCAGAACGCCACCAACGGCGCCCTGGTCGCCATCCTCCCCGCGACCGGCGAGATCCTGGCGATGGTCGGGTCGGTCGATTTCTACGACGACGCGATCGACGGGCAGGTCAATATCACCACGCGCGAGCGCCAGCCCGGCTCCTCGATCAAGCCGATGGCCTACGCGGCCGCCTTCCTGAAGGGCTGGTCGCCCGCGACGCGGGTGATGGATGTGAAGTCGATCTACCCGGTGACCAGCCGCGCCTTCGGCGAACTGGAGGCGCTGCGGGCGCAGGGGCGCGACCCCGACCCCGCGCGCGAGGCCGACAAGAATTCGTTCTACGTCCCGGAGAACTTCGACTTCAAATATCACGGCGCGGTGACGGTGCGCGAGTCGCTGGCGCGCTCGCTGAATATCCCGGCGGTGAAGGCGATCCAGTTCGCCACGACCGAGAGCGTGATCGACCTCTCCCATAAGATGGGACACCGCACGGGTCTCTGGCGCGGCGCGGACTATTATGGCTACACCCTGGCGCTCGGCGGCGGCGAGGTGCTGCCGGTCGAGCACACCAACGCTTACGCCACCTTCGCCAATGGGGGCAAGTATGTGCCGATGACGCCGATCCTCAAGATCGTGGATGGCACGACCGGCGAGACGATCGAGGAGCTCGACCGCAAGGGGGCGCTTGCCAAGGCTGAGCAGGCGCTCCCGGCGGAGACCGCCCACCAGATTACCTCGATCACGACCGACAACGCGGCGCGCGCGCCGGACTACGGCCTCGATAATCCGCTGATCCTGCCGGAGCTGAACCGCCCCGCCGGGGCCAAGACCGGCACGACGAACGACAACCGCGACATCTGGACGATGGGCTACACGACCGACCTGGCGGTGGGGGTGTGGGTCGGCAACAGCAACAACGCCAAGACGAACAACGTCCTCGGCGCGTCAGGCGCGGCCCCGATCTGGCACAACTTCATGGTGGAGGTCCACCAGCGGCCCGAACTGGCGCGGCACCTCGTCGATCCGAACGGCGCGCCATACCCGACCGCGTTCGCCGTGCCGCCTGGCCTCGAGCAGTCCGCCGTCTGCCCCGGCACCGGCAAGAAAGCCGCCCCCGGCACCGCCGTCGCCCCCGGCGGTCGCGGCACCCCGACCGCGGCGGGCGGGCAGGGCGGCACCGACTTCTTCCCGAAGAGCCAGCCCGCCGTCCCCTGCGGCATCCTGACGAAGGAGGAGCAGGAGGAATTGGCGATCGCCCTGCGCAGCGTCGCGCGCGACGGCGGCAAGCTGGCCCCCGGCGCGCGCGAGAGTGTGCAAGCCTACGCCGCCGCCGCGAGCAATTATCGTGCGCCGGGTGGTGGTGCAGCCCCCTCGGTGGGGCCATCGGCCGGGCCATCGCCGCCCGGTCGCGGGCGCTGACGGCGGGGGCTATCGCCAAGCCCGCGCCCCCGACTCGCCGCCGATGCCGAAAATGAGCAAGCCCCGCCGATCCTATCCACGGACCGGCGGGGCTTGTGTTTGTGGCGGCGAGCGGGCAGCGAGTTACCCCCATCCCCCGTGTCTCTCGCCTTGGCGGGCGCGTTGCTCCGCGCGGACGAGGGGGACTTGCCTCACTGTGGTCGCGGGGATAGGGCGATGGTGATGAGCCGGATGCGACGGGAGGGTGGCGCGGGCGACCTCCGTTAACCGGGCTTTCGCTCTCAGCCGACGAACGCGCCCAGCAGGAACAATGAAACCAGGGCGATCAGTAAGGTGAGCGAACTGGCGAACCAGAGCGCGTGGTGCCAGTGCCGGGTGAAGATGATCGCCAGCACAATGAAGATGGGGAAGAGGACCAGCAGGTAGCGATTAATCGATGCCAGCGGTGTGTAGGCGGTTTGCCGGACGGTGAGGAGTAATAATTGCGGCGCGACATAGAGGCTGTACGAGAACGGGAGGTGGCGCAACCCCACGAGGGAGAGCACGAGGAACAGGATCAGTAAGGCGAGGTTGAGCACCTCCACGATATTACCCGACTCGGCGATGAAGCGCCAGGTATTTTCCAGCAGTACCCACGGCGGGCGATACCCCGCGCCCCAGCGCGCCGACTGTGCCTGTAGCGTGGTCCAGCCGGTGGTCGCCTTGCTGTAGGCGATGAAGAGCAACAACCCGGCGAGTGGTGGTAGCGGGATCAGGGCGGCTTGCCAACGCCAGCCCCCGCCCTCGGCGGCCTGCCGATGCTGGCGGACGAACTCCCAGAGCAACGGCAAGGCCAGGAGGCAGCCCTGGGTTCGCGTCAAGGTGGCCAGGACGGTCGCCAGGACGGCCCAGGCCCAGTGGCTGCGCCGGGCGGCGTAGAGCATCCAGACCGCGAGGGCAAGGAAGAGCGCCTCGGTATAGGGTACGAAGAGATAGAAGGCGCTGGGGAATATCGAGAGGTAGACAATCGTGCGCCGGGCGATCAGTGCCCCGAAATCGCGACACACGAGCCGGTGGAGACCGACGATTGCCGCGATGTAGGCGCTGCCGGATACGAGTAATCCCGCGAATGTGAGGCCGCCGCTCATCCCGCTCAGCGGGAGGGCGACGATCCGCACCAGCGCCGGGTATAGGGGGAAGAACGCGACCGAGGCGCTACCGGGCAGGTAGCCGACGCTGGCTATCTGCTCGTACCAGCACGCATCCCATTGGCGCCAGGCACCGAACACGGCGGGGAAGGGGGTATTGCCGGGTGCCGGGAAGAGGCTGTCTGTGGAGCATCGCGGTTGAAGCGGCATGGCGGTGGGGAGTACGAGGGCGTACATCGAGAGGGCGATCCTGAGACAGACGAATAACCCGACCGCATACCCCAGGCTCGCCATCCAACCGCGAGTCCGCCGGGTCTCCACCGATCGAACTGCGCGGTTCCAAGACATTCTTCCAGTGGTCGCGATCAATCTGGATACCATCACTTCCCGTACTCGACGCGCTTGCTGCGGGGAAGATGTGCCATGCACCGGCCCCTAGCCGGAATACCGCGGTGCCGGAGATGTTCGCGATTCACGCGGCTGACCGTACCTTGCGCCTGTCCTCGACCGAAATGAATTGTGTCGGGGTGGGGCTACCGGTTCGGCGATAATCGCCGCGAGACAGCGATTTCTCCAGGAAGATGAACAACACGATGAAGAGATAGCGACTGCCCATCTCTTTGATCTTCAGTTTCGACACGCCTGTCGTACGGTTGTACCAGTTGATTGGCACGATCGCGTGGGAATAGCCCCTGCTGATCGCCTTGAGGGGTAACTCGACGGTGATGTTGAAATGGGACGAGAGGATCGGTTGAATGCCGTCAATCACTTCTCGCTTGTAACACTTGAAGGCATTCGTCGTGTCATTGAATTTGAGTCCGAATAAGACCTTGATGAACCAGTTCGCCCAGCGATTGAGGAGCAGCTTGTGCAGTGGGTAATCAACCACGACGCTCTGGCGCAGGAATCGCGAGCCGAAGACGCACTCGTATCCTTCCTCTAGCTTGCGGTAGTAGCGGACGACATCGTGCGGATCGTCGGAGGCGTCCGCCATTACGATGCAGACCGCATCGCCCCGGAACTCCTCCAGGCCGGTTTGCAGGGCGTGGCCGAAACCGTTGGGCCTGGTATTGCTGACCCAGCGCACTTCCGGTCGCTCCTGCGCGATGGCGTTGAGCACCCGCTCCGTGCCATCCGCGCTATGATCGTTGATGACGAGAATGTCATAAGGGATGCGCGCTGTCGTTAATGTCTGGCACAGCCGCTCGATCGTCGCCCCTATGCAATCTTCCTCATTGTGCGCCGGGATAATAATGGAAAGCTGCATCGTGCTACCTCCGAGCGTTCACTGGGCTACTTTCCGTGATCGCGAATACGCGTCGGCCAGATCGAGAAATCCGAGATGGAGATAACCGAAGGGCGGTATTCTTATTACACCGCCACTTTCTGCTCGAAGCTCGTCCAACGCTCGACATTCTGCTCG
>CADCWN010000242.1 GCA_902806415.1 uncultured Thermomicrobiales bacterium | reverse complement strand
GCGGTCGCGGCGGGCGCGCTCGCGCTGCTCGCGGCCTGCGGTGGCACGTCCACCACGCCCTCCGGCGGCGGCAGCGGTAGTGGGTCTGCGGCCAGCTCGGTGCCCGCCGCGAGTTCCAGCGCCGCGCCGAGCAGTGCGGCGGCCAGCACCAGCCCGGCGGGTTCGGCCGCTGGCGGGACCGGTGGCGCGACGACCGTCGTCTGGTTCGCCGGCCGCGACACGACCGGCTACACTCCGAAGCAGGTCGAGGCGTTCAACAACACCAGCAAGACTTTCAAGATCGATTATCAGGAGCAGGGCGCGACGACGACCGATCTGCACGACAAGTTCGTGACCGTCGCGGCGGCGAAGGACCCGTCGGCCGACATGGTCTCGATGGACGTGCCGTTCGTCCCCGAGTTCGCCGCGGCCGGTTGGACGCTCGCGATGGACAGCGCGCTGCCGCAGGCCGACCGCTCGCAGTTCTTCAAGGGGACGCTCGATGGCGCGACCTACGACGGCAAGCTCTACGCGATCCCCTGGTTTAACAACGGCCCCGGCCTCTACTACCGCAAGGATCTCCTCGACGCCAAGGGACTGAAGCCGCCGAAGACCTACGATGAGTTGCTGAACGCCGCGAAGCAGACCCAGACGGCGGACATCGCCGGCTTCGCGATGCAGCTCAACCAGGGCGAGGGCGGCATCATCAACTGGATGGAGTACCTCTGGGGCTACGGCGGCGACCTCGTGGACGACAAACTCCAGGTCGTCGTGGACAAGGGCACCGCTGGCGTCGACGGCATGCAGAAGATCCTCGACTTCGTCTACAAGGACAAGATCCTGCCGGAGGCCGCCTTGCAGTTCAACCAGGGCGCGGATGTGATGAACCTCTTCCGGGGTGGTAAGGTGACGATGATCCGCCTGTGGTTCTCCAACGTCACCACCCTCTATGCGGCCGATTCCGCGCTGAAGAAGGAGCAGTGGGATGTCGCGCCGCTGCCGTCGAAGGATGGCAGCAAGCCAGGTGCCGGTTGCCTCGGCACCTGGAACCTCGGCGTCTCGCAGTTCTCACGCAAGCAGAAGGAGGCGACCGAGGTCGTCAAGCTACTGACCGGCGCGGAGCAGCAGAAGACGCGCTTCCTCGATGCCGGTTTCCTGCCGGCACGCCCGGCGATCTACGACGACGCGGCGATCCAGCAGAAGTACCCCTATGCCCAGCAGGCGCAGGCGTCGTTCGAGAACCTCAAGCCGCGCCCGGTGACGCCGTTCTACCCCGACATTTCAAAGAACGCGATCCAGCCAGCCTTCGGGCAGGCGATGGCGCGGCAGATCACGGCCGACGCGGCGATCAAGCAGATGGCCGAGAAGATGCGGCAGATCCTCAAAGGGTGAGAGCGCGTGGGGCGCGGGGCGTGGTTGGTTTCCGCCCCGCGCCCCACGCCCCGTAGGCAACCTGGTCAGGAGGGTGGATGGCAACGGTTGAGCGCGTGGCGGTGGCCGCACCGGCGCGCACGCGAGTACGACGCAGTGCCCAGGCCCGCGCGGACGCGCGCCTCGGGCTGATCCTGGCGGCCCCCGCCGTGGCTTTCATCGTCGCGGTCGCCTTCTTCCCGCTGATCGGGACGATCCGCGACAGCCTCTTCCGCATCAGCCTGCGCTTCGCGAACCAGCCCCGGCCCTTCGTCGGCCTGGAGAACTACGCGAATGTGCTGCAGGACGACCGCTGGCACAACGCGCTGCGCGTCACCGGGCTGGTGTCCGGCGTGTCAGTGGCGGTGGAGCTGGTGCTGGGGATGATCATTGCGCTGCTGATCAACCGCGCCTTCGTCGGGCGCGGGATCGTGCGCGCTGCGGTCCTGATCCCCTGGGCGCTGACGACGGTCGTCTCGGCCAGGATGTGGGCCTGGATCTATGACGCCCGCTACGGCGTCTTCAACGACATCCTCCTGCGGCTGGGGATCATCGACAGCCCCTTAATCTTCCTCTCGAAACCCGAGTTGACGATCTGGGCGATGATCGGGGCCGAGATCTGGAAGACGACGCCCTTCATGGCCCTCCTCCTCCTCGCCGGCTTGCAGTTGATCCCGGCCGACATCTACGAGGCGGCGGAGATCGACGGGGCGACCGGCTGGCAGGCCTTCTGGAGAATTACCCTGCCGATGCTGAAGCCGACGATCCTCGTCGCCCTCCTCTTCCGCACGATCGACGCGGTCCGCATGTTTGACCTGCCGCGCGTCCTCACCAACGGCGGCCCGGGCGTCTCGACCGAGACGCTGGTCCTCTACTCCTACAACACCCTCTTCACGAGTCTCAACTTCGGCTACGGCTCGGCGTTGGCGGTGACGAGCTTCCTGATTGTGCTGCTGATTAGCTTCATCTACATTAAGGTGCTCGGCGCACCGACGCAAGGGGGGAGGCGAGGGGTATGACCGCACCGGCGAACACGATAGGCACGACCGAGCGGGACGCGGCGCACAACGCCGCTCGCCGCCGCTCGATGATGGCGAACCGCTTCGGCTTCTACTCCTTCGTCACGGTCTTCGTGATCTTCTGCCTCGCGCCCTTTGTCTGGACCCTGCTGACCTCGTTCAAGGGGTTCAACACCCTCTTCGCCGTCCCGATCACCTACTGGCCGAACCCGCCATCGCTGGAGAATTACCAGAAGGTCTTCGCCCTCGACCGCTTCCGCTGGGCACTCCTGAACAGCGCGATCGTCGCATCGAGCGCGACCTTCATTTCGCTGATCATAGGCTCATTCTGCGCCTACGCGATTGCGCGGCTGAATTTCCCCGGTAAGAACTTCCTGCTGGCCCTCGTGCTGGCGATCGCGATGTTCCCCGGCATCGCGATTATCGGGCCGCTCTTCCGGCAGTTCAATGCCTGGGGGCTGACCAATAACTACCTGGCCCTCATCCTGCCGAACGTCACCTTCACCCTGCCGATCTGCATCTGGACGCTAACCGCCTTCTTCAGCGAGTTGCCGATCGAGCTGGAAGAATCGGCGCGCGTGGATGGCTGCACGCGGATGCAGACCTTCTACAAGATCGTCGCGCCTCTGGCCGCGCCGGGCGTCTTCACGGCGGCGATCCTCCTCTTCATCCACGCCTGGAACGAGTTCCTCTTCGCGCGCACCTTCATGAGCCAGCCGAACCGGCTGACCGCGACGGTCGCCATTGCGCAGTTCGAGGGGGCCGACCTCGCCGCGCAGTACCCCTGGGGCGAGATCACCGCCGCCTCGATCGTGATCACCCTGCCGCTGGTCGTCATGGTCCTCCTTTTCCAGCGCCGGATCATCTCCGGGCTGACGGCGGGGGCGGTCAAGGGGTAGAGAAGTACGAACTACGAAGTACGAATGGGGGGCGGTGGTGGGCCGATAGGTTCGCCGTCGCCCCTCCTTTCGGTCTGCTCATGGTGCTTCTAGCGCGCTTGCTGCAATGGTGGCGCTTTGGCGCGAAGGGGTTGTAGGGCACTAGAGGATAGTGATGAACACCTATCTCGCTCGGCGGATGGTCGGCGCGTCGCTCGCCGATGGCGATGAGCGGTTTGGCGGGGCGCTCGAATTCGCGCGCTACGAGCGGCTGTTCTTCCACGATCGCCCGATGCTGGCCGAGTCGCCCGCGACCTCGCGCACGGCGTCGGCGACGCCCAACCTGCCGCAACTCAGCGCGCTCGTCCGGGACGAGCGCCGGACCCTCGCCCTGCGATTGGAAGTCGTCGCGCCGCGCGTGGCGCGGCTGCGGCTGGGGGAGCGGGCGGATGCTGGATTGCCCCCGCTTGTCGAGCCGGGACCGACAGGCTTGCCCCTGGCCGCGGAGCGAGAGCGAGATGGGGCGGGCTGGACCCTGGCGGGCGGCGAACTGACGATTACCATCGGAGCGGACCCCTTCTCGCTTCGGATCGCGCGACCGGATGGCCCGCCGTTCACGTTGGCCGCCGGTGACGCCAATGTCTTCGGGCAGGCGAACGGCCTGCCGCTGACCGTCGCGGGCGGCGGTGACGAGGCGCGGACGACGCTCGGCTGGGCGCTCGGCCATGACGAGCGCCTCTACGGCCTCGGCGAGCGGTTCGTGCGTTTCGATCAGCGCGGGCGGCGAGTGCGCGTCTGGAATACCGACGCCTGGGGGACGGCGACCGATGCGTCGTACAAGGGCGCGCCGATCGTCTTCTCCAGCGCGGGCTACGCCGTCCTCCTCAATACCGGCGCGCCGATCGAGGCCGACCTGGGCGCGACCTCGGCGGCGACGGCCAGCCTGACGGTCGAGGAGGGGGCGCTCGATTGCTTCATCTTCCTCGGGGCCGACCTGCGCGCGATCCTTGGCGACTACACGGCGCTGACCGGGCGGATGCCGCGCCTGCCGCGCTGGGCGTTCGGCCTCTGGACCTCGCGCTGCCGCTACCAGACGCGCGCGGAGGCGGAGGGGGCGGTCGAGCGACTGCGCGCCGAGGGGATCCCGGTGGACGTGGTGAATCTCGATCCGGCCTGGTTGCAGACCCCGGCCCTCAACTGCGATTTCGTCTGGAACGAGGAGGCGTTCCCCGATCCGGCGGGGATGGTCCGCCACTTCGCCGAGGAGGGCGTGAAAGTCTGTCTGTGGGAAGTGCCGTATCTCGCGGCGGAGACCGCTGCCTACCGCGAGGCGCGCGAGCGCGGCTTCCTGCTGCTAGGGCCGGATGACGCGCCGACCACGCAGATCGACGGGGCCTACCGGCCCGACATCGATCGCGGGTTGGTGGACTTCACCAACCCGGCGGCGGCGGCGTGGTGGCAGGATTTGCACCGCCCGCTGCTGGCGATGGGGATCGCGGCGTTCAAGACCGACTTCGGCGAGGGGGTGCCGCCCGACGCGCGCTCGCACGCCGGACTGACCGGGCGGCAACTGCGCAACCGCTACCCGCTCCTCTACAACCGCGCGGTCTACGAGGTGACGCGGGAAGCGCGCGGGATCGGGCTGATCTGGGGGCGTTCCGGCTGGGCGAGCTCGCAGCGCTACCCGGCGCAATGGGGCGGCGACCCGGCGACGACCCTCGCCGGCCTCGCGGGCTGCCTGTGCGGCGGGCTGAACTGGGCGCTCTCCGCGCCGGGCGCGTGGTCGCACGACATTGGGGGCTTCTACGGCCCGCCGCCGTCGCCGGGCCTCTACATTCGCTGGGCACAGTGCGGGCTGCTGTCGCCGCTGGCGCGGATCCACGGCACGACGCCGCGCGAGCCATGGCATTCCGGCGACGAGGCGCTGCGGATCTTCCGCGACTACGCGCATCTGCGCTACCACCTCCTGCCGTACCTCTACGCCGTCGCCGAGATCGCCCACCGGCGTGGGTTGCCGATGCTGCGCCCCCTGGTCCTCGAATTCCCGCGCGACCGCGCCGCGTTCGACATCGACGATCAGTATCTGCTCAGCGGGGCGCTGCTCGTCGCGCCGGTCTTCAGCGAGAGCCTGGAACCGGTCGCGCGCCCCACCTATCTCCCCGCCTGCGCCGAGGGGTGGCTCGACTTCTGGACCGGCGAGACGCTGGCCGGCGGGCAATGGCTCGACTACCACGCGCCGCTCGACCGGCTGCCCCTCTTCCTGCGACGCGGTCGGCTCCTGCCCCTGGGGCCGGTCATGCGCCACACCGATGCCGCGCCGATCGACCCGCTAACCGTCCGCTGCGCCCCGGTCGGCCGTGACCGCCTCGACCTCCCCGAGGCCGACGACTCGATCACCCGTATCCGTCTCGATGCTGAGGACCGCGAGGCGATCGTCGCCATCGCCGGGGGCGTGGCACGGCGCTACGTGCTCCAACTGCACGTCGGCGCGGCGGATGCGGGGCAGGTCCGCGCCAGCCTCGACGGCTTGGCATTGGCGGCAACCTACGCCGATGGCCTGCTGGAAGTCGGCACGCCGATGATGCGGGACGGGGAGATCGAGATACGCTGGTAAGCGGTTGCAGCGCGAGCGCGGGATTGTGACCCTTCCATCGCCCATGCTATCCTTGCTCGTCCGAGGGGAGCAGCGCGTTCCGAGTGAGAGCGCTCGTGTAACCATGCGGGAAAAAGTCGCAAGACGAAGGAGCGAGTGACATTGGCTGAACCGCTGCTCTTCGAGATGAGTCGGCCCGAGCGCAAGGGCGTGCCGGTGCCGCAGAGCGATGTGCCGGAACAGGCGTTGCCAGCTGAGTTGTGCCGCGATTCGCTGCCGCTGCCAGAGGTGGCCGAGCGCGACGTGGTGAAGCACTTCACCCGCCTGTCACAGCTGAATTACGGGATCGACCTGGGCCTCTACCCGCTCGGTTCCTGCACGATGAAGTACAACCCCCGGATCAACGAGGACGCGGCGCGGCAGCCGGGCTTCGCGATGATCCACCCCTACCAGCCCGCCGAGACGGTCCAGGGCGCGTTGGAACTCCTCTACGAGTTGCAGGGCTACCTGGCCGAGATCAGCGGTTTCGACGCGGTGACGTTGCAGCCGGCCGCCGGGGCGCACGGCGAACTGACCGGGATTCTAGTCGTCCGCGCCTACCACGAGAGCCGCGGCGACAGCGCGCGCACCAAGGTGATCGTCCCCGACTCGGCGCACGGCACGAACCCGGCGACCGCCGCGATGGCCGGGTATCAGGTCATCACCGTGCCGTCGAATGCGCGCGGCAACGTAGACCTCGAGGCGCTGCGCAAGGTGGTGGGGCCGGATACCGCCGCGATGATGATCACCAACCCGAACACCCTCGGGCTCTACGACGAGGGGGCGTCGGAACTGGTCGAGATCATCCACGAGGCGGGCGGGCTGGTCTACAACGACGGCGCCAACTTCAACGCGATCCTCGGGATCGTCAAGCCGGGCGAGATCGGCTTCGACATCATGCACTACAACGTCCACAAGACCTTCTCGACGCCGCACGGCGGCGGCGGGCCGGGCGCGGGGCCGGTCGGGGTGAAGGCGCATCTGGCTCGCTTCCTGCCGACGCCGACCGTCGTGAAGGACGAGACCGACGCCGGGCCGACCTACCGGCTGGAGCCGGTGCCGGACAGCATCGGCAAGTTGCACGCCTTCTGGGGCAACTTCGGGGTGCTGGTGCGCGCCTACACCTACATCATCGCCAACGGCGACACCGGGCTGCGCGCGGTCAGCGAGCACGCGGTGCTGAACGCCAACTACATCCGCGCGAAACTCTCCGACGTCTACGCGGTGCCGATCGACCGGATCAACATGCACGAATGCCTCCTCTCCGGCTCGCGGCAGAAGAAGCTGGGCGTGCGCACGCTCGACATCGCCAAGCGTCTGATCGACAAAGGCTTCTACCCGCCGACCGTCTACTTCCCGCTGATCATTGACGAGGCGCTGCTGATCGAGCCGACCGAGACCGAGACGGTCGAGACGCTGGACAGCTTCATCGCGGCGATGCGCGAGATCGCGCGGGAGGCCGAGGAGCAGCCGGAGGAAGTGAAGTCCGCGCCGCACCACACGCCGGTGCGCCGCCTCGATGAGGCGACCGCCGCGCGCCGACCGAATCTGCGCTGGCAGCCACCGGAGCAGGCGGCGGACTAATCCGTAATACGGAATCTTGTTGATTGCTTACGTTGTGTCGTTGCTCCGCACGAGCGGCCGGGCAGATGCGTAATGTGACGATACAGGCGGATTCCGTATAACAGTGCAGATCGACAGGGCGGGGTAAAGTACCCCGCCCTTTTCTTAAACCCGCTGCTCGCTCACCGATTCAATCGTCGAACAGCGGCGATTGTGTCGGGGCTGCGGGACCGGTGCCGATCCGTCGCCCAGCGCTGCGGCCCTCATCCAAGCCGCCGAGGCGATTGATGTTCTCGACGATCGTGGGTACGCAGTAGTCGCCAAGCGCTCCTTAATCTGCTTCGTGTTGAAGCGGAGCGGCTGCCAGCCCACCGTTTTCAGGTCGTTGTCTCGCAGATTGTCCAGCGGGATACGTCGCGGATCACTATGCCAAAATCGCCATCGGTCTCGATATTGATCTTACCCCGCGCGCAGTAGACGGCGAAATCGAGAGCGTAATTCCGGCCTTTGGCCGTGACGAACTCTTGACGCTCTGCCAGGACTCGCAAGCGCTTCAACTCCTGTCAGAGGATCTCTTCGAGCGGGCTTTCACGGTAGAGATCCGTTGATCTCCACGGCGTTGACGAAGCGTTGCCAATCGGTCGGGATGAAGACGATCCGCCGCCAACGCCTGCTGACTATCGCTGGTTCGCGCCGTTCCAGCGGCCCGAGGACGAGTTGATAGTATCGTTGCTGCGCCTTGTCATCGCGCGGTCCCTCCGGGAAGAGTTCCCAGCGGAAGGCCTCGCGAATGTCCAGCACCCGCGCATAGTAATTGATCGAGAATGCCTCGCTGCCGAAGATTTCGGTTTGATAGAACGCCAGCCATTGCGGCGGCCAGTTGCCGCCGAGCCATTTCTTGGCGCTGCTGACGGGAATCCGATACCAGTGCTGTTCGCGCACCAGGGTGAGGTCGAGCTGATTGTTAATAATCGCTACCAGCACACGCTCGGAGGCTGCGGACAGTATGGGCATCGACAATCCTCACGGGATACTTTCACCATGTCGATCGTTACCCATTATAGGGGGGTACACGGCGGTTACGTTGCTTCAATCGAGGTTGTCACCGACGCGCGAGGGATGACGTAAGTGATGCAACAGTATGAACCCCTGACGCGATCGAGAGTTGGTAGCATCCCCTATACTTCGCCGTGAATGCGACGGCGCGGCGTGACCGTGTGATAGATGGGCGATGAGGGCGGCGCGATGTCGGGGGCGAGGCGATGACCGGCGGGACGGCACGTGGGCGCTCGCGGTTCGAGGAATTGGTGATCGAGGCGATTGACGGGTTGCCGGATGCGATCCTGGCGATGCTCGACAATGTCGAGATCGTGGTCGCCGATGCACCGACAGCGCACCAACTCGATGAGGCCGGCGATCTCGACGCCGAAGAAATCCTCCTGGGCCTCTACGAGGGGATCCCGCTGACCGACCGGACGGGCGGCTACGGGATGGTCCTGCCCGACAAGATCACCCTCTTCCAGGGGGCGCTCGAAGCGGTCTGCCCGGACGAGGAGACGCTGCGGAACGAGGTGCGCGTCACGGTGATCCACGAACTGGCCCACCACTTCGGCATCTCCGATCGGCGCTTGCGCGAGTTGGGCTGGGCCTGATGAAGTACGAAGTACGAAGTTGGAAGTACGAAGTAAAGGGTACAGAGCTGCTCCGCGCTTCGTCGTTCGTCGTTCGTCGTTCGTACTTCCCTTGGCTGGGATGATGGACGAGCGGGTGAGGCAGCGCGCGGGGGTTTCCTGGGCGCTGGCCGATCTGGATGGGCTGCTGGCTCGCGGCGTGATCGACGAGCGGGGCTACGAGACTCTGCGGCGCGACTACGAGGCGCGGCTGCACCATCTCGATGCCGCGACCGTTGGGGCGGCCTCCGGCACTCTGCCGACGCAATCGACCCTGCCGCTCGCCACCGCGCACCCCTCCCCGAGTATGGGAGAACTCGCGCAGCACCAACGTATGCCCGCGCCCGATCATACGCTGCCGCAAAGCCCCGCCGCCCCGATGCTCGCCGCCGGCGGCGATTTGGCGGGGGCAGTGCCCCCCCCCGCTGTGGCGCAGCGGCCCGCGGGCGGGGGGCAAGCGGCTCCTGCCGCCCAACCACGCTCGGGTGCGGTGACCGGCCTCTGGATTAATCTGACTCTCTTCCTCGGGGCGTTCTTCGTCGTGATGGCCTCGCTGATCTTCGTGATCAGCTCGTGGCGGTTGCTCGGGGCGGGCGCGAAGGCGGCGATCATGGCCGGCTTCACCCTCGCGTTCGGCGGCGGCGGCCTCGCCTGCCTGCGCCTGCCGCGCGTGCGCCCCGCCGGGCAGACGTTCCTCGGCATCGGCGCGGTCCTCCTGCCGCTGGATATCGTGGGGGCATACAACTTCTTTCTGCGCGAACAGGGGCTTTCAGCGGCGGCGACCTGGGCCTTCGGGGCGGCGATTTGTGCCCTCTTCTACGGTGTCCTGGCGCTGCGGCGGGTCGGGCGCGTCTACGCGGTGGCGGCGCTCCTGGCGACCGTCGCGGCCTGGTGCGGGGCCTTGGCCGCCGCCGACGGGCCGGGCGCGTGGCTCGGCCCGCTCTACTTGATCCTGCCGTTGGCCTTGCTCCTATCCGGTCGCCTTGGCGAGTGCACCGCCCTCGGTCGCGCGACGTTCGGGTCGCTCCCCGCCTGGCTGGCGCAGGCGCTGATCCCCATCGGCGGGATCGTGACCGTCATCGCGGGCGACCTGGTGCGGGAGCGCCTGGCCCCGGTCGTTGCCCTGCTGATCGGGGTGGGTTTCTACAGCCTCGCGGCGGCGACGCAATCGCGGCCCGCCCTGCGCGGCCTGCACGTCGCCGATGCCGGCCTGATGGGCGCGCTGCTGATCGTCGCGCTCGGTTGGTGGGGAGCGCTACCGGCGCGCGGCTATGCGGCGACGACCCTGGGCGGTGGCTGGCTGGCGCTGGTCGTCGGGCTGCTCCTGCGGCGTGGGGGACCGGCCTGGCGCGCGGGGGCGCTGGCCGCGCTCGCCGTCGGCTGGCTCCAGATCGGTCTGCTCCTCCTGCCCTGGGGCTACTTCGTCCCCGACGGCAACTCGGCCTACTGGGTAGCGATCTTCGGCGCGGCGCTCGGCTACGGCATCCTCAACCTGTGGGGGCTGCGAGAGCCGTGGCTCCTCTACCCGGTGGCGCTGGCGGGGTCGCTGACCCTGTTCCATCTGTTGCGGATAGGGTCGTCGCCGGGCGTCTACGGCTATGCCTGGGTCTACACGCTGGCGGCGCTCGGGCCGGTGACCGTCCTCCCGCCGTTACGGCGACAAGGCGCGCGGCGGGCCTGGGACGGGCAACTCGTGATCATCAGCCAGGGTCTGGCGATCGCGGCGACCGCGATCGCGATCGTGGCGGGCAATCGCTTCCAGACCGCCGCGATCCTCCTCCTCTTCGTGCTGGCGGGCGCGGCGATCGCGGCGAGCGAACGCCGCACGGCCTTCTTGCTCCTGCCGAATCTCTGGGGCCTCGGCACGATCGCCGCGACGGTCGCCCTGGCGGGTGCCGGACCGCGCTGGGCACCGGCATTCTACGCCGGCACGGGGCTGGTCCTGGCCCTGGCGTTGCAAGGATGGCGCGGTGTGCCGCCTGCCCGGCGCACCGACTGGTTCATGGCCCATCGCTGGTCGGCGGGCCTCTGGGCGGTGAGTGGGCCGATCCTCGGTGGCTGGTTCCTGGCGGAGGCGACCGGCGCATTCCTGGCGAACGGGGAATTGCTCGAGTTGGTCCTCGATAGCGCCTACGGGCCGGTGGGTCTGGCGGTGAGCCTCTGCGGCGCGGCCCTCGCGGCCGATGCGATCATGACGCTGCGTCGCCCGACCGGCTACGGCGCGTCCGCCGTGATCACGACCGCCCTGCTGATGGGGATCGCCCGGATCACGCCGAACAACCCGCAGGCATACGCCGTGCCGCTCGGCATCTATTTGTTCGCCCTCTCGGTCTATGTCGCCTACGAGCGCGATCTGGGGCCGATCCGCATGCCGACGGCGAACGCACTGCTGGCAGGGGCGGTCGCGGTGATCCTGGGGACGACCTTCGCGCAGTCGCTCCTCCACCCCTGGCGCTACATCTTCCTCGGCCTGGCGGAGGGGGTGGTCCTGCTCGGGCTGACGGTCTTCCTGCGGCGGCGCTACGGTGTGGCGCTCTGCCTGCTCTTCCTCACGCTGACAACGCTGCGCGCCGTCTTCGACGCGGCGCGCTCCCTGCCGAACTGGGCGGTCATCGGCCTGCTCGGCCTGATCATGCTCACCGCCGCGCTCGCCATCCTGCTGCGCCGCGACCGGATCGAGGCATGGTGGGGCGGCGCTTCCGCGCGCTGGGGACGCTTGAGCTGAGCGGGCTGACGGTGCGCGCCCGCGCACCGAATCGATCCCCGAGAACCCGCGTCCGTACAGCCCTTTATCGCGCGCCGGGCGTGGCAGAAAGGGCGTCAGCGTGGTACAATTTATGTTGATGGAAAGGGGTCGGCGTGGGAGTCATCGACGCAATCGCCGACGGTTGCTTCGCCGTCGCGCGGCGACCGTGGGTCATGGTTCCGGTTGTCGCGCTCGATCTCCTCTATTGGCTCGGTGGCCGACTGACGGCAGCACCATTCACCGATGGCATGATCTCCTTGCTCGAACTCGCGCAGCAACAAGGTGCCACCGCACCCGATTCCGCTGAAACGATCGCGACGCTGCGCACGCTCGGGCAGGAGACTGATCTGTTCGGGCTGCTCTCGCTCGGGCAACAGCCCCTGCTCCTGGCCCAACCTGTCAGCGAACAGGTCGGACGGCCCTGGGGCGTGGGGACGCTCGACCCGGGCCATTGGTCGCTCGTCCTCCTCCTGGTGGTGGCGCTGGTCGTCCTCGGCCTCCTCTGGCTGGCGGTGTCGTTGTCGCTCCTCGCGCCCCTGGCGCGGCAGGAGGCGTTCTCCTTGCCTGCGGCCCTGCGGCAGGTGCCGCGCTGCTGGCTGCGACTGCTCGGCCTCGCCGCGATCGTCGTGGCTGGGTTCTGCCTGCTGCTCCTGCCGTTGCTCATCCTGGTGACGATCATGAGCCTGCTCGGCCTTGATGCCGCGCCGCTATTGCTCTTGCTGCTGGTGCCGTTGCTGGTCTTGTACGTCTATCTGGCCCTCGCGCCGGAAGCGATCGCGGTCAGCGACGTGGGGCCGTTCCGGGCGATTAAGCTGAGTGTGGGGGTGGTGCGGCGGAACTTCTGGGCGATGTTCGGCCTGATCGCCGCGACCTATCTGCTCAGTGTCGGTTTCCCCTACGGGTGGCGCTTGTTGACGCAGCAGGCGGCGGGGGTGCCGCTGGCAATTCTGGGCAATGGTTTCATCGCCACGGGGCTGACGGCGGCGGCGATGTTTTTCTACCGGGAGCGCCTGGGCGTCCTGGAAGGGGTGAAGAGCGCGAACCACGAGGTACGGGACACGAAGTAGCGCGGCGCGTTTCCCGGCGCGCCGTCGGGGCAGTCTTCCCAGTTGCGGCCTTCATCGTTCTCGATAGGAGTACACAGTGGCACAAGAGATCCAACAAGCGGTGGCGAAGGCCGAAAAGGTCGTCAAGGGCGCGGGGACCGGGTACGGTGCCGATGCGATCCAGGTCCTCGAAGGGCTTGAGGCGGTGCGCAAGCGCCCGGGTATGTACATCGGCTCGACCGACGCCCGTGGCCTGCACCACCTGATGTGGGAGGTCGCGGATAACAGCGTCGATGAGGCGATGGCCGGCCATTGCGACACGATTACCGTGACGATTCACAAGGACGGCTGGATCACCAACGTCGATAACGGGCGCGGCATCCCGGTCGGTGAGCACGCCAAGATGCGGAAGTCGGCCCTGGAAGTCGTGATGACGGTCCTCCATGCCGGAGGGAAGTTCGGCGGCAGCGGCTATCAGGTCGCCGGTGGCCTGCACGGTGTCGGCGTCTCCGTCGTCAACGCCCTCTCCGAGCGCCTGATCGTCGAGGTGCGCCGCGACGGCGGGATCTATCAGCAGGAGTACAAGCGCGGCAAGCCGGTCGCGAAGGTGAAGCGGATCGGCGACATCGATCCGAGCGATCCGTACCAGCATGGCACGAAGACGAAGTGGCTGGCCGACAGGGAGATCTTCGGCGACGCCGACTATCTCTTCGAGACGGTGGCACAGCGCTTCCGCGAGACCTGCTACCTGACGAAGGGGCTGCGCATCCGGCTGATCGACGAGCGTTCGGATCGCGAGGTATCGTTCTATTTCGAGGGCGGGATCGTCTCGTTCGTGCGGCACCTGAATCGCAATCGCGTGGTCCTCTACCCGCGCCCGTTCTACGTGCAGCGCCAGGTGAATGCGTACAACGTCGAGGTCTCGCTGCAATACAACGATTCCTACGGCGAGTCGGTTCACTCGTTCGCCAACAATATCAACACGGTAGACGGCGGGACGCACGTCTCGGGGTTCCGCTCGGCGCTGACCCGGATCCTCAATGAATACGCGCGCAAGACCGGGATCCTGAAGGAGAAGGACGCGAACCTCTCCGGGGAGGATGTGCGCGAGGGGCTGACGGCGATCATCTCGGTGAAGCTGCCGGACGCGCAGTTCGAGGGGCAGACGAAGGGGAAGCTCGGCAACGCCGACATGGCCGGCGCGGTGCAGACCAGCGTCGCCGAGGCACTAGCGGCATTCCTGGAGGAGAATCCCTCGGCGGGCAAGCGGATCATCGACAAGTGTCTGACGGCGGCGCGCGCGCGCGAGGCGGCGCGGAACGCGCGCGAGTTGGTGCAGCGCAAGGGCGCGCTCGACAGCCTGACCCTGCCGGGCAAGCTGGCCGATTGCTCGGAGCGCGACCCGGCGAAGTCAGAGCTGTATATCGTGGAGGGCGATAGCGCCGGTGGCTCGGCGAAGCAGGGCCGCGATCGGCGTTTCCAGGCGATCCTGCCCCTGCGCGGCAAGATCCTCAACGTCGAGAAGGCCCGCCTCGACAAGATGCTCCAAAACAACGAGATTCGCACGCTGGTAACGGCGATGGGCACCGGGATCGGCGAGACGTTCGACATCGGCAAGCTACGCTACCATCGCGTCATCATCATGACCGACGCCGACCAGGACGGCGGGCACATCCGCACGCTGCTGCTGACCTTCTTCTTCCGCCACCTGGAGCAGATCATCCGCGACGGTAATCTCTACATCGCGCAGCCGCCGCTCTACCGGGTGCAGATCGGCAAGGAGAAGCACTGGGTCTACGACGACGCGGCGAAGGATGCGCTGCTGCAGAAGTCGGCTGCGGCGGGCGGCAAGGAGCCGGAACTCCAGCGCTACAAGGGTCTCGGCGAGATGAACCCCGATCAGCTTTGGGAGACGACGATGGACCCGCAGGCGCGGACGATCCTCCAGGTGACCCTGGAAGACGCGGTATCGGCGGACCAGACGTTCGATATGCTGATGGGGAATGCCGTGCCGCCGCGCTATCGCTTCATCCAGACCCACGCCAAGGAAGTGGTCAACCTGGACGTGTAGCATCGTCGGCCAACGAGCGCGAAGGCGGCGACTGTAGAGCGAGAGAGAGGGCCGATCCCCCAGGGATCGGCCCTCGCCACGTTCTCCGGCGATCGTCGCGCTTCGCGGGATGGGGTCACGGCTGCGGGCGCGTCTCCGCCAGGATCTGCCGCCCGAACTGGCCGAGCAGGATGGTGAAAGGCTGCGCATTCTCCGGGTGGCGCTCGAAGCGGGCGCGCTCGAAATACTGGACGGTGTAGGTCTTGCCATCCGCGAGTTGCTGGCTGAACTCCTCGGTCAGCGGATAGCCGAACTGATCGAGCCCGCCGTTCCTCTGCCAGTAGGTGAAGAAGTCGGGCGCGAGGTTGTGGCCGGTCTCGCGGAAATGGATGTCGCCGTCCCGCGGGCTGACCGCCTCTGTCGGCGCGCCGCCGATCCCTTCCAGGATCCGGCGACCGAACTGCCCGAGCTGAATATCTTGCGGCGGGGTGTTGCCGGGGTGGTATTCCAGGCGCACCCGCTCGAAATACTGGACGGTATATTCGCGGCCATCTTCGAGCCGCTGCTTAAACTCCCCACTGAGCGGGTAGCCGTTGATCGCCAGCCCGCCGGTCGCCCGCCAGCGCGCCAGGAAGCCGCCGCCAATGCACTGGTTCGTTTCTGGGAAACAGACCTTGTCGGCGCTGGTGCTGCCGGTGTTGTAGGTCGCGGCGGCGAGTTGGAGGAGTGGATCGCCACTGGCGGAATCGCCGCTGTAGGCGAAGATCAGGAATTGCGTGTTGGGCGGGGTAGTCGGGCCGCAACCGATCAGGCGCACTGTCGAGGTGAACGCCCCATTGGCCCCGACGATCGTGCCGGGGAAGAGCGCCGCGTCGGTCGCGGCGGTGCGCACGCCGATGGTGACCGCGCCATTCGCCGGGAAGCCCGTACCACTGACGGTGATGATCGGGTCCTGGGTGAGGCAAGGGCCACCGGGCGGATCGAGCGTGAGGAGCGGGGTGGCCTCCGGCGCGGTGATGATGAACAGGGCGTAGGCGAAGAGTGAGCCGGTGTTCCTGTCGCGCGCGCTGATCCGATATTGCTGGCCGGCGACGGCGGCGGGGTCGGTGCAGCCGGGGACGATCCGGGCGAGGTCGGCGGTCGCGGCGA
This sequence comes from uncultured Thermomicrobiales bacterium, assembly GCA_902806415.1. Taxonomy (GTDB): domain Bacteria; phylum Chloroflexota; class Chloroflexia; order Thermomicrobiales; family CADCWN01; genus CADCWN01. The sequence goes on along the minus strand of CADCWN010000242.1, from coordinate 12,112 downwards.
CCGTGCCATCGGGGCCGACGGTCGGTTGGGCGAAGACGGTGGCGCGATCGTCCGTGCTCCCCTCCAATTGTGCGGTGAAGGTGAGGCCGAGGCCGGGGGTGAAACCGGTGCCGAGGGCGGTGACGCTGGTGGTGCAAGGGCCGCGGAACGGGGTGAGATCGAGACTCGGCTCGGCGGCGACAGGCCGGACACCGCTCGGGATGAAGAAGGTCGACATCGTGACTAGAAGGGAGAGGATCGCCACTGCCGGGATACGCCGGAATCGCTCCGCCATTGTCGGGTCCTCCTGGGGACGAGGTGCGGCGCACCGTCGCGCCGCGGATAGAGAGGGTAGCATAAAACGGTACACCTGGGGAGGTCCGACGCGATCAAACGGCGTTACAGGGGTGAGACATGTGTATGCTCTGTCGTCGTCGCGCGGCGCGTAGAAACGAACGATCACCCCACGCCACCTTGTCAATCTATGAGCAAGGTTCTACCCTTGCGGCTAACGTTAGCGACGATACTGAGCCGCAGTTATCGGTTGTCATACCGGGGGTAATGGTGATCTGCTGTCTCGCTTGGGATAGCGTTCACCCGCCCAGACGCGGTGCACCACCGGGTGGCAGACGATCGTGACCGATGCTGATCTGTTCAGGCTTGCGCTACCTATCCTGCCCAGCCTGATGGTATTGCCCGACGAGGATGCTGGGGAGGATAGCGCACAGGTATCCTCTCCGGTGGGGATAAGCGAGGAGTGGCCCACCGCAAGGAAAGCTGCGCGGTCGGATGAAAAATACACGGCGCAGGCTAAGGAGCGTGAGGATGTTCGAGCACGAATGGTCGCCACACCGGGAGCGACGCCAGGTATCCCAGCGGTTGATCGCGGCCCTGCGTCAGGGCCGCATCTCGCGTCGTGACTTCGTCGTCCGGGCGGCGACGTTGGGCTTCTCCGGCGCGGCGATCAACGTCTTCCTGATCGCCTGCCGTGGCGGGAGCCCGGCCCCGACGATAGTGCCTGTCGCCTCGACCACGACCGCCACGAACGCTCCGACCACCGTCGCCCCGACGATCGTCGCGCCGAGCGCCTCGCCGAGCGTGAATACCGCGCCAGGTGGCATTCGCACCGCCATCCGACCGTCCGGTTCGCCGGCGGCGGGGATCGCGACGCGCGCCGTTTCGCCGGTGGCCGGGACCCCGACGGCCACCGGCGCGGCCACCGGTATCGCGACCGCCCAGGGGACGTTGCTCGGTGGCGAGGTTCCGGCAAACGCGCCGCTGGCCGACAGGCAGGAACTGCGCTATCCGTTCGTCGAACTAACGCACGCCGATCCCGGTCAGGCGACCTCCGTGCTGGAAGTGCAGTTCATCCTCAATTGCTGGGATGGCCTCATCACCCCGAATCAGCAGGGCGACCCCAGGCCGGCGCACGCCGCGCGGTACGACCTCTCGGCCGATGGCCTCACCTACACCTTCACGCTGCGCCCCGATCTGAAATTCTCCGATGGCAGCCCGCTGAAGGCAAGGGACTACGAGTGGACCTGGAAGCGGAATCTGAACCCGGACACCGCCTCGGAGTATGCCCAGGCGCTTTACCCGCTCAGGGGAGCGGAGGATTATAACACCGGCAAGACGACCGACCCGAACACCGTCGGCGTCAAGGCGATGAATGACACCACGCTCGTCGTGACCCTCGGCGAGCCCGCGCCCTACTTCCTAGCGCTCGTCTCGACCTGGATCTACGTGCCGCTGCAGCAGGCCACGATCGAGAAGAACAAGGAACGGTGGGTTGAGGCCGGTAATATGGTCACCGCCGGGAAGTACAAGCTGCAGGAGTGGGCGCATGATCAGCGGATGGTGCTCGTGGCCGACCCGAACTACTACGGCGAGAAGCCGAGCTTGCAGCAGATCACCCTTGTCCTCTACCAGGACATCACCTCCTCGTCGCTGCCCGCCTACGAGAAGGGCGAGATCGATGTCGTCAACAGCCTCGCGCCGGACAGTTTGCAGCGGGTGAAGGCCGACACGAATCTCAGCAAGGAATTCAATCAGGTGGCGTCGTCCGGCACCGGATTCATCGTCTTCGACGTCACGAACACGAAGTCGATCGTCTCGAAGCAGGAATTTCGTCAGGCGGTCCACTACGCGATTAACCGCGACAACCTCTGCGCCAACGTCCTGAAGGGGCAATATCTGCCGAAGACGACGCTGGTGCCGAAGGGGATTCTCGGGTATCGGGAGCAGTCGCCGCTGCCGGTCGACGCCAAGGGTGACAAGGCCAGGGCGCGGCAGCTACTCCAGACGGCGGGATACACCGGCCAGGAACTGGTCTACACCCATAGCGACACCGTGGCCGCCAAAGCGATCGCCCAGGCCATCCAGGCCGACTTGAAAGAAGTCGGGATCACTATTCGCCTCGACCAGTTGGAGCGGCGGGCATACGCGGTGTGGCGCGCGGCCCGCCGCGATCAGCCGTTCGATCTGTACGTCGGCGGTTGGTTCTCGGACTACGAAGACCCGAACAACTGGTACAACTTCTTCTTCGACAGGGCCGACCAGGAGTACTGGCACACGCACTACCCGCAGCTGGCGAGCGGCAAGGCGTTCCTCGATCTGATTCGCAAGTCGAATCTGTCGCAGGATCGGGCGCAGCGCCAGGCCGGCTACGAAGAGGCCGAGAGGCTGCTGCTGACCGACCTGCCGCTGGTGCCGCTCTACAATAACGCCGATGTCGTGATGGTCAAGCCCTACGTGAAGGGTCTGGTCCACACTCGCCTCGGCCAGGATCTCTTCGGCGGGGTCAAGATCCTCAAGCGTTAGCTCGTCGCGGTGGCCTCCCCGCTCATGGGGAGGCCACCGCGATCAGCCAGCGTGTTGTTTGGCTGCACCGACGCCGCATCACCGCAGACTCGACCTGGCGACGCATGAAGAGCGAATCGACGCCGCGCCATGGTGCCACACGAACGAATCTGAGGAGCGCCGACGCGAATGTTGCGTCGGCGCTCCTCTTCGCTATCGGGTCTCCATTCGCGCTAACGTCGCGCGGGAATTATCCGGGTCATGGCCGGGTCGCGGTGGCGACGCTGGTGGCGACCGCGCCGCTCGAGGAAGCGCTCACCGCGCCGACCAGGATGAGCAACACGCAGATCATGGCGCAGAGGAGGAGGAGGCCGCCGACGACGCCGAGGATGATCCAGAGTGTGCGATTACTCCCGCTGGTTGCTGGGGCGGGATAGGCCCCGGCATTCGGCGGGTTCCAGGCCGGCGCACCGCCTTGCGGGTAGCCATAGGCGGGCGGTCCACCGGCGAAGCCACCCGACCCGGCTTGACCGCTGGCCACCGAGGGATCGCCCGGCGTGGGATAGGTGACACTCCCTTGCGCCACCGGGGCCGCCGGGGGTGGGCCACCGTACCAGCCGGGAGCCTGCGGTTGATACGGCGCTTGCCCCGGCGCCGGGGGCGGCGACGGCGGGGCTGGTGCCGACTCGGGACGTGCGGGTGTGCTGGCGACCGGGTTGGGCGCTGGCATCGGTTGCGCGGGCGTTGGTCGCGTCGCGCCTTGTTCGGGCAAATCCCCCGTCGCCGCCGACAGCTCCCCCGGTCGTTGCGGCTTCCACGGTTGGTAATCCCACTTATCGGCCTCCGGCGCGCTCGCATCGCGCGCGGCTGAAGACGCCGCATCCGTGCGCTGGTGCGCCTCGGCTGGGGCGTCGGCGGACGGGTCCAATCGCGGCAGGTCGAACGAAACGGTGGGCGCGCTGCGCTCCTCATTTGCCAGGGGTGTGGGCAGGGTGGGCAAGTCGAAACTCATCGTCGGCGCATCGCGCTGCACCGATGGTTCGGCCCCCGGTTCATTCGTCGGCCCATCGTCTGCGGGCGGGTGGGCGAACGGCTCGGCGGCAGTCGGCGTTACGAACCCACCATCTGTCGCCGTGGCCGGGCTCTCATGAGTGTCCCGGGGGGCGGGCTCCGTCGGACGCTCGAAGGTCAGGGTGGCGTCGGTCGGCGGGGAGGGCGGCGGGCCGGTCACCTCGCGGGCAATTTGCGGCAAGCGGGTCCCGCAGCGTTCGCAAAAACGACTGCCAAGTCGGTTGCCCGCGCCGCACGTCGGGCAGATAGCGGAGCCGATACTCCCGCCGCTCGGTACATCTGTCACACGCTGCTCCTTCGCACAGGCCGTCGTCGCACGGTTCCGTTGAGTATCTACGTATTTGCGCGCGGATTCGGCTCAGGGTTTCGTCCCGACAAGTGAACGCGCGCTGTCGGGGCTGCCCTCGGCGGCGAGCCTATCGAGCGCTTGCATCCCGCTGAAGAGGTGGCGATACGCGATGACGACGACCGCGCCGAGAGCCACCCCGAACCAGAGGGTCGCGAAGCGGATGAGCAACGACCCGGCCACGGCGATGTCGCCGGTCATCGGCGGGGAGGCCACGGCCAGAGTGAGCAGGAAGGCGATACTCGCGTCGGCCACGCCGAGGCCACCGGGGAGCATCGACACCGAGCCGATCAGCGTGGAGAGCGCCAGGATCGACGTGGCGGCGATCAGCAGCGACCAGGAACCGGGCAGGCCGAGGCCGATCAGGACGAGATAGAAGGCGACGCAATCGCCCGCCCAGGAGACGAGCCCGCAGAGGACGGCGAGCCCGAAGGGGCGCGGTCGCAGGATCTCGTAGCTGCTCTCGTAGAAGTCGCGCAGGTGATGGATTCGCGCGGCGAGCGGGCCGATCCGCGCGCCGAGGGAGAGGAGCCGCTCGGCCGTCGGTCGATGCTGGACCAGGGCTGTGCCGCCCAACGCGGCGGCGAGGGTGATGACGAGGACCGGCCAGCCGAAGCGGAAGTTCACCAGGCCGAGTGCCGCGAGAAAGACCATCGCCACGCCGTCGGTCATCCGCTCGGCGAGGATGATCGGGGCGGAGGTGGCGATCGGTGTCCCGGCGATGCGGCGCAGGAGATATGATTTCAGGAGTTCGCCGACTTTGCCGGGGGTCATCACCATCGTGAAGGAACTGAAGAAGATCCCGAAGCTGTCGCGGGTGGTGAGACCGCGCACCCCGATCAGGCGTAGATAGTATTGCCATTTCGCGAAGCGGAGGGCGTAATTGAAGAGGGTGAGCCCCAGGATGAGCGGGAGCAGCGCCCAGTCGAAACCGCCGAGGGTGGCGCGCAGTTTCTGAACATCGGCGACGAGGGAGAGGGCGGCGATGACGAGGACGCCGAAGACGAGCGAGAGGGCGATTTTGCCGCGAACTTGCCGGAACATCCCGGCATACTCCTTTCCACGGGGCGAACCGCTTGTATACCCGGCGATCACGCGCCGCGAGGGATGAGAGGATGACGGATGAGGCGCTGGAGAATAGCTGAGCGCATTGTGTAGTCTAGCATACCGATACGACCGGGGCGGCAAGAATAAGCGGTACAATTAGGCCGGTCACATGCCGCGAATGGTGTGCTATTAATCAGACGGGGTGGTTCGTGCGTCCCTCCCACTCGACAGCGATGGCGTGGTGCTTGCGTTTGGGGAAGTGAAGCTGCGTTGCAAGCATGAGCCGACTTTGGATGTGATTCAGATTTATGTGCGATATGATGGGGCATGTGCGAGAGATAGGGTCGATGAGCGATGAGCGAGGGACGTCAGGATCGCCCTCGGCGGGTGATACGGGCCAGGAGCAGGCCCAGAAGTCGATCGTGGTTGTCGATGATGATCGGCAACTCGCGGAGTTGATGCGCGAGTTTCTGACCGATGAGGGTTATCGCGTCACCATCTGCGCCCACGGCGATCAAGCTTTTTCCGTGATTCGTTCACTCTTACCGGATCTGATCATCCTCGATGTGCGGATGGCGGAGATCGGCGGGCTCGGCGTCCTCTATCTCCTCTCCACCGATCCGCAGACACGGCGTATCCCGGTGCTGATGTGTACGGCGGTTTCCGCTGGCGAGATGCAACCGTGGCAGGATGTGCTCGATGAGAAGGGCGTGCCGATCCTCTACAAACCGTTCGAGCTGAGTCAACTCACCGATCATATCGCGGCGATGCTGTAGGTCGCGTGGCCTACAGTGTGCGCATGCCGATAGTGCCCCCGCTCGGGACGCTCGCTATAATGCGCATAGGTGGCACCAGCGTGCGCCGCCCTGATCCTCGACAAGGCATAGCGTGCGAAGGGTAGGGCGATGCGGGCGGGGTCGGAAACGGGAACGCGGCACCCGAGGGGGATCGAGCTGACAGAAGGAGCTGCGGGGCGACCGCCGACCCTCAGCGTTGCCCGCGCGGTGCTACTTGTCGCGGCGCTCGTGAGCGTGATCTTGGTCGTGGATCAGCTGACGAAAGGCTGGATTACCCCTCGCTACGGACCGTGCGGCAATCCGACGTTCACGCCAGTTCTGGGGCGTTACGCTGGCATCTCCTATGTCTGCAACACCGGCACGGCGTTCAGCCGCTTCCAAAATTCGGCCTTCGTCTGGTTGCCGGTCTTGCTGGCAGTGGGGGTCGTCGCGTGGCTCTGGGCGCGCTCTTTGCTGGCGGCGCGACCGTTGCAGCAGATTGCCTTCGGGCTAATTATCGGCGGGGCGCTCGGTAATATCATCGACCGGGCGCGCTTCGGCTACGTCGTTGATTTCGTCGATCTCCGCCTTAGCGATCAGTTGCGCTGGTACGTCTTCAACGTGGCCGATTCGTGTATTGTCATCGGGGTCGCGTTGCTGGCGTTCGCGTTCTGGCGCGCGGAAACGGCGGATCAGGGGGGAGAGGTCGCGCGGCCCGCCACCCAGGAAGGTTAACAACACCGTTGAGAAACACCGCCATCTCTCCACAGGAAAAGCTGCCGGGTTGTCCACCTGGCGATCCGGAATCTTTTCGCACCGCGTGCTTCCCCTCGGCAGTACCCGGAGGTGGTGCTATCAGTTCGCGACGTAGCGATGGACGGTGGAGAGGATCTCGTCGAGCGTGAACGGCTTGCGGATCAGCTGCTCGTAGCGAATCGTGTTCAGGCGGGCGGCGATAAGATCGGTCTGGGCGGCGGTGATGAACACCACCGGGACATTCGCCGTGTCGGGGTTCGCCTTGAAGCGGCGGCAGAATTCGATCCCGTCGAGGCCGGGCATCATCACGTCGAGGAGGACCATTGCGGGTGGCTCGGCGATGGCGGTGACCAGCGCGCTGCCATTGACGCCGGTACGCACCCAATAGCCCTCATCTTCCAGGAATTCGGAGAGCATCGCCGCGATTTGTGGATCATCCTCCACGACGAAGATTGCGCCGACTGTTGCACCCTTCCCCGACATCGCCACAGACGCCCCTCCTCCGTAGATTTGCCATGCGCTCCCCCGGTCGTCGTTGACCTCGCGCGGTGCGCTGTTGTCTTGGCGGCGCACCGCAATTTCCGCGCCGAGCCTCAGCGCAAAGGTGCCGTCGCGCTCAAGACGGCATGGGGCGTCGCGTGCGTTGCCGCCTGGCGCGATCGGCCAGAAGTCTGCCACCGAGCACCAGGAGGGCGATCACCGTCAGGACGCGCACGACCCCGAAGAGATCGCCGAGGACGCCGGCGAAGAGGATCGGGATCAGCGCGACTGCGTTGGAGGTGGTGAAGAAAGCGGAGAGGACGCGCGCGCGAATCTGCTCGGTCGACCGCTCCTGGAGCAGCGTCTGGCTGGGGACGATGATGAAGGCGTTGGTTAGCCCCAGGCCGACGGCCAGGAACATCGCCACGAGCACCGGCGGGGTGAGCACCGCCCCGGTCGATGCCTCGGACCGCGCCGCCAGGAACGGCGGCACGGTGGCGAAGAGGAGGAGGAGCGCGCCGACAACGATCAAGGCGCGGTCCACCAGCATCTCACGATCGAGGCGGCGCCCGAGGCGACCGACGATGACCACCCCCGCGACCATGCCGAGACCGGCGGGGCCGATCACCACGATGAGGCGCTCGGAAGAAAGGCCCAGGACGGTGGAGACGAAGTCCGGCGCGAGGGACGAGAGCATCAGGAAGGCGGAGTTGGCGATCGTCAGGTAGGCGATCGCCTTGCGGAGGAGCGGGTCGCGGGCGAGATATTGCACCACCTCGCGCAGATCGCTGCGGATACTGCGCCCCTCGCCCGCCGTCTCCCCCCGACTGGCGCGTGGCAAGCGGGGCAGGGAGAAGATCAGCGCGCCGCAGAAGCAATAGAGGGCGACGACGACGATATAGATCGTGCGCAGACCCAGGAGATGGGTGAGGAGGGGGCCGAGGATGACGAAGCCGAGGAGTTGGGAGCCGATGAACGTGAGGCTGAAGAGCGCATTGGCGCTGATCAATTGCTCCCGCGCGACGAGGAGCGGGATCGTCGAGCCCTCGGCGGGGCCGAAGAACTGGCCGATCGAGGAGAAGGTGAAGCAGAGGGTGTAGATATAGAGCAGGGTGGCGATGAGCGACCAGTCGGGTTGCAGGAAGAGATACCCCGCGATGCAGCAGGCGCGTCCGAGATTGACCAGCGCCATGATCAGGCGTTTTTCCGAGCGGTCCACGGCGACGCCGGCCAGGGCGCTGAACAGGATCGGCGGGGTGGCGAAGGTGAGGATGAGGATGGCGACCGCGGTGTTGCCCCCGCCCACCCCCCGCTCCTCGATGATCCGGCGCACCTGGATGAGCAGGGTGAAATTGATCATCTGCTGCGAGGTCTGCGAGATCGCCTGGGCCAGCCAGAGGCGGAGGAAGGCTTGATTCGCCAGCACGTTGATGAACCCGCCGGCCCCGCCGGGGGAACGTTCCAAACTCGCGGGGGGGTCGGCGATCTCGTGGCTCATTCCGCTCGCGTGGTCGGGATTTCGACCATGTCCGGCGCGGGTGCGCCGCGATTGATGAACCGTTTCAGGCGCTTTTCCAGATCCCGGCGCGACAGGAGCACCTTGCGCTCGCAGCCGAGGCAGCGCAGCCCGATGTCGGCCCCGAGGCGCACGACACGCCACCGGTCGCTGCCGCAGGGGTGCGACTTGCGGAGTTGGACAATATCGTCCATGAAGAGTTCGAGCGGCATCGGTCCCTCACGCGGCGGCCGTGTCCCGGCGCGCGCCGGTGTTCCGCTCAGTATAATACGCTGCCGACTGCGAAGGCCCGAGGACTGTGGGCGCGTAACATGGAAGGGGACCGGATGATTATCGTCGCGAGTAGCAATGGGGATGTCGGGATCAGGCAGGCGATGGAGGTGCTGCGCGGCGGGGGCAGCGTGATCGACGCGGTGGTGACCGGGATCGGCTTTGTGGAGAGCAACCCCGACGATCACAGTGTCGGCTACTCGGGCCTGCCGAACCTGATCGGCGAGGTGGAACTGGATGCCTCGCTAATGGACGGGCAGACCCTGGCGGCGGGGTGCGTGGGGGCGATTCGCGGCTACGAGCACCCGATCGAGGTGGCGCGGAAGGTGCTGGAAGAGTTGCCGCACGTCCTGATCGTCGGCGGCGGCGCGGAGCGATTCGCCGAGGAGATGGGTTTCCCGAAGCGCGATCTGCTGACGGAGGAGGCGCGGGCGATCTGGCAGCAAGGCCTGGCGCGTGACACCAACCTCACCCCCGGCGAGGCGAAATTCCGCGAGCGGATGGCCGAGTTGTCCCGCCGCGCGGCGGACCCGGAGCGCCCGACGGGGACGGTCAACTTCATCGCGCAGGACCGCGACGGCAATATCGCCTGCGGGGTCAGCACGAGCGGGTGGTCGTGGAAGTATCCCGGACGCCTGGGCGATTCCCCGATCATCGCGGCGGGCAATTACGCCGATAACCGCTACGGCGCGGCCGCCTGCACCGGGCATGGCGAGATGGCGATGCGCGCGGCGACAGCGCACAGCGTTGTCCTCTACATGAAGATGGGGATGTCGCTCGACGACGCGCTGCGCGAGGCGATGAACGATCTCAAGTCGCTCGGCGGCCCCTGGGTCAGCCGGATGAATATCGTCGCGCTCGACCGCGACGGTAATCCGAGCGCCGCCTCGAACGAAGCGGGCAAGACGTTCATCTACATGCGCGACGACATGGCCGACTTCGAGACGAAAGAACGCCTCTATATCCCCGCATGAAGTGCCGAGTGCCGAGTGCCGAGTGGGCTCAATGCTGCTGAGACGCTCTACGCTTCTAACTCGGCACTCGGCACTTCCTCTCAAGGTTCCGGTGCCTCGATGACGAGGAGCGGGGCGGCGCGCGCTGCGGCGAGATCGGCCTCGGACACGGCGACGAGCAGAGTGGTGGGGTCGTCGCCGGTGGGCGGTGTGTCGGCGGCGCTGATCGCCGGATCGAGCGGGTCTTCGCGCACGATATGCTCCGCGATGATCCGCCGGGCGAGATCGCGCAACCGCTCGCGCGCCGCAGCGTCGTCCGGTGCTTCCTCATACGCCCCGGGCAGATCGGGACACGCCGCCCAGACGACCGGTGCGCCGCCATCGTCGAGGGCATCGCCGGTTTCCAGGGTCAGCCGATAGTAGGGCATGTGCGCCGTCCTCATCTCTCGTGCTTGTTCCGCTCGTCGCGCCTCACACCCCTGGCCTCACACCCGCATGGCCCGGCGAGAAGCGGAAGTAGTAGGATACTATACTGCGCCGATGTATCCCGGCTCGATCGTCGCCGTAACCAGGAGGGATTGAGGATGATCCTCCCCCGTCGCCCCGCTCGGCTCCTCGCGGCGATCCTGCTGGCGGTGGTTGCCGTCACGCTCGCGCCGCCAACCGTGTCCGGCGCGGTGACGCCGGTCTACTTCCCGCAGACCGGCCACAACCTCGGCGCGCACTTCACGCTCGCCTGGCGGGAGCGTGGCGGGGTGGACCTCCTCGGCTACCCGCTCTCGGAGGAGTTCGACGAGGGCGGGCGCGTGACGCAGTACTTCGAGCGCGCCGTCCTGCAATACCTCCCCGAATACGCGCGCACGCCCTACGCCGTGCAAGGACTCCAGCTCGGGCGCGAACTGACAGTCGGGCGCGAGGGCGAACCGCCGTTTGCCCGGCTTCCCGATGCCCCTGGCGATCGCGCCTACTTCCCCGAGACCGGCCACACCCTGGGCGGGGTGTTCGGGCGCGCCTGGCGGGAGGGTGGCGGGCTGCTCGTCTTCGGCTATCCGCTCTCGGAGGAGTTCACCGAGACGAATCCGGCCGATGGCAAGTCGTATCTCACCCAATATTTCGAGCGCGCGCGCTTCGAGCACCACCCGGAGGCCGCCGGGACAGTCAGCGAGGTGACCCTCGGACTGCTCGGCGGACAGCGCGCCGCCAGCCTGGGGCTGCTCCCCACCGCGCCGTTCGCCCCCATCGCCGCGCCGTCGACCGTCGCGCGCACGATTGCCCGCTTCGCGACGACCGAGGCGGTGATGGTCCTCTCGTTCGACGCCGGGGCCGACCGGGGTTACACGGCGCAAATCCTCGACACCCTCGCAGCGCAGGATGTGAAGGCGTCATTCGGACTCACCGGCATCTGGGCGCGCGCCAACCCCGATCTGGTCTATCGGATCGGCGCGGAAGGCCATCACGTCGTCAACCACACCCTCGACCACCGCTCATTCACCGGCCTTTCCGACGGACGCGGCGGGCTGAGTCCCGAGGAGCGGGTGGCGGAGGTCGAGCAGGCCGACGCGATCATCGCGCCGCTCCTCGGGCGCAGCTCCCGCCCCTGGTTCCGGCCGCCATACGGCGAGTACGACGACGCGGCGCTGGCGCAACTCGCCGCCGCGGGCTACAGCTACAACCTGATGTGGACGATCGACACCCAGGGCTGGAACGGCGCTTCGGTCCAGGCGATCCTCGACCGCACCTTCAGCGCCGCCGCGCCGGGCGCGATCGTGCTGCTGCACGTCGGGTCGGACTCGCGCGATGGCCCCGCGCTCGCCGCGATGATCGACGGCTTGCGCGCGCGCGGCTACCGATTCGCCACCGCCGCAGAACTGGCCGAGCGATGAGTACCCTCGATGATCTCGATGAAGCGCGGCGGCGTATCCGCGACCGGATCGCGCGCGATCGCCCGGCGGCGGTCGCCGGCCCGCCCGCCTTCTGGGCGCGGCTGATCGCCCTGCCTGAGCCGCTGACCGCCGCCGCGCTGGAGGCGCTTGCCGACGTGGGCGAACTGCGCCGCCAGCCGCTCGGCACCGACCTCTTCTACATCGCCGATCCGCCGCACGCGCCGCAGCATTGAATG
>CADCWN010000241.1 GCA_902806415.1 uncultured Thermomicrobiales bacterium | reverse complement strand
TCGAACATTTACCGAATCACCTTTCACCCCTCAACCAAGCCACACCACACCCGTCATGTACCCTTGATCGTTGGCGGCGCCGTGAATCACTCCCGCTGCCAGTACGCACCATGGGGCATCTGACGACACGCCCTAGTTCGCTGCGCGTGTGGGTGCGGCCTCGGCTGCTGGCCTGGCAAAGAGGAGGCGCGCTGCCGCCAGGGCGAAGACCCAGAGCAGCGCGCCCGCCGCGAGGAGGGTCGGGACGTAGCCGGTCTGGTCGATCGCGAGGCCGATGACGGTCGCGCCGAGGCCGTTGCCGAGGAAGAGGGCGAAGGCGAAGAGGGCGACCGCCGTGCCGCGCGAGGCGGGGTAGATCTCGGTGGCGCGCGTCTGCAACGTCGAGTGGCAGAGGACGAAGCCCGCCCCGGCGCAGACGATCGGGATCAGGAACAGCGGCCAGTTCGGGATGGTGACGGTGACGATGTAGGCCGCGCCCATCAGCGCGCCGCCGAGGAGCACCAGCCGCCGTTCCCCGAGGCGGCGGACGAGGCGCGGCAGGGCGCGCGCCGCGCCCAACTGGGCCACGCCCGCCCCGGCGAGGATGAAGCCGATCGCCAGCGCGCCGAGCGCGAACCGCTCATTAAGGAAGCCGCCGAGATAGGTGAACGCGCCGTTGTAGAGCAGCCCCTCGGCGCAGACGAGCAGGAGGAGCGGCAGCATTTGCGGGGCGCGCAGGGCGGCGCCGAAGGTGTCGCGCGGGCGTGGGCGCGGGTGCGGCGGCGCGAGGCGAACCTCCGAGCGGCGCAGGAGGAGCAGCCAGACGGTGACCGCGCCCGAGATCAGGCCGAAGACCGGGAAGACGAAGCGCCAGGAGACGACGGCGGCGATCAGCCCCCCGGCGGCGGTGCTGAACGAGGAGGCGACCGCCGTGCTGGTTGCCAGCAGCGCGATCGTCGCCTGGCGGCGGGCGTAGGGGACGGTGTCGCCGACGTAGGCGAGGGTCAGCGGGAAGACCGCCGCCGCCGCCGTGCCGGTGAGGAAGCGCAGGGCGACGATCCCCGCGAGCGAGGGCGGCAGGGCGCAGAGGGCCGTCCCGAGACTGAAGAAGATCATCGCCCAGGCGACGACGCTCACCTTGCCGAAGCGATCAGAGAGCGGCCCGTAGACCAGTTGGAAAAGGCCGTAGGGGAGGACGTAGGCGGTGACGATCATCCCGGCGGCGGATACTGTTGTGCGCAGGTCGGCGGCGATCGTCGGCAGGAGCGGCGTCACGGCGCGGGCGTCGAGGTTGATCATGAAGATCGCCGCGACGAGCGCCAGGAGGAGTCGCCGCTGCTCCTTGCTCCCCGACGCTGCCTCTGTCTCGCTCGCCATCAATGCTCCTTCATCGCGCCCGCCACTCCGGCCAGGCGTGGAAGCTAGTGTACCGCAGGGACGATCAGCGCAGAGACGCGGGGGGGAGGGAGCGCGCGGAGAAGGAAATGGAGAATATTCCCGTCTCCTCTCTGCGTCGCTCCTTCTTGCTCCGCGTCTCTTCGCTGATCGTCCCCTTGTCGGCTACAATCGCGGCGAGAGGGTGGCTGTATGGGTGAGGGAGGACCGATGCTGACGGACTTGCGCGCGATCCTGGGTGCCGCTCGGGCGGGCGGCTATGCCGTGGGGGCGTTCAACGTCTACAACCTGGAGGGGGTCCTGGCGGTCGTCGGGGCGGCGGAGGCGGCGGGGAGTCCGGCGATCCTGCAATTGCACCCCGGCTCCCTGCGCGAGGGGGGCGCGGCGCTCATTGCCCTCTGCCTCGCGGCGGCGCGCGGGGCGGCGATGCCGGTGGCGGTCCACCTCGACCACAGCCCGACGCACGAGGCGATGGATTTGGCGCTCGCCGCCGGGGTCGGCTCGATCATGGCCGACGGTGCCGGTCGGCCCTACGACGAGAACGTCGCCTTCACCGCCGAGGCGGTCGCGCTCGCCGGGGCGCGCGGCGCGGCGGTCGAGGGGGAACTCGGCCTGCTCAGCGGGACCGAGGACGGCCTGGAAGTCGCCGCGCGCGACGCCAAGATGACCGACCCCGCGCAGGTGCCAGACTTCGTCGCGGCGACCGGGATCGAGGCGCTGGCCGTCTGCATCGGCAATGTCCACGGCCCCTACGCGGGAGAGCCACGCCTCGACTTCGACCGCCTGGCGGCGATCCGCGACGCCACCGCCTTGCCGCTGGTCCTGCACGGCGCGTCCGGCCTGCCCGAAGCGGCGATCGCCCGCGCGATCGCGCTGGGCGTCTGCAAGTTCAACGTCAACACCGAACTGCGCGCCGCCTACCTCGCCACCCTGCGCGACCGCCTGAACGGCGAACAGAAAGCCGACGTGCCGGATCTGATGCGCGACACGAGCGCCGCGATGCGCGCCGTGGTGGCGGAGAAGCTGCGGCTGTTCGGGTCGGTGGGGAAAGTGGCGGGGTAGCGGCCCTCACCCCTCCACGATCAGAATCTCGTTCTTCGCCGCGTCGCCGACCCAGATCCGCCCGTTGGCGCTGCGGGTCAGCGCGTGGACCTCCGGGCCGACGATTCGCCATTCGTCGAGGACCACGCCGGTCTGCGGGTTGAGGCGGAGGATGTGCCCACCATTCGTCTCGGCGACGCTGAGGGTGCCGTCGGCCTCGTCCCAGAACATCCCGTGGGAGCGGTCCGGGGCAAAGGGGATCGAGCCGAGGAGATCGCCGGTCTCGGCGTCGATGTGGTCGATCCGGTGCGCGCCCGGTCGGGTCACCCAGAGGGTGCCGCTGACCCCCGGTCCGGCATTGAGTTTGCCGCCGGGGGCGGAGGGGTGCAGTTCCGGTCCGGTCTCCGGCGCGGGCGGTGGCCGCTCGCCCGGCTCGTAGGGGCGCCACTGGATCCCGTGGACCCCCCCGCCACCGGGCGGGAGCGGCACTCCCGCGAGGCAATGGCCGGTCGCGGGGTCGTGCCGATAGACGACCTCCGGGCGGACATTGGCGGCGACCCAGACCGATCCCGCGCCGAAGCTGGTGCCGCTGGCGTTGCGCGCGGGGCCGGGGAAACTGGTCAGCACCTTGCCGTCCCAGTCGATCAGATAGGTGCGATTGTTCTGCTGGTCGGAAAGCCACAGCCCCTCCGGCACCGCTTCCAGGCCGTTGATCTGCTCGCCCGGCGCGCGGAATGCGACCCTCGCCCGGACGGTGCGTACCTCGTTCGTGGTCATTGTGCGCCTCCCTTCCCGGCTACAGTTCGGCCAGGGCGGGGATGACCCGCTCCGAGAAGAGGCGCAGGGAGTCCACGTCGATCCAGTCCGGCGTGCGGAAGACGACGTACTGGCAGCCGACGGCGGCGTACTCGCGGAAGATCGCGATCAGCTCGTCGGGCGTGCCGATCAGTGCGCCCTTCTCCGGGATATACTCGCCCAGCCGTTCGCGCTTGGCGGCGACCTCGGCGGCGTCCTCCCCGATGATCACAGTGGTGTAGATCGAGCGGGTGATCTCATCGTATGGGCGACCGACCCGCTCGCAATGCTCGCGGATGATCCCGAAGAGTTCCCCGACGCGCTCCGGGCTGCCGGAGACGTTGCAGAACTGAGCGTATTGCGCGACGAGGCGCAGCGTTACCTTCTCGCCGCTGCCGCCGATCATGATCGGCGGGTGGGGTCGTTGGACCGGGGAGGGGTTCTCGCGCACTTCGTCGAGCCGGTAGTAGATGCCGTCGAAGTTGGCGGGGCGGTCGTTCCAGAGGGCCAGCACGACGCGCAGCCCCTCTTCCAGCCGCTTCATGCGGACGCCGACCGGCTCGAACTCGCCCCAGCCGTACGCCTCGTGCTCGCGCTTGTGCCAGCCCGCGCCGACGCCGAGGATCGAGCGCCCGTGGCTGATCAGGTCGAGCGTGGTCGCCTCCTTCGCCATCGCCGCCGGGTTGCGGTACGGCATCCCGAGGACGAGTTGGCCGAGGCGCACCCGCCGCGTGATCGCCGCGAGCGCGCCGAGGGTCGTGAAACATTCCATCACCGGCTCGGAGTGCGGGTGGCCGGAGTAGCCGCCCTCGTAGAGGAAGTGGTCGTAGACCCAGAGGGAGTCGAAGGCGCTCTCATCGAGGTAGCGCGCGACCCGCTCGACGCCGTCCCACGGGTTGCCGGTCGCGCCTGGCAGGTACGGGTTGATCTGGAAACCGAACTGCATCCGCCCCCTCCTCACCGCCCCGCCCCGCGCGGCCAACTGCCGCGTCCCACGCGGGCAAGGCCCCAGCAGTCTAGCACACCCGTTTTCAGGTGGCGGCGGGGAGTGGTGAGGTGACGGGGGTTGAACCACAGAGCGCACAGAGCGCACAGAGACGAGGGGAGAAGAAGGAAGGGAAGAGGGCGGCTGGCGGCTGAATCGCCCAGAGGGCACCCGGCCTCGCGGGCCTGCGGGCCACGAAGCCGCCCTCCGGCGGCTAAAGGCGCGGCGATCCCAGCCCGCGTAGGCGGGCTTGGTGGCGGCCGCGGCCGCCCGCGAGGCGCGGCTTCTGCCGCCTGCTAGGGTCAGCAGCGCCTCGCGCATAAGCCCTGAAAAAGAAGGATTGTCTGTAGATTTGGAACAAATGATCTGGTATGGTGGTGCTCTGCCATTGGCCGATTGCCGTGAGTTGAGCCTGTGACGAACGGTGCAATCGCGCGACCAGTCGTTGAGAGCGTCGGGCGCTCGGCAGAACCGTAGCCCCTCGCTCTCGGTAAGCCCGTTGTGGGGAGGTGCATGATCGTGTCAGAGAACAAGACGCGCCCCGAAAAGGGCGATGTCGCGGCGTTCCTGGACGCCGTGGACCCGAAGCAGCGCGAGGATGCCCGCGCCCTCTGCGCCCTGCTCGCCGATGTTACCGGCAAACAGCCGGTCATGTGGGGGACCAGCATCGTCGGTTTCGGCGATCATCACTACAAGTACGCCTCAGGGCGCGAAGGCGACACCTTCCTCTCCAGCTTCTCGCCACGCAAGCAGAATCTCACCGTCTACGTCCTGAATGGCTTCGAGCGCCACGCCGACCGGTTGGCGATGCTCGGCCCGCACACGCTCGGCAAAGGTTGCCTCTACATCAAGTCGCTGCGCGATGTGGACCTGGGTGTGCTGCGCGCCATCGTTGCCGAGTCGATCGCGCAGGTCGGACGGTCTGGCGGTGAGGCGCAGGGCTGAGAATCGTTGGCGGTGGGATCGTGGCCTCAAGACGCAGTCTCGGGACCCAACCGCCCGCCGTATCCTACCTTGACCGCCCGCGTGTGCCCACCCCGCCGCCGCTTCCCAATCTGCTTTCCCCGCCCGCCAGCAGTGGAGCGCCGCACCGGCGCGACGCTCCCGCTGCTGTCACCCCATCGCGCCTGATCGCGCACATCATATCGCGCGCGGTGGTAAGGTAGGGGCCGCGCGGCGAATCCTGCCGCACGATGGAAGGGGAAGGGGGTATCGACGTGAGAGCAGACCAAATCGCGTTGCAGATGTACACCGTGCGCGACCGCACGGCGCACGATTTCGCCGGGACGCTGCGCCAAGTGGCGGAGATGGGCTACCGGGCGATCGAGTTGGCCGGGTACGGTGGCCTGAGCGCGACCGCGTTGCGGAGCGCGCTCGACGATTGCGGCCTGCGCGCGATGGCCGCGCACGTCCCCTACGCGCAGTTCGAGGAGCGGGCCGAGGGGTTGTGCGCCGAATTGAAGGGGTTGGGCTGCGACTTCGCGGTCGTCCCATCGCTGCCCCAGGAGTACCGCGCCGACGAGGCGTTGTTGCGCCGGGCGGCGGCGAACTTCAACCGCTGGGGGGCGACCGCGCGCGACGCCGGGCTGCGCTTCGCCTACCACAACCACGCCTTCGAGTTCGCGCCGCTGGGGGGCGGCACGGCCTACGACATCCTCGTCGGTGAGACCGACCCCGCGCTCGTCGCGCTGGAACTCGACCTCTTCTGGGCGCAGTATGGCGGCGTCGATGCGGTCGCGCTGACGCGCCAGCTCGGCACCCGCGCGCCGCTCCTCCACGTCAAGGATATGGCCCCGGGCGACGAGCGCGCCGACACGCCGGTCGGCACCGGGATTCTGCCGTGGCCCGAGGTCCTCGCCGCCGGGGCCGAGATCGGCGCTGAATGGTATATCGTCGAGCAGGATCACCCGAACGACTCGATCGAGGATGTGCGAACGAGTCTGCGGAATTTGGAGCGGATGGCGGAATAGCAGTCCGTAGTCCGTAGTCCGTAGAGATGTGGCATCAGCGCTTTGCCATAGAGTTAGCGAAGTGCTGCAACAAGCTACTACGGACTACGGACTACAGACTACGGACCACCCGGAGGCGGTATGTCCCAGGCAAAAATCCAGGTCGGGCTGATCGGTTGCGGGACGATCAGCGGGATCTATCTGAAGAATCGGGCGTGGTTCGAGACATTCGAGATCGCGGCGTGCGCCGATCTGGATGAGGATCGGGCGCGGGCGCGGGCGGAGGAGTATGGCGTGCCGCGCGCCTGCACGGTCGCCGAACTGTTGGCGGACCCGGCGATCACCGTCGTGCTGAACCTCACCGTGCCGCAGGCGCACGCGACGGTCGCACTGGCGGCGGTGCGCGCGGGGAAGTCGGTCTACAACGAGAAGCCGCTGACCCTCAGCCGCGAGGAGGGGCAACTGCTGCTCGATGAGGCGCGGGCGCAGGGCGTGCGCGTCGGCTGCGCGCCGGACACCTTCCTCGGTGCCGGGCTCCAGACCTGCCGGCAGTTGCTCGACGAGGGGGCGATCGGCGACCCGGTCGCGGCGACCGCCTTCCTGGCCAGCCACGGCCCGGAAGGGTGGCACCCGAACCCCGACTTCTACTATCAGGTCGGCGGCGGGCCGCTCTTCGACATGGCCCCCTACTATTTGACGGCGCTGATCAATTTTCTCGGACCGGTGAGGCGGGTCAGCGGCTCGGCTCGGGCGAGCTTCCCGACGCGCACTATCGGCAGCGAGCCGTTCCGGGGGACGACGATCACCGTCAACACGCCCACCCACGTCGCCACCACCCTCGACTTCGCTGCCGGGCCAATCGGCACGCTGATCACCAGCTTCGACGTCTGGTCGCATACGCTGCCCCGGATCGAAATCTACGGCAGCGCCGGATCGCTCAGCGTCCCCGACCCGAATCGTTTCGGCGGACCGGTGCGCCTGCGCCGCGCTGCGGACGAAGACTGGACCGAAATCCCTGTGACACGCCCGTACAGCGAGAACGCGCGGATCCTCGGCCTGGCCGACATGGTGCAGGGGATCATCTCAGACCGCCCGCACCGCGCCAGCGGCGAACTGGCCTTCCACGTCCTCGACATCATGCACGCCGCGCTCGAATCGTCGGAGCAGGGCAAGCATATCGAACTGTCGAGCAGCTGCGAGCGCCCGGCGGCACTGCCGGAAGCGTTAGCGAATGGCAGGCTGGATGGGTGAGGCATTCCGGGGCTGAAGACCCGGAATAGTCGCGCGAGACCGCCACAGGTACCGAAGCGAAAGGAGCACCCCCACCGATGAAATCAGCCCTGATCGTCTGGGGCGGCTGGGCGGGGCACGAGCCGCGCCAGTGCGCCGAACTCTTCGCCCCGATCCTGCGCGACGAGGGGTACGAGGTAGAGGTCTCCGACACCCTCGACAGTTACCTCGATACCGCGAAACTGGCCGCGCTCGACCTGATCGTGCCGATCTGGACGCAGGACACGATCACGCCCGAGCAGGAGCGTGGCCTGCTCGGCGCGATCGAAGGGGGCGTCGGGATCGCCGGGTGGCACGGCGGGATGGGCGACTCGTTCCGCACCAGCGTCAAATATCAGTTCATGGTCGGCGGGCAGTGGGTCGCACACCCCGGCAATATCATCGACTACCGAGTCAATATCACCGATCGCGACGACCCGATCACCGCCGGGCTCGACGACTTCGCGATGCACTCCGAGCAGTATTATCTTCACGTCGATCCCTCGAACGAGGTGCTGGCGACGACCACCTTCGACGGTAGCCACACCCCCTGGATCGCCGGGACGACCATGCCGGTTGTCTGGAAGCGCCGCTGGGGCGCGGGCAGGGTCTTCTACTCCTCGCTCGGCCACATTGCCAAAGACTTCGATGTCCCCGAGGCGCGCGAGATCACCCGGCGCGGGATGCTCTGGGCGAGTCGGTGAGGATGGATCGGTAGTCGGCGGTCGGCAGTCGGCGGAAGGTCCGTTGTGGCACCGTGCCCAACCACCAGCGCGGTACCGTTGAGCGGCGCTACTGGCTGATGCGGCAACGAAGCGCCCTGCTTATCGCTGCGCTAGCGCGCGATCCAGGCGCTGATACCCCCGCCCAGCACCCGGAGCACCTCACCCACATGCGCGAATCCGGCCTCTTGCAGCAGGCGCACATGGTCCTCCGGGGTGCTGAGCATCGGCTGCATCGGCAGCACCTGGGCGATGGCCGCCGCCATCCTCTCGGCGGGGACACCCATCAGTTCCCCGTGTTGCTGCCAAGCACCCATGATGTCGTCGCGTAAGTTCTCATCTACGGGCATCATGCGCGCGGCCGTCCCGACGATCACCGGAGCCCCCGGGCGCAATCGCCCGGCGATACCCCGCAGGAGTGCCAGCTTGTCCGCGTCGGGGAGGAAGTGCAGCACGAAGATGCAAGTCGCCGCGTCGAAGCGGGCCTCCTGCGGCAGATCCTCCACCGTCCCGCGCACCAGCGTGACCCGGTCGCTCACGCCCAGGTGCGCGACTTTA
>CADCWN010000240.1 GCA_902806415.1 uncultured Thermomicrobiales bacterium | reverse complement strand
TCCCCCGGCAGGCCGCGCAGCATGATGTCCTGCATCAGCGCGCCGCCGTAGGTGGCGGGGAGGGCGTAGGAGACGGTCAGCGCCGGTTGTATCAGCGCGTCGAGCGGCAGCGCGAACCCGGCGAAGAAGACGATCGCCAGCAGCGCCAGCATCGAGAACTGCACCGCCTGGCGCTCGGAGACGGCCACCAACGACAGCGCCAGGCCCAGGCCGATCGAGGCGAGGGTCATCAGGACGAGGACCAGCGCCAGTCGCGCGGGACTGCCGAAGAGCGGCACGCGCAGCAGGGGGCTGATCAGCAGCGCCAGCAGCGCGGCGCTCACCGCCAGCACGAAGAGGAAGTAGGCCAGATATTTGCCGAGCAGCAGTTGCAGATTGGAGAGGGGTGCGATCTGGTAGAGCTCGAAGGTGCCGCTGAGGCGCTCGCGCACGATCGCCAGCGCCCCCAGGCTGACGGCGGCGTGCTGGACGAGCAGCGCCAGCATGGCCGGGGCGAAGAAGGAGATCAGATCGGAATTGAGCTTGGTCACGTCCTCGGTGTCGGCGGCGAGCGGGGCGATCGCGACCTCGGGCGGCACGCTGGTCAGCCGTTCGAGCGCGTCGCTGAGCTCCTGCAAGCTGCGCCGGGTTTGCGTCAGCCCGATCTGCTCGCCGATCGGGCGCGGGTCGGGCGTCGCCAGGGCGTTGTTCGCCCCGTGCAGCGACCGGTCCGCCTCCTGCAACCGGCGGCGCAGGATGAGCACCTGCTGCTGGAACGGCGTCGCCTCCGGGCCGAGGAGCCCCAGCGCGTCGTCCAGCGCGGCGACCGCGCGCTGGGCGGTCTGCACCTGGCGACGGGCCTCGGCGCGGTCGCCGCGCGCCGCCCCCTCGTCGGCCAGGGTCAGCGCCCGGAGGGCCAGCGCGATATTGTCGGCGGCGTCCGCCAGCGCCTCCTGCTGCTGATCGGCGTTCTGCAGGAACAGTTCGCGGTTGATGTCGCCGACCATCACGCGGACGAAGTCCGGCACCAACTGTCGCCGCGCGGGGTCGATCTCGTTGTAGAGGACCCGGATCCGCGCCTGCTCGCCGCCGGCGATCGTCTCGTAGGGGGTCGGGGGCAGGATCACCACGGCGGTGATCAGCCCCTTCGCCAGCTGGCCGCGCGCGTACTCCTCGTCGGTCGTGTACTCCTGCACCCGGAGGAATTGGTTGAACTCGCGCCGATAGTCCTGCACCAGGCGCGGCACGCCCTGACCGGGCGGCACCACGACGATCGCGCGCGGCGGTTCGAC
>CADCWN010000239.1 GCA_902806415.1 uncultured Thermomicrobiales bacterium | reverse complement strand
GCCCCGCCGCGATAGGGGCGCGCCGTGCTCGCGTCTTCGTACGGCTCGTCCCCCGCCCCGGCGGGGCGGCCAGGCGACGCGCTGGCGACCGGCCACGGAAGCGACCGCGCGGACTCGCCGGGTGTGGCCGGTGCGGCGCTCGCGGTCGCTGGCGCTCGACGTCGGGGTGGTCGCCCCGTGCCGGGGGCGGGGGGGGAAGGAAATCGTCGAAGGACGACGCGTCGGCACCCCTTTTTCGGCTCTGCGCTGGCCGAAAAGCCTCTCCGTGCGGTGAGCTCCGCGACGGCGCTGCGCGACGAGGCCCACGCCCCGGCAGCCCGGCGGGTTTCGGTAGTGGGTCAATTTGAATTCGGGGAGTTTTGGCTGGGGTCTAGGGGAGGGATTGGTCGGTCACGGGGACGGCGCGGCCCTGTTTGTCGGTGGTGTACTCGCGCACGTAGTCCTTGGGGAACTTCCGTATGTGTAGGAGTGCTTGGGGGTTGTGATTCTGGTTCGCGTGCCGTTCCAGCGTGGCGCGCGGCTCCTGGCCGAGGGTGAGCGGTCCGGCCGCCACGTTCACCACGCCGCGCCGCACGGCCACGAGGTAGCGGTCGCCGCTGGTGCTGTGCCGCCAGATCTCAAACATCGCGATCCGGCTTGTTGCTACCCCACCGCGCCGCGACCGCCTTCTGCGCGATCTCCTTGCGCCGCTCGGGGGTGAGCGCGGCGGCACGGGCCTTGCCACCCTTTAACCCACCCTTGCGACCGAGCGCGACGGCGGCGGGGTGTGCTGGCCGTTTACTCCGTCCGGCCTGATTTTCCGGCAGGTGTGCTGGCCGTTTACTCTATCCGCACCGAATCCTGGCACTCTTGCGTCCAGACTGCCCGAAAATCACTCCGGATGGAATAAACGGCCAGCACAGCTGGCGCAGCAGTTCGGCAACTACTACACTACCAGGGCTGGAGACTTCGTTGTCCTGCTGCTGCCGACGGTCGTGCTGCTGGTCCGGCCGCGCGGCCTGCTGGGGAGGGCCTGATGGGCGTGCTGGCGCGTACCCGACCCCTCTGGCCCGTGGCAATCCTGGCGCTGCCGCTCGTCGTGTCGTGCCTACTGCTGCAGGTGCCGCTCTTGTGCGACGGCCCGCTCAACCCGCCGGGCAACCTGCAACTGCTGGCGGTCGCCTTCGCGCTCGGGATCGCCGCGCGCTCCTACAACCTCCTCTTCGGTTACATCGGCGTCCTGTCGTTCGGCCACGCCCTCTTCTTCGGGTCGAGGGTCCACCTGCCGACGATCGCGCCCCGCAAGTGGGGCTGGGCGCGCGGTGCGGCGGGCGTGCGGCGGGGATGCACCATCGACGGCGCTCGCCCCGCAGCGGGAAGGGGACCAGGTCCGATCGCTCTGCTCCGTCCACACCTATCGGGTTGGCTGACGCCTCCCCCTCTCCTGCGAGGAGAGGGGTGCTGCCCGCAGGCGGCGGGGTGAGGTCAAACCCCATCGAGGCAGCGCAGGGCCGACGGAATGCGGCGCAGGGGGGAGCAGGGCGATGGCGTTGCTGGAAACAGACAGCCTGATCAAGGACTTCCGCGGCTTCCGCGCCGTCAACGACGTGTCGCTGCGTATCGAGGAGGAGACGATCCACGCGCTGGTCGGGCCGAACGGCGCGGGCAAGACGACCCTCTTCAACCTGCTGAGCAAATTCCTCCAGCCGAGCGCCGGGCGGATCCTCTACCGGGGCGAGGAGATCACCGCGCTGCGGCCGGAGCAGATCGCGCGGCGGGGCGTCGCGCGCTCCTTCCAGATCACCAGCCTCTTCGAGCAGCTGACGATCCTTGAGCACGTCGCGCTGGCCTTGCAAGCCGACACCGCGCTCGGCTACCGCTTCTGGCAGTCCGAACGGGTGCTGGACCAGTTCCGCGAGCGGGCGCTGGCGATCCTCGACGAGGTCGGCCTGCGCGACCTGGCCGAGCGGGAGGTCCACGCGTTGCCCTACGGGCAGAAACGCTCGTTAGAGATGGCGCTGGTGCTGGCGCGCGACCCGGCGCTGCTGCTGCTGGACGAGCCGACCGCCGGGATGGGGCGGGAGGATGTGGAGCGGATGATCGCCCTGATCCGACGTGCCGGGACGGGGCGGACGGTGGTGCTGGTCGAGCACAACATGGGCGTCGTCGCCGAATTGGCCGACCGGGTGACGGTGCTCCAGCGCGGCAGCGTGCTGGCGGAGGGCACTTACGCCGCGGTCCGCGATGACCCCCAGGTCATCGAAGCATATCTGGGGCAGACACATGCCTGATGCGCTGCTCGCGGTCGACAACCTGTCCGCCTGGTACGGCGAGGCGCAAGCCCTGCGCGACATCACCGTGACGGTGCGCGAGGGGGAGACGGTCACGCTGGTGGGGCGCAACGGCGCGGGGAAGACCACGACGCTGCGCTGCCTGATCGGGCTACATCGGCAAGCGCGCGGGCGGATCGCCCTCGGTGGCCGGGAGATCGCGACCCTGGCGCCCCATCGCCGCGCGCGACTCGGCCTCGGCTACGTGCCGGACGACCGGGGCATCTACGCGACCCTCTCGGTGGAGGAGAACCTGCTCCTCCCCCCGACCGTCGGCCCGGACCCCTGGAGCCTCGACCGCATCTACGCCGCCTTCCCGCGCCTGCGCGAGCGGCGGCGGGCCAACGGCACGACCCTCTCCGGCGGGGAGCAGCAGATGCTGGCGATCGCGCGGGTGCTGCGGATGGGCGCGCGGCTGCTGTTGCTGGACGAGCCGACCGAAGGGCTGGCCCCGGTGCTGGTGCAGCAGCTGGAGGCACTGCTGCTGGAGGCCAAGCGGCAAGGCGTGGCGATGCTGCTGATCGAGCAGAACCTGCGCTTCGCGACGGCGGTGGCCGACCGCCACTACCTGCTGGCCCTGGGCCAGATCGTGGACGAACTGACCAGCGAGCAGGTGCGCGAGCGGTCGCACCAGATCCTCGAACACATGGGCGTCTGACCACGGCCGACGCGCCGTGGCGGTGATACGCGGGCGGACTGGGGTCGCAATCGCAGGAGGAAGCATGGACACGCGCGTGGATCGACAGGAACAAGCGACGGGGCGGCTCGGGCGACGCGCCTTCCTGACCAGGGCGGGGTCGCTGGGTCTGGCCGCCGCCGGACTCGGCGGGCTGCTGGCCGCGTGCGGCGGCGCGCCGACCGCGACGACCGCGCCGTCCTCGGCCGCCCCGGCGGCGACCACCGGCGGCGGGGCGACCGCCGCTCCCGCCTCGACAGCCGCATCGGCAGCCGCGTCGTCGTCGGCGTCGGCACCCGCGTCGGCCGCGGCTGCGGGCGCATCAGCGAGCCCGGTCCGCCCGGGTCCGGTGCGCCTGGTCGCGGGCAAGGTCGTGCTGGCCGTGATCAACGACCAGTCGGGCGTCTACGCCGACCTGACCGGGAAGAACTCCGTCAGGTCGGTGCAGATGGCGGTCGATGACTTCAAGGCGAAGTATGGCCCGAACGTCTTCCCTGGCGCGATCGAGGTGATCGACGCCGACCACCAGAACAAGCCCGAGGTCGCCAACACCAAGGCCCAGGAGTTCTACGACCGCAACGGCGCGAACGTGATCCTCGACCTGCCGACCTCCTCCGCCGCGCTGGCGGTGGCGGGCGTCGCCAAGGCGCGTAAGAAGCTCTACATCAACATCAGCGGCGCCACCACCGAGCTGACCGGCGCGCAGTGCAACCGCTACACCTTCCACTACGCCTACGACACCTGGATGCTCGCCAACGGCACCGGCACCTACGTCACCGAGAAGGTCGGGAAGAAGTGGTACATCCTCTACCCGAACTACGCCTTCGGGCAAGACATGGATAAGTCATTTCGGGAGGCGATCGAGAAGAGCGGAGGCACGGTGATCGCCAGCAAAGCGACCCCCTTCCCCAGCACCGACTTCTCCTCGTTCCTGCTGGAGGTGCCCTCGGCCAAGCCGGACGTGCTGGGGGTGATGCACGCGGGCGGCGAGTTGATCACGATCGCCAAGCAGTACAACGAGTTCAAGCTGCGCGACCAGAAGATCCCGCTGGCGATCGGCTTGATGTTCGACACCGACATCAAGGCGATCGGGGCCGATAGCCTGGCCGGGACGGTCTACACCACCGCCTGGCAGTGGAACCTGGACGAGCAGGCACGGGCCTGGTCCGACAAGTTCAAGGCGCTCACCAACGTCCGCCCGACCTTCGCGCACGCCGGCAATTACTCGGCGGCCTGGCAATATCTTGAGGCGGTGTTGCGCGCCGGCACCGACGAGGCCGACGCGGTGGTCAAGGCGCTGGAGGGGTACAGCTTCAGCGACTTCTTCATCCGCAACGGCCGCATCCGCGCGGAGGACCACCGGGTGGTCCACGACGCCTACCAGGCGCAGGTGAAGCCGACGAAGGAGGCGAAGGAGGACTTCGACTTCTCGACGGTCATCAACACCATCCCCGCGGCCCGGGCCTTCCGCCCGGTCGGGGCGGTCGCTTGCAAGCTCGACTGAAGCGTGTGTGGCCGGGCGGCGGGGGGCGGAGCGCGGGTGCCCCGCCCCCCGGCACCCCGGAGAGGCGGCCATGAACGGGACGCTGATCGCGATCCAGGTCTTCGACGGGCTGGTCAAGGGGAGTTTCTACGCGCTCCTCTCGCTGGGCCTGGCGGTCATCTTCGGGATGCTGCGCGTGGTGAACTTCGCGCACGGGGCCTTCTACATGCTCGGCGCGTTCGGGGCCTGGCTGCTCGCCCAGCAGTGGCAGGTGCCATTCTGGGCGGCGATCGTCCTGGCTCCGCTCGGGGTGGGCCTGCTCGGCATGGCGCTGGAGCGGACGCTCATCCGCCGCCTCTCCCACCTCGATCCGCTCTACAACTTCCTGCTCACCTTCGGCGTGGCGCTGGCGGTGCAGGACGCGATGCGGCTGAAGTACGGCATCCAGGGCAAGCCCTATATGCCGCCGGAGCAGTTGCGCGGCGTGACCGACATCGGCCCGGCCTTCTACCCGACCTACCGCATCTTCGCGATCGTCTTCGCCCTGGCGGTCTGCCTCCTGGTCTGGTACCTGATCGAGCGGACGCGCCTGGGGATGATCGTGCGCGCGGCGACCGAGCGCCCGGACCTGACGCGGGCGCTGGGGGTGAACGTCGATCGCTGGGTCACGCCGGTCTTCGGCTTCGGGGTGGCGCTGGCGGCGCTCGGCGGGGTGATCGCCGCGCCGGTCTATCAGGTCACGCCGGTGATGGGCGCCGACATCATCATCATCCTCTTCGCGGTGGTGGTGATCGGCGGGCTGGGCTCGATCGCCGGCGCGGTGGTCGCGGGCCTGCTGGTCGGCCTGATCGCCGCCGCAGGCCAGATCATCGAGATCGGCGGCTTCGACCTGGGGCGCTACGAGAACGCGCTGATCTTCGTGGCGATGGCGATCGTGCTCCTGGCGCGGCCGGCGGGCCTGTTCGGGCATGCGGAGGCGGGGTAGCGATATGAGGGTACAGCTGCGCCACCGACTCGGCTACCTCACGGCCCTCCTGGTCGCGCTCGCGCTGCCGCAGGTGATCTATCCGGGGCTGGCGCTCGACATCGTCGTGTGGGGGCTCTTCGCCGTCTCGCTCGATCTGCTGCTCGGCTTCGGCGGCCTCCTCTCCTTCGGGCACGCCGCCTTCTGGGGCAGCGCGGGCTATGCGGCCGGCCTCGCGGCCAAGCACCTGGGGGTGCCCTTCCCGGTGGCGGTCCTGGCCGGGGTGACGGTCGCGGTCCTGCTGGCCTTGCCGATCGGCTACCTGTCGATCCGCCGCCAGGCGATCTACTTCGCGATGGTCACGCTCGCCTTCGCCCAGATGTTGTTCTACGTCACCAACGAGTGGCGGGGGCTGACGGGCGGGGAGAACGGGCTGCAGGCGATCCCGCGCACCTTCCCCGGCCTGACGCTGCCGAGCGGCAGCGCGGCCTTCTACTACGCGGCGTTGCCGCTGGCGCTGCTCGGCTACTGGCTGGCGTGGCGGGCCGTCCACTCCCCGTTCGGCCATGTGCTGGTGGCGATCCGCGACAACGAGGCGCGGGCGCAGGCGCTCGGCTACCCGACGCGGCGCTACAAGGTGCTCGGCTTCGTCCTCTCGGCCGCGCTGGCGGGGCTGGCCGGCTCGCTCTTCGCGCTGGGGCACGGGTTCGCCGCGCTGGAACTGCTGCACTGGACCACCTCGGGGCTGGTGGTGATGATGGTCATCCTCGGCGGGGTCGGCACGCTCTGGGGGAGCGTCATCGGCGCGGCGGTGGTGCTGCTGCTGCGCGACTGGCTCTCGACCTCGACGCTGACGCTCGCCGGGGTGAGCCTGAAGGACGCCTGGGGGGTGGTGACGGGGGTCATCTTCGTGCTGATCGTCCTCAGCTTCCGGCGCGGGGTCTGGGGCACGCTGCTCCAATTGCGCCTACCGCGGGGTGGGTCGCGACCCGCCCCGCGCGCCGGGCAGACCACGGCGGGGGGACCTTCCGCAGCCGATGGCGGCTAGCGGTTGCCAATCCAGGCCGAGCGTGCACCACCCGCCGCGGCGGGTGGTGCACGCTGAAAATACGTCCGCCGGCCTCACGCGGCGCGCTGGTAGGTATGGTGCAGCCCGCCCAGGACCGGCACCGCGCATCTCGGCCCCTCGCGAATCCCTGAATGGTGCGAAAACCTCGTCCGACACTATTTTCTGGCCATCGTGACGGAGGAGGGCCAGAATCTGGCCGCAGACGGAGTAAACGGCCAGGGCAGGTGGCGGCGCGGGCGAAAGTGGGCGGCGATCGGGCCGTAGGCGGCGAGGAAGCGCTGCGCGTGGCCCGGCCCCTTGAAGCGGCGCATCCGTCGCTCGCGCTCGCGCGACGGCTGGTGGGGATTTTCGGCCCGGTTGTTCAG
>CADCWN010000238.1 GCA_902806415.1 uncultured Thermomicrobiales bacterium | reverse complement strand
CGTACACCCCCTGGATGAGCGGCAAGCCGAGGACCAGGCCGAGGGCGAGCCCCTTTAGCTGCTCGCCGAACCAGGCCCGGCGCGTCTGATTCGAGAGGCCGTAGCGCTGCTCGATCGTCCAGCCGCCGTAATAGGACAAGGGGAGCGAGACGAGCGACGAGAGGATGCTGCTGGCGAGCGCGTAGGGGATCGTCGCGCCGAGGCGGGCGGGGGCCACCCCTTCGCTGCGGCGGCGCAGCCAGGCGGAGAGCCCGGTCGTCAGCGCGAGCAGATTCGCCACGACGCCCCAGACCATCCCGATGAGGGTCAGCCATTCGCGCTGCCGGTTGTACTTAATCGCGCGTCGCCGCGCCTCGTCGTCGGCGTAGATGTCGCCGCCATCGGCAGCGGGCGCGGCGGCGCGGCGCGGAAATGCTGCGGTGACGCCGAGGGCCAGGAGCGCGAGGGTCAGCGCCAGCAGCCCCCGGTGCCGCGATCGATAGCCCCTGCTCATCCTCTCCTCCTCATCGGTGTAGCACGGTGACGCGGCGAAAGGGTCAACTCAAGTACGGGCGCGGTCGAGCCACTTGTCGGCGGGCGGGGCGCTGTAGTCGGCGAAGCGATCAAGCAAGGTCGCCGGGTCGCGCGCGACGATGACGCGGGCGCGATCCTCGGCGCGGAGGAAGCGCGCGGCGACCATCCGATCGAAGAAGGCGATCAGCGGCGCGTAGTAGTCGGCGATGTCGAGCAGGCCGCACGGCTTCGCGTGGACGCCGAGCTGCGCCCAGGTGAGGATTTCGCAGAACTCTTCCAGCGTGCCGATCCCGCCGGGCAGGGCGATGAAGCCGTCGGCGAGGTCGGCCATCAGCGCCTTGCGCTCGTGCATCGTCGCGACGATGTGCAACTCCGTCAGTCCGTTGTGGCCGACCTCGCGGTCCCGCAACCCCTGCGGCAGGACGCCGATCACCTCGCCCCCGGCGGCGAGCGCGGCATCGGCGACCGCGCCCATCAGCCCGACGCTCGCGCCGCCATAGACGAGGCCGATCCCACTCGCGGCGAGCAGTTGCCCGAGATCGCGCGCCGCCGCGAGATAGGCTGGATCATCCCCGAAGCTGGAGCCGCAGAAAACACAGAGCCGTTTCATCGGGCGTTATCCATCGTCGCTGTCCTACCCTCCGAGCGCATGGCGCGCAGTTGCCCCGGAGATGGTAGCAGGAAATATGGTGGGCACGCACCACCGCGTTGCCCATGCGCGTATGCTAGCGAAGTTGCACCACAAGCAGGGAGGGTGGGGCGGATAAGCCCCACCCTCCCTGCTGGCCGCTCGCTCGTGGCGCTACTTGCTCGGATCCTCGTATCGCGCGTAGAGGTTGTTCTGATAGAGGGCGTAGATCAGCGGCTTGCCGATGGCGTTGCTCCAGAGCAGCATACCGCGCTCGAACTGCTGCACCACCAGTTCGGTGGCGAACTCATCGGCGCTCAGGGCGTGGCCCAGGCGCTTCTGCACATCCGGCTGTTCGCGCCAAATCTTGCCGAAACCACGCTTCGGCTTGAACTGCCCCGCAACGGGGCCGATCCCACCGCCCACGTCCATCCCTTCAGTCCAGGAGTCGGCGAAGGCATACCATGCCGACTGGTCGTTGAAGAGGACGTAGACTGTCTTGCTGTCGCCGCGCCAGATCATCAGGCCGTTCTCGAAGACCTGATACGCGCCGACCACGCGCGCCTCACCGCCGGTTGGCAGGCCGAGTTGGTCGCGCACATCGCCGTTGCGCTCATATAACTGCCCGAAACCGCCAACGAGCGGATACAGCAGCTTCGGCGTCACGGTCGGGGTCGGCGGTGCCGACGTGGCGGTCGGCGGGGCCGTCGTCGGCGTGGGCGCGACCGTCGCCTGCACCGTCGGGGCGACCATCGGTGCGACGGTCGGCGGCGGGGCCGGAGTCGTCGCGGTCGGGGCTGGCGGCGCGGGGGTGGCGGTCGGCTGCACCGTCGGGGCGACCATCGGTGCGACGGTCGGCGTCGGGACCGGTGCGGCAGGGGGCTCGGTTGTCGGCGCGCTGGGCGGTGGCGTCGGCTGGGGCGCAATCGGGTCGCTCGGCTGCGTGTTCGCCGGGGGCGGTGCTGTCGGCGTCGACGTCGGGAGGATCGGGCCGACCGCGTTGGCGTTCGTCGCGCCGGGCGGCGTTGGCGTCGGATTGGTGGCGGGCAGCGCGGGCGGCGTCGGGGGCGGCGTCACCTCGGTGACGATGGTGAGCGTTCGCGTTGCCGTGACGGTCGGTGTCGGCGGCGCGGACGTCGGCGTGACGGCGAACGCGACCGTGTCCACCGTGCGGAAGGTGTAATCGTTATTCGGTGCCTTTGGGGCTTGCAGATAATTCCCGGCGCGGTCGCGCGCGACGTCGGGGTCGAACGTGATGGTGTAGTCGGTATAGGGTTGCAGATGCTCCAACCCCCCGATCAGGAGCGTATTACCTTCCCAGCGGGCGGTCTTGAGTAGTCGCGCCTGCTCTTCCTCGCCCATGGAGGGGGTTGTGACGATCCGCAGTGCCGCCTTGACCGAGGCTTCATCCATCGGCTCGCTGAAGGTGATCCGCACCGACCGGTTGAGGCTCCAGGATTCCGTCCCCGGTGTCGGCTCCCAATCAATGACGCTCGGGGATGCTTTGTCCAGACCGCCGAAGAGGTAGCCAGCGTTGCTGCCGCGCACGGCCAGCGACGCGGTGAAGAGGAGCGCGACCAGGGCAACCGCCAGCGCGCCATAGGCGAGACCACGCTGGCCGAGATCCCAGAGGAAGGCGCGGTGGCGATAGGTCGGGGTTGCCTTGGCGAAAACCGACCCGCGCAGGGTGCCGGGCGGGGTCGGCTGCGGCAAGGCGCGCACCAGCGAGCGCAGCTCCCGATAGTCGGCCAGGATAGCCGCGCACTCCTCGCAGCCAGCGACATGCCCCTGCACCGCCCGCAATTCGGGCGCGGCCAGTTCATTATCCATGTAATCGGAGAGGAGGGGGCGGATGTCGCGGCAAGGGGCGTTCATGGCTTAGGGCTGGCCTTCCGTCTGCAAGTACAGCTTGCGAAATTCCTCGCGTCCCCGGAAGAGAATCGATTTGACCGCCGAGCGCGACACCCCCATGATGTCGCCGATATCCTCGCAGGAGAGCCCTTCGTATTCGCGCAGGACCATCGCCTGCCGGTTGCGCGGCGACATCCTGTCCAGTACCCGCTGGACGGTCCGCTGCGTCTCGTCGCCGATCAACACACCCTCGGGATCGTCCTCGCGCACATACGACGCCCGATCGTGTTTCGTCCCCTCCCAGGGGAGCCAACGGATCCGCTGGCGACGGCGCAGGACATCCATGCAGGCGTTCGAGGCGATCCGGTGCAACCAGGCGTTGACGTTCAGTTCTTCGTCGGTCTTGTCGAGGGCGCGATACGCTTTAAGGAACGTTTCCTGGGTGAGGTCGAATGCGTCGTCCGGATTGCCCATCATGCGGTAGACGAAGGCGTAGATACGGCGCTCATAGCGGGCGAACAGCGCGGCGAACGCGGTCTGATCGCCGGCCTTGGCGCGGGCTACCCAGGTAGCATCTTCCGTTGTCATGACCAGCGACCCTTCCACAGTACCCCTCCGCTCCCTACAACGAGCGGTTCATACGGTGGTTGCGCCCACCCTGGCATAGATTTCCCCTGTCATAGCGGCCTTCTGGAGTACTTCGCGTCGTGCGCAATTAGTGTAGCAGTTTGAGGAGAAGGCGGACAACAATAATGGAGGTTTTCTGGTTATTTGTATCAATTCTGGACAGCACATTGTACTCCAGAGGGGCGATTTGGCCGGGGTAGATAAGGTCGTGAGAAAAGGCAAAGTCCGGGTACATAACACAGCAGCGGGGCGATCAGCACTGATCGCCCCGCTGCATTGCGTCGATTGCGTAATTACAGCTGGTTGGTCACGAGACGGCAGATGCCGCGCAGGGTCTCGAAGACGCCGCTGCCACGGATCGCGACCGACTCGTAGCGCGGCACTTTCATCGGGTTGAGATACTTGTCCAGCACCGGCACCGGCAGGGCCGAGGGCAGGTCGATCTTGTTGTATTGCAACAGGAGCGGGAAGGTGCGGAATTGCTTCCCCTGCTTGGTGAGGTTCTGCGCCAACTCCTTCAGGCTATCGACGTTGTCGCGCAAGCGTTCGGGCTCGGCGTCGCCGACGAAGACGACCCCGTCGGCCCCATTGAGGACGGCGAAGCGGGTCCGCTCGTAGAGCTGCTGCTCCGGTGTGGTGTAGAGGTGGAAACGGACGGTGAAGCCGCGCACCTGGGCCACATCGAGGTGCAGGAAGTCGAAGAAGAGGGTGCGCTCGGTCTCGGTGGCGAGCGACAGCATCTCGCCCTTCGACTCTTTCGGGACACGCCGGTAGATATATTCCAGATTCGTCGTCTTGCCGGAGAAGCCGGGGCCGTAGTAGACGACCTTGGCGTGGATCTCCTTAGTGGCGACGTTGATCACCGCCATCGCTATGCCCCCCCCTGGTCGACGCGCGCATCGTCGCGTTCTTGCCGGAAGAGGAGATCGACGCCATCGCGCGTGATCGTCCGCCCGGCTTTACTCGCCCGCAACGAGGTCGCCCGATTCGGCACGAGCTGCGTCAGGCGGGCGAGCCAGCGCCGGGTCAACTGCTCGATCGCCAGTGGCGGGGCATCGATCGGGAAGGCCATCGCCAGCAACCACTGGTCGAGGATCGGCTGGGTCAGCAGGCGCATCCCGCCACCCTCCTCGACCGTCCCGCGAATCGGCCACTCGCGGAACGTCTGCGAGAGGGTGCGGCTGGCCAGGAAGACCGGGACGAGCCGCGCCGCCAGGAACAGGAGTTGTTCGCGGTCCGCGTCACCCTCGCGGACATCGGAAGCGACGATCTGCCCGGCGCGATCGATCAGCAGACCGAACGTGGCCCCGCACCGCCGCACCTCGTCCTCCAGCGATTCGAGGATGACTGCCGCGCGCTTCGTCCCGACATCCGGCAAGAATGGTGGCAACATCGAGGTCGTCATAAGGCCCCTATACAATGACGAAGTACGAATGAACCGGACAGTGTTCGTACTTCGTCATTCAGTTCGCGACCGTCCCGGCGGCGGCGAGGAGTTCATCCCGGTAGCGCCTGGCGAGGAGGCGGAGCCGCCCCAGGTTGACATCCGGACTGGCGAGCAGGATCAGGACGAGGTCATCGTCGAGCGCGTTAATGACGACGGTGCCGCCACCATACTCGAAGATCGCGCTGTCGACCGTGCCGCGCCCGATCTCCAGGCCGATCGCCTTGGCGACCATCAGGCCATTCGTGGCGACCGCCGCGAACTCCTCGGCGTCCATCCCGTCGTTGTGGGCGGCCTCGATCAGGAAGCCGTCGCTGCTCACCACCGCGACCAGATCCACGCCGCCGGCGACTTGCAGACGACCCAGCAGTGTAGCCAAGCTCTCAGTCGTGGACATCGGTCGCTCCTCTTCCGCGCGTCGGTGCTGCCCCATGTCGCCGCGCATTACGCGCGGCGCGGCAGGACTACCCCCCAGGGGAGTGTGCCTATCGTCCCATTTCCGGGGGGTGCAGTCAATCGTTCGGGCAGGGTACTAGTGTACTATCTTGCCGCAGGCGTTCGGCTGTAGCCACATCGCATCGGGAAATGAGCGCTCCCGTTACGGTGTACAGATGCTATGATCGGGCAGCGGGATTATCTGTTGCGGGGTAGGGCGATGGCACCGAACGTGATCCGTGTTCAGGCGGAGAACAACGATTTCCAGTATATCGAGACGTTGCGCCGGAACCGCGTGAAACGGCACCGGGCGCACGAGTTCGTGGTCGAGGGGGTGCGCGCGATTAACGGGGCATTGGCCGCCGGATGGGAGATCGCGGCCTTCCTCTACGCCCCCGAGCGCCGACTCTCCGGCTGGGCGACCGATATCCTGGCGCACTCGACAGCGCGGGCGCACCTCGAACTGTCGGCACCGCTGCTGGCAAAGCTGAGCGGGAAAGAGGAGACCTCGGAACTGCTCGCAGTCGTCGTCATGCCGGAGGAACGGCTGACGCGCATCCCGCTCCACCGGAACCTGCGCGTCGTCGTGATCGATCGCCCGGCGAGCCCCGGCAACCTGGGGACGATCATCCGCTCCTGCGACGCCTTCGGGGTGGATGGGCTGATCGTCAGCGGGCATGCGGTCGATCTCTACGACCCGGAGACGATCAACGCCACGACCGGCTCACTCTTCGCCCTGCCGATCGTGCGCGTCGGCGGCCCCGCCGATCTCCTCCCCTGGCTCGATCGGATCCGGCACGAGCTTGGCACGCTCCAGATCGTCGGCACGAGCGCCAAAGCGACCCTCGACATCGCCGACCACGACCTCACCAGGCCGACGATCCTGGCGGTCGGCAACGAAACCAGGGGCCTTAGCGTCGCCTATAAGGAGCTATGCGACGCAGTGGTGGCGATCCCGATCGTCGGCTCGGCCTCGTCGCTCAACGTCGCCTGCGCGACCTCGGTGCTACTGTACGAGATCGACCGGCAGAGGAGGCGGGGCAACACGGCGGGCGGTTGAAACCGCCCGCCGTAATCATTCTGCCAGAAGTACGCCGTGCGGTGCCGCGCATTCAGGCGAGCGCGGCGTGCGACTGCTGACTCTTCGCCGTGATATAGGGCCGGAACCGCGCGAGGAGACGCGGCGGCAACTGCCCGCTGATCGCGGTGCCATACTCATTGTAGTCCAACCCCTCGACGCGACCCTCGCGGCGGAAGAGATCGACGAGCGCGTTCTTCGCGTAGGGGACATTCACCGAGACCGGGACCAGCTCGCGGTCGAGCACCTGCTCGATCCGACCGAGCAGAGCGTCGAAGCCGCTGCCGGTTTCCGCGGAGATCGGCACGTAGTCTTCCGGCAGTTCCAGTTCGCGCGCCAATTCGTCCGGGATGACGCCGCCATCGAAGAGATCGATCTTGTTCAGCGCCGTGATCATCGGCTTATCATGGGCACCCAACTCTTCGAGCACTTGCAGTGTCGCCTGCGACTGCTCCGCCGCGTTGGGGTGGGTGATATCGAGGATGTGCAGGACGATGTCGGCCTCGTTGATCTCCTCCAGCGTCGCCCGGAAGGCGGCGACGAGGGTGGTGGGCAGATTGTTGATGAACCCGACCGTGTCGGTCACCAGGATGTCGCGGCCCGAGGGCAGACGCACGCGGCGCGTCGTCGGGTCGAGGGTGGCGAACAGCTTGTCCTCCGCCAGCTTGTCGGCGTCGGTCAGGGCGTTGAGCAGGGTGGACTTGCCGGCATTGGTGTAGCCGACGATCGCCACGATCGGCACCTCGTGGCCGCGCCGCCGCTCGCGGTAAAGCTCGCGCTGGTCGTGGACCTTGCGCAGGTCGCCCTTCAGCATCGCGATCCGGTCGCGCGCGCGGCGGCGGTCGGTCTCGATCTGCGTCTCGCCGGGGCCACGGAGGCCGACGCCACCGCCGGTCCCCGCCGCGCCGCCCCCGCCGCCGCTGCCACTACCACCAGTCTGGCGGGAGAGGTGGGTCCACATCCGGGTCATCCGGGGCAGGCGGTATTCGAGCAACGCCACCTCGACCTGCAAGCGCCCCTCGCGCGTCTGGGCACGCTGGGCGAAGATGTCGAGGATCAGGGCAGTGCGATCGAGGACCTTAACGCCCAGCGCCTCCTCGAGCCCGCGCTGCTGGCCGGGCGTCAGCTCCTCGTCGGCGATGACGAGATCGTAGCCCAGGTCGTCTTTCAGTTCCTTGATCTCGAGCAGCTTGCCCTTGCCGACATAGCTGCCCGGCTCGGGTCGCGCCAGCTTCTGCGTCACCGCGCCGACGACCTCGATCCCCGCCGTCTCTGCCAGGCGCGCGAGCTCTTCGAGCGCGTCCTCGATCGACCAGAGCGGCTTCTTCGCGCCGCTCTCGGCCCGGTCTGCACCGCGCGCGGGCGAGCGCCAATCGACGGCGAGCAGCAGGGCGTGTTCGATCGGCGCTGATGTGGAGTGCATCAATGTAGCCGTAAGGGTATCCTCCTGGGTAGGGGTCGATAAACGCGGTCCCGCTCTGGTTGTAGCAGATTCAATGCCCACGAAAGCAGGATTCTCATCATCCCTTAATCGCGGGTCGGCGTCACCTGACCAACGATCACGATGCGGCTGTACATTGTGTCAGGTGCGCGGTAGTCCGCTCTACATATTAACGCCCGGCCAACGGCGATATTCCGCAGCGTTGCCCCGCAAGTGACAAGCCCCCGTGACCGTTGTAGTATGCGCGCGACAGTGCGGAGTGCGAAGAGTCGGTGGGGTGAAAGGGGGGCGAATGGCAGCACCATTCCGGGTCGGGGTCACGCGCGATTTCCTCAAGCCGGATGGATCACTCGGCTTCGGTGACATCAACCTCGGGCTCCTGGATACCAACCCGAACGTCGCCTGGGAGTTCCTGGCGGAGAACACGACCGAACTGCGCCCCGATCAGGTGCGCGACTACGACGCGCTGCTGGTCCTCTCGCCGCGCGTCAGCGCCGCGACGCTGGCGGGTGCCGAGCGGCTGGCGATCATCGCGCGCTTCGGCGTCGGCTACGACACCGTCGATGTGGACGCCTGCACGCGCGCCGGGGCGATCCTGACGATCACCCCGGACGGGGTGCGCCGCCCGGTCGCGCACGCGACGATCGCGTTCATCATGGCCCTCTCCACGCGGATGTTCGAGAAAGACCGGATCACCCGCGCCGGACGCTGGGCCGATCGGTTCGACTACACCGGGATCGGGCTGCAAGGTCGCACGCTCGGCCTCGTCGGGCTGGGCAATATCGGGCGCGACGTGATCAACCTCATCCGCCCCTTCGGGATGCGCCACATCGCGTTCGACCCATACACCACGCCGGAGGACGCCGCCAGTGGTGTCGAACTGGTCGATCTCGACACCGTGCTGCGGACGAGCGATATCGTCTCGATCCACTGCCCGCTGAACGCGCAGACGCAGGGGCTGATCAACGCCGCGCGCCTGGCGCTGATGAAGCCGACCGCCTACCTGATCAACACCGCGCGCGGGCCGATCGTCGAGCAGGCCGCGCTCACCGACGCCCTGCGCGAGCGGCGGATCGCCGGGGCCGGGATCGACGTCTTCGAGCGCGAGCCGGTCGATCCGCACGACCCGCTGCTGGCGCTCGACAACGTGATCGTCGCGCCGCACGCCCTCTGCTTCACCGACGAAGTCGCGCTCGGTAACGGCGGCAGCGCCTGCCGCAGCATCCTCGAAGTCGCGGCGGGGCGCGTCCCCGGCAACGTCGTCAACCGCGACGCGATCGAGACGGCGGCGTTCAGGGAGAAATTGGCACGGTATGGGGGGGAGGTCGAAGGTCGAAGGTCGAAGGTCGAAGGGGGCGGGTGAGGCGATCCGCGGTGGGTGTCAGCCCTTCACTTTTCGACCTTCGACCTTCGATCTTCGACCCCGATTCGTCATCAGGAGGTAAATCGTGCGCGAGAACAAGGTCAAGGCGGCATTGCGGTCGGGAGGCACGGCGCTCGGGACGATGATCTTCGAGTTCAACACGACCGGGATCGCGCGGATCGCGGCGGCGGCGGGGGCCGAGTTCGTCATCTTCGACATGGAGCATACCGGCTGGGGGATCGACACGATCCGCACGCTGATCGCGACCGCGCGCGGGGCGGACATCGTGCCGCTGGTGCGCGTGCCGGCGACGCAATACCACCTCCTCTCCGGTCCGCTCGACGCCGGGGCGGACGGGCTGATGATCCCGATGGTGGAGAGCGAGGAGCAGGCCCACCTGATCGCCCGCTCGGTCAAGTACCCGCCGGTCGGGGGCCGCGGCGCGGCGTTCGGCGTCGCGCACGACGACTTCGGGTTGGAAGGGGGGACGAGCGCGGAGAAGATGGTCCGCGCCAACGAGGAAGGGCTGATCATCGCGCAGATCGAGACGGCGGCGGGGATCGAGAATGTCGAGCGGATCGCGGCGGTCGAGGGGATCGACGTCCTCTGGATCGGCCACAACGACCTGACCAACTCGATGGGGATCCCCGGCCAGTTCGACCACCCCGATTACCACGCGGCGGTCGAGCGCGTCCTCGCCGCCTGCCGAGCCAACGGCAAAGCCGCCGGGATGATGCCGACCACGCCCGAACTCGCGCGCGACCTCCTCACGCAAGGCTTCCGCATCCTCGCCTACTCCGGCGACATCTGGATCTATCAGCAGGCCCTCAGGGAGGGGCTGGCGGCGATTCGGGGGTCTTAAACCCCTCCCCCGGCCCCTCCCCTGAAGCGGGAGGGGTGACTTACGGCGGGGTGATCGGCTGATGGATGGGCTGAACGGCGCTAGTGCCCCTGAGTCGCGCAGCAAACTGACGCGCCGAGAACGAGGCACCCCTCCCGCTTCAGGGGAGGGGCCAGGGGAGGGGTAAAAAGGGGCGGCGGGCGGCATTAACCGCCCGCCGCCCCGGCTCATAGCCCTACTCGTAGCGCAGCACCTCCAGCGGGCGCACGCGCGTGGCCCCCCAGGCGACGATCGCGGCGACGAGCATCGCGACGACCGCGACGAGGCCGATCAGCCCGAGGGTGGTCGTGATGCCGACGCCGATCGTCAGCCCGGCGAACCGGTTGAACGCGAACGTCGCGACCGCGACGAGCAACATCCCGAGCAGGCCGCCCATCCCGCCGATCAGGCCATTCTCGATCAGCACCACGCCGAGGACGCGCTGACTGGTATAGCCGACCGATTTCATGATCCCCAACTCGCGCCGCCGCCCGAGCATCGACAGGGCGACTGCATTGGCGATGATCACGATCCCGGCGAAGAGGGCCAGCGAGGCGATCGCCGTCAGCATCAGCAGCAGGTTATCGAGGATCTGGCCGATCTGCGCCACCAGGTCGGTGAAGTTGACGACCTGGGCGCGCGGCACCGCCTCCGTCAGCCGGTCGGTCACCGCCCCGGTGCGGCCATTCTCCACCTGCATGTACCAGACCGCCTGCGCCCCCTGCCCGCCGAGGGCGCGCACCGTCTCGACCGAGCCGAGGACCGGCGAGAGGTTGATATTGATGCTGACGCCCTCGCCGGTCGCCGAGTAGAAGCCGACGGCGGTGAGGGTGCGGGCCTGCCCGGTGAACTGGTTGGTTTGCGTGAACTTGTCGCCGACTTTCATCCTCGTCGGCGCGCCGCGCAGCGCACCATCGAGGATCACGTTGTCGGTCCCGGCGTCACTCGCGTTGAGCGACCGACCGGCATAGCGCGCCTTCAACTCGGCGTTCGTCAGCCCGGCTTCGGTCGCGGGATCGCGAAACACCTCGACATCGGCATCGGTGAACTGTTCCGGCGTCTTGCCGATCTGCGGCCCCTGCCCATTCGCCAGATCGTAGCCCTGGAAGCCACTGAGGTAGCGCACGAAGACCTGCGCCGGCGGCCCCTGGCGCTGCGGATCGTCCGCGGCGATGATCTCCCCCAGCGGCCTGTCATTGATCGCCTGCGGGGCGGTCAGCGGCGCGACCTCGACCGTCTGCCGCGACTTGATGTCGCCGCCGATGCCGTCGAGGGCGCGATTGACCGCGTCGATCTCAGCGCGCGGGGCGAGCGCGATCACGTTGTAGCGGATCTGATTGGCGATGAAGGTGTTGATCGTCTCCCGCACCCCCTGCCCCAGCACCAGCACCACGCCGACCGCGAAGACGCCGATGAAGAGAGCCAGCAGGGTCGTCGTGGTGCGCGCGCGCGCC
The DNA here is from genome assembly GCA_902806415.1 of uncultured Thermomicrobiales bacterium. GTDB lineage: Bacteria > Chloroflexota > Chloroflexia > Thermomicrobiales > CADCWN01 > CADCWN01. The sequence goes on along the minus strand of CADCWN010000238.1, from coordinate 9,522 downwards.
CGCCCGAGATTGCGGAAGGCCATCTTGGTGCTGATCTTCCACTCGCGCGGCGCGAGGACGACGACATACCCGGCCAGGGTCGCCACCAGCAGCAGGATGCCGACGCCGCGCAGGTCCGGCACCAGCGCGATCGCGACCGCGGCGGCGACCCCGAGGGTGACCAGCAGCAGGTAGCGCACGGAGTAGCGCTCCGGCACCGGCAGCCGCCCGAGCAGGAAGACGATCAGGCCGAAGACGAGGCTGAGCAGCCCCAGGGCCACGAACGTGCCGTAGACGGCGGCCACGCCCCAGAGGGCGCTGCCGATGATCAGCGAGGCGAGACCGGCGAAGAGGACCGAGAGCAGGGCGATCAGCCCGATCTGCCCCAGGACCGTGCGCCAGGTGCGCCCCTCGTCCCCCTCGCGCAGCACCACGGTCGGGCGCACGCTCGCCGCCTGGACGATCGGCAGCAGGCCGAAGATCAGCGCCGTCGCCAGGCCGACCGCCACACCGCCGAGGACGATCGCCGGTTCGACCCGAAACGTCAGGATGAGGCGGAAGGCGCGCTCGAAGAGGACGCGGATCGCGGCGGAGATGCCGATCCCGGCCAGCGCGCCGAGGATCCCGCCGAGCAGGCCGAGCAGCGCCGCCTCCAGGCCGAAGAGGAGGAAGAGGTCGCGCCGCTGGTAGCCGGTCGTCTTCAGCATCGCGATCTCGACCCGTCGCCGGGCCAGCAGCACCTGCATCGTGTTGACGATCCCGACGCCGCCGATCAGCAGCGCCAGCAGGCCGACGATGATCAGGAAGCGATTGATCTGCTCGATATTGTCCTGGAGTTGTTTCAGCAGACCGTCCGCCGTCTCGACCTGCGCGCCGGTGAAGCGCGCCGACGCCTGATCTTTCGCCTCATTGGCCCGCGCGGCATCCGGCGTGGTGGCGTAAACGGTCGTGTACGCGATCGGGGCCGGGGCGGCCCCGCGGAAGGTATCGAGCGAGACGTACAGGCTCTCGCCCTGGCCGAGGGTCGCCTGCGGCTCGATCACCCCGGCGATCTTGATCTCGAACTGTCGGCTGTCCAGGCCCGCTGTGATCCGCAACGTCTGCCCGAGCGTGCCGCCCAGCGACGCGAGGAGATCGGTGGAGACGACTGCGTTGCCGGGCGTGCGGAGTACCGCCTGGAAACCGCCGCCCGCGCTGCTCGTCAGCGCGGGCTCACCGGCGTACGGGTAGAGTGCCGGATCGACCGCCAGGAATTGCACGTTTGCGCGACCGCCGCCCGGTTTCGGCAGCTGGACGCCGTCCTCATAGGTGGCGGTGTAACTGGTCAGCAAACCCTTCGATCGGAGATCGTCGAAGTAAGCGAGCTCGTTCTGCGCGAGCGGGTTGATCACCCGCACAGAAAGATCGCCGCCGTTGATCGCCCGCGCGTTGCCGACGAGCGCGTCCTTAATCATCCCGCCGACCAATTGCAGACCGACGATCGCCATCACCCCGACCGCGACGCAGATCAGGGCCAGCACGGTGCGCTGCCCGCCGCGCACGAGCGAGCGCGCCGGGTACTTGAGATACATGTCAGCTTTCACGCGACGCCTCCGGGGGTAGTCGTGAGTCGTGGGTCGTGAGGGGTAAGACTCTTGTTACCAGCGACTCTTTGTCTACCAATCAACTCGCCACTACGAGCGAGTTCTCACGACTCACGACCCACGACTCACGACCATCCCTGCCGCCGCCTTCTCCGCCGCCGCCGCCTCGCTGATCCCGACCTCCTCCGGGGTGCCGTCGCCAACGACGCGACCGTCGTAGAGGCGGATGACGCGCTCGGCGGCGGCGGCGACACTCGGGTCATGGGTGGCGATGATGAAGGTCGTGCCGGTCCGCTCGCGCAGCTCGCGGATGAGGTTGAGGACATTGGCGCTATTCTTCGCGTCGAGGTTGCCGGTCGGCTCGTCGGCGATCACGATCGCCGGGTTGGTGGCGAGGGCGCGGGCGATCGCCACGCGCTGCTGCTCGCCGCCGGAGAGCTGGTTCGGGCGGTGGTCGAGGCGGTGGCCGAGGCCGACCAGTTCGAGGACTTCCCGCGCGCGATCGGCTGGCGAACCCTCGTGCTTGCCCACATAGAGCGGCACCTCGACATTCTCCTGCGCGGTGAGGGTCGGGATCAGGTTGAACGCCTGGAAGATCATTCCGATCTTCTGATTGCGGATGGTCGCCAGTTGTGCCTCGCTCATCGCGGTGATGTCCACGCCATCGACCAGCACCCGCCCGTCAGTCGGCGAGTCGAGCCCGGCGATGATCCCGAGGACGGTCGATTTGCCGGACCCCGACGGCCCGATCAGCGCCACGAATTCGCCGCGCTCGATCCGGAAATTGATCCCGTGGAGGATGTCGATCCGCTCCTTGCCGAGTGGCAAGCTTCGCGTGATCTCCCGCGCCTCCAGCGCGGCGGCGGTCCCGCCGCTCTGCCTCTGTACCTTGTTGATGCTCGCCGCGACCATCGCCCTTACTCCTTGGTTTTCACGGTACGGGCGGCGCAAGCCAATCAGCGCAGCGCCACCGTGGAGATATACGCGCGGTTCCCGCGTTGGTGTCAGGAGGATTGCCGAACGATCCCACGACACCTATCGTCAATATACGCCGACACACGTGCGGGCAACAGTGCCGAAAGACATGTTCGTCCGGGGAGATGGTCACAAGAACGCGCCGCGCCCCGCGACCGGAGTAGTCGCGGGGCGCGGCGGTGAGATGGGTTGAGCGCGGAGCCTACTTCAATTCATAACTGATCTGCACCATGATCGCCAGCGAACCCTGGCCGGGCTCGATCGGCGTCGCCTGCGCCGCAGCCGGGGCCGCAGCCGGGGCAGCTCGATATTCGGGAGCGCCAACCGTTTCGGAGACCTGGGTCACGCCGCCGAGGGTCGTGCCGGTGAGTTGCGCGTACTGCTCGGCCTTCTGGCGCGCGTTGGCGACGGCGGCCTCGCGGGCGCGGCGGGTAGCGTCGTCTTTATTCGCCGCATCGAAGCTGATTCCCGAGACGCGATTCGCGCCCGCATTCACCGCCCCGTCGATCGTCGGGCCGACGTTCTTCAAGTCGCGCACGGTCGCGCGGACGGCGTTGACCACGCGATAGCCGGTCAGCTTCTGGTCCCGATCGTACTGCGGCTGGATGTTGTAGCCGGTCGTCTGCAAATCGTTCGCCGCGATCCCGAGGGACTTCAGGCGGTCGAGGACCGCCTGGGTGCGGGCGGCGTTGTCGGCCTGGGCGGCGGCGAGGTCGGTGCCGCCCGACTCGACACCGAAGGTCAGCGTGGCGAGGTCGGGCGTGATCGTCACCCGCCCCTCGCCGGCCACGCTGACGGTGCGCAGGGTGGGATCGCCCGTTCCGGGCGTCGCAGCGGCGGCCTCGCCACCCCCCGCGCCCTGTGCCACCGGGCGCAGGGCCAACGCCAAGGTCAACGCCAGCGCCCCGGCGAGCGCGATCATCACGAGTGCCTTGCGAGCCATCGGGGCCTCCTTCTCTATCCTAAACATACTGAAATGCTGAACGCGCACGGCCCACCCCATCGTGCGCCGCCTCTGGGGAGAACAATGCGCGACGCGGGCGAAAGTTCTACTACCGGGGGCAATCGCGTGGATCGCGACCGATGACGAATTCATCGCCCGTTATCGCGGCGATAACCGACTATCGCACACTGTCCCAACCCGCCCGTTCCCCATCGTCTTGAAAGGGCCGGACCGATAGACTAGCATTCCCGCCGTGAAGGAACAGCTACGCCGCACGATCGCCGCCCTGCTCGGCTCAGTCCGCCGCCACCTGCACGCCTGCTACGGGCTGGCGCTGGTGGTGCTGGTGCCGGTGCTCCTCTTCGCGGTCTATCAGGTGCGGCTCGGGCAGACGGTCCATGTCGGCGTCCTGACCGATGACAAGCCGTATGTCGTGCGGATGAACAGCCCGGAAAAGGCCGATTTCGGGCTCTACCGCTGGACGACCGGCGACAGCGCGATCCGCCTGCCCGGCCTCGGGCGCGGCCCCTACCGCCTCACCCTGACGATGGCGGGCAGCGCGAATCCCGATCCGCGCGTCGAAATCCTGGTCAACGACACGGTCTTGCAACGGTTCGCGCTGACGGGCGGGCTGGCGGAGTACCGCGTCGAGATTCCGGCCTCGGCGACCGCGAGCGGCGACGTGATCGTGCGGCTCCGCGGCGAGGCGTTCCAACCGCGCGGCGACGCCCGCCAGCTCGGCGTCGTGCTGACGCGGGTGAGCGTCGAGCCGATCGGCGATCCCGGCATCCCGCTGCCGCCGGACGCGACCGCCATCCAGCTCTGGGCCTTGGTCCTCCTCGCCTACCTGATCGCCTGGATCGCCGGGTTCGGGCCGCGCGGCGCGGGGATCGTCGGCGGCACGGTCGCGGTCGGCATGGCGGGCTTGCTCCTCGCCAATCGGCCCTGGCTGACGGTCTGGGTCGCGACGGGCGGGCTCCTGCGCGCGGCGCTCACCGGGCTGGCCCTCGCGGCCCTCCTCCGGCTGCTCCTGCCCCGCCTCTACCGACTCGCCGGGCTGGAAGCCGGGGCGCGCGAGGTGCGCTGGCCGATCCTGCTGGCGGCGCTCTTCTTCGTCGCCCACTTCGGCGGCGACCTGCATCCCCACACCCGGATCGTGGATCTCTTCTTCCATGTCAACCGCTACACCCTCGTCAACCGCGACGGGCAACTGCTGCTGCTGGTCGAGTCGCGCGAGTGGGGGACGCGCGAGACGATCTACCCGCCCGCCGCCTACCTCTTCATGCGCCTCGTGCGCCCCTTCGCGCCCGATGTCCTCACCACGGTCCTGCTGTTCATCGCGCTCCTGGAGGCGGCCCGCCTCTGCCTGGTCTACCTGATCGCCCACCGGGCGACTCGCGACCCGCGCGCGGGGGCGCTGGCCGCCGCCGTCTTCGGGATCGTCCCGATGGCCTATCTCCCCTTCTCCTGGGGGATCGCGACCAACGTCTTCGGGGCGTGGTGGATCACGGCGATCTTCGCCATCCTCACCCTCGGCTACGACGCGCTCCGACGGCCGCTCGTCGCCGGGTTGCTGACCCTGGCGGCGACCCTGGCGCTCCTCGCCCACCCCGGCGAATTCGTCCTCGCCTCCGCCAGTCTCGGCGGCGCGATCGCGCTGTTCGGGCTCCTGGAGCGCCCGCGCTTTCGTGGGTCATGGCCCGTCCTGGTCGGCGTGACCGTGCTGGCGGCGGGGATCGCGTTCGCCCTCCTCTACCGCCTCGTCGCGGCCGATATGCTGGCGAAGGGGGCGGAGACAATCGCGCAGAAGCTCGGCGGGGGCGGCGGCGGACCCGCGACGGCCACAGCCCCTGCGGGCTGGCGCGTCGGCGGGGCGATCGACGATCCGATCATCGGGCTCCGGGGATATCGGGTCACGACCATCCCGGCGCTGATCCGGGGCGGGCTCGTCGGCTACTGGCGCGAAGCCTGGGGCTACTACTACCTCTGGCCGCCGATCCTCGCCCTCGCCGCCCTGCCTCTCATGCGCGGCACGGAAGCACTGGGTCGCCTGCGCCTCGCCAGCGTCGTCTGGTGGCTCGTCGCCGCCCTCTTCGCGCTGGTGGGCTTGCTCCTCAACGTCTACGTGCGCTACGCCTACTACCTTCTGCCGGTCATCGCCATCGGGGCGGGGCTGTCGCTGGCCCGCCTGACCCGCGCGGGGCGCTGGGGGCAGGTCGTCGTCGCGCTCCTGCTCGTCGACACGACCGCCGCCGGGCTCTGGTTCTGGTATCTGCGGATCAGCGTGGATGGGCATTGACGCCCATCGCTTCGACAGCTACGATGGGCTCTCAGGATCGAGACAACCCACCCCTCGGGGCGAACACGCCGGAGGGCTTTTGGCGACGGCGGGGGAGGCCACGATGGACTACGCAGGGCGGATCGCGCGGACCCGCGCCGCGATGGCGCAACACGGGATCGGGACCCTCTATCTGCCATTCTCCAGCGACGCCGCCTGGCTGACCGGCCTCGGCTTCGAGCGTCCCGGCCCGACGATCACCGATCGCCCGGGCGATCTGATCGCCGGCGTCTATCTCGACGCCACCCGGGGGCCGCTCGTCATCGCCCCCCGGATGGGCGGCGAGGCGGTGGGGGCCGGCGCCTCCGGCAAGCCGTGGCTACGCGAGGTTCTCATCCTCGGCGAGCCGGTCAACTACGAGGCGACCCTGCGCGCGGCCTTGCGGGGTATGCACGCGCGGGGCGGCACGGTGGCGGTGCCGGACCGCGCCCGCGCCGGGACACTCCTCGCGCTGCAACGGGCCTTGCCGGACGCCCGGTTCGTCTCCGCGACCGAGGCGTTCCTGGCGGGGCTGCGAGCGATCAAGGACGCCGAGGAGCTGGCGACGATGCGCCGCGCCGCCGCGCTGACCGACGAGGTCTACGCCGCCATCCTGCCCCAATTGCGCCCCGGCGTGACCGAGCGCGAGGTGGCGGCGGAGATCGAGCGGCAGGGGCGACTGCGCGGCGCGGAGACCGTCTCCTTCCCCACGGCGGTTCTCTACCTCGGCGGCGGTTCGCGGCGCGGCCACGAGGTGCCCGCCTACAGCGACCCGACCGATCTGCCGCTGGCGATGGGGATGGGGATCGCCTTCGACTTCGGCTTCGTCCTCGACGGCTACTGCTCCGACTTCGGGCGCACCGTCTTCGCCGGGGAGCCGGACGCGGCGACGCGCGCCGTCTACGATCTCGTCATCGGGGCGCAGGGGGCGGCGATCGCGGCGCTGCGGGCCGACACCCTCAGTTGCGCCGAGGTTGATCGCGTGGCGCGCGGGCCGATCGAGGAGGCCGGGCACGGCGGCGGATTCACGCACCGCCTCGGCCACGCCATCGGGCGCGACTGCCACGAATGGCCGTCGCTGCTCGTCGGCGAGGCGACCACGATTCGAGCGGGGATGACCTTCACGGTCGAGCCGAGCGTCCTCCTGCCCGATCGGGCCTTCGTGCGGATCGAGGATGTCATCCACGTCACGCCCGATGGTGGTGAGAATCTGATGGGTTCGCCGCGCGAATTGACGGTAATCGGGGAATAGCGAGGTGCTTCCAACGATGCATCACCCCGTTCACACGCCTCTATATCGCTGTAAACGCTTCGCTGCGCCAGCACCTCAATCTCTCAGTTATGTCACCTGGACGATGCACGCGGGGCGCGGAGAGACGTGGGTGGCACGCCCACGGCGGCGCGCAGACGTGGGATAATGGCGCGTCACCGCCCGTGGATGGAGGAGAAAGGAAAGAGATGAGCACCGCACCCGACCGCTCGAATCTGCTGATGATCAAGGGCGCACCGTTCAACGCGGAGACGCCGATCGAAGGGCTGCGCCAGGAACTCACCCCGACGGTGCTCCACTACGTCCGCTCGAACTTCGATCTGCCGGATCATGACGGCACCCTGACGATCGGCGGCGCGGTCGAGCGACCGCTGACCCTCTCGCTGGCCGAGTTGCGGGCGCTCGGCGAGGAGACGCTGACCGTCACCCTCGAATGCGCGGGCAATGGTCGCGTCGGGCTGATGCCGCTGCCCACCGGCGAACCGTGGACCGGGCAGGCGGTCGGCACCGCCACCTGGACCGGCGTCCCGCTGCGGCGCGTGCTGGAAGAGGCCGGGCCGCGCGCCAGCGGCGTGGAGGTCGCGTTCACCGGGGCCGATCATGGACACTACAAGGGCGGCGCGGACATCCACTTCGTCCGCTCACTGAGCGTCGCGCGCGCGCTCGATCCGGCGACGGGGGTGCTGATCGCCTGGGCGATGAATGGCGAACCGCTGAACGCTGATCACGGCGCGCCGCTGCGCCTCCTCGTGCCGGGCTGGTACGGGATGGGCGCGGTGAAGTGGCTCGCGCGGATCGAGGTGCTGGAAGCGCCCTACCAGGGACAATTCCAGACGAAATCGTATGTCTTCGAGTGGCCCGACCGCGCCTGGGAGCCCGTGACCGCGATGCGCCCGCGCGCCCTGATCACCGCGCCGGTCGAGGACGAGACGCTGTCGCCCGGCATCGTCACCGTGCGCGGCAAGGCGTGGTCCGGGGGTGGCCCGATCACCGCCGTGGAGGTCAGCATCGACGGCGCGGGCGAGTGGCAACCGGCCACGCTCGCCCCGCCGACCGGCGAGAACATCTGGCAGGAATGGTCGTTCGACTGGACGCTCGGGCAGCAGGAGATCGGGCGCCACGTCGTGCGCGCCCGCGCCACCGACGCCGCAGGCGCGACCCAGCCCGACATGCCGGAGTGGAACCGCCTCGGCTACGGCAATAACGCCGCGCAGGTTCTCGTCGTCTACGTACGCTGACCGCAGGGCGTGATCGACGAGAAACGAGGCGGGGGCGGGGCGTGTTGCCCCCGCCCCCGCCCCCGCCCGCCGTGTAGCGCGATAGGCGCAGTCGCTATCGCCAAGTGACAGCGACTGTTGCCCAATTCCAGCCCGTTGAGGGATCGCATCGCGCCAACCCCAGCGCTGTCGGCACGGTGCGCGCGTCAGGCCGGAGGGTCGAGCGCCGGGCCGGTGATCGTCATCCCGTAGCGCGCCGCGAGGGTGATCAGTCGCTCGACCGTATCGCCCTCGTCCGCTCGGGCGCGGTTCAACTCGCGATAATACCCCTCGATCCCGGCGGGAAGGGTGAGCAGCAACATCCGCGCTTCCGGCGACTCCGCCAGGACCGCGTGCTCCGAGCCGCGCGGCAAGAACAGGCACTCCCCGACCCCCAGGCTGGTGACCGACTCACCGATCTGGACCAGCACCCGACCCGCCAGGACGTAAACGAACTCGTCCTCGCGAGAATGGATGTGGCACGGCGCGGCGCAGCCGCGCCACTCATGCGTCTCGACGATTGCGAACTGACCGCCGGACACCTCACCCCCGACCAAGATAGTGGTCGGGGGGCTCGCGCGCCGCGCGCCGCGCGAGCCTTCTCTCTCTATGACCGGGAGTAGTTCTTCCAACATCAGCTCCTCCTCCGGGGCTGCCCGCCGCCCCTCCGTGGCTTAAGTTCACGCTAATCCCTCGCCCGGCGCGGTCAGCGCTGAGGCGGATGCGCCCTGGCCGAGCAGACGGGCGCGCCGCCCAAAAGAGCGGCCGATCTACCCTAAAGCGCCCCTTCCGAGTGCGTCATCGATAATCCCTCGTGAAATCAACATCCTGAAGCAATTGCATTTTTCCTCAAGCCCGCGTCGCCAACGACACTCGACCAGACCTCCTTCCGGAAACTCGGTCACCTCCCTGTAATGAGTATCGGGCAAACGGCGTGGTACCCACACTCACGGTAGCCTGACACTCACCCTCACGCTCCCTGTAACAGGTCATCACCGACACGCAGCCGCGCCGGGCGCTGATCGGGGACGACTGGTGGTACCATTTCACGGGGGAACGCGATAGCCGACCAGACGATGCGAGGGGGCCGTGGGCGACGCGGAGGTCGGGGGGTTCGGCGAGCGGCTGCGGCGGTTGCGGGAGATCGCCGGGCTGACCCAGGAAGAATTGGGCGGGCGGGCGGGATTGACCGCGAAAGG
>CADCWN010000237.1 GCA_902806415.1 uncultured Thermomicrobiales bacterium | reverse complement strand
TGCATGCGTTAGGCACGCCGCCAGCGTTGTTCCTGAGCCAGGATCAAACTCGCTGACAAGAGCATTCCGCTCATGTTGCTGTTGTGTTGTGGCCGCCCGCCTTGGCGGGTCGGCATCACGACACCATACACTATCCGAGCTTTCGCCCGGAAGCGCACTCACCACTCTCCACCTGTCAAGGTTCCTGATTCCGGGGGACACAAACGCCGCTCAATCTCGAGCGGCGGGACCATGCGCGCGAATTCAACCTCGCTGGCGCTGTCGGTGCCTCGGCGTATTCCCCGTTGTCGTTGTTTGCCCTTGTGGGGCGAAACCGCGCCGTATCGGGACTTGCATCCCTCTCGGCGACGACGTCAATAGTATCCTATCTCCGCCGCTGTTGTCAAGGGATTCCATCTTTCCTCTTCCGAGGTTTCCGGCGGGTCTTGCGTCCCGTCCTCGCCAACGTGGAACAGTATAGATTGGGCCTTCGGCGGGTGTCAAGGGTTGTAGCGAATCAATTCGGGGTGGCGGGTAATGGCGCTCGAATCACCCCTCGCTCCTTCACTCCGGTGCTCATTCTCTCGCCGTGACGACCTTATGTTGCGGCTCCTTGATACTTCTTTCCCTCGATAGGGTAGGAGGAGGTGTACGACGTGGTCGGTTAGCCCACGCTCAGGTATCCGCACCAGGTTTGACAGCGTGGGGACGATGCCCGACAACGGCATGGCGAATACCGTGTTCGCGCGCGTGAGACCGCTGGCGATGACGCACCCGTCGCGCCCGGCAGGATGGATAGGGGGAGATGATAGAGATCGACGGTCGATCGTTACGGGCCGCCTTGCCCGATCTCGATGGAACAGTGCGCCTGCCGGGACTGGGTGGGATGGTCGAAATTCTTCGCGACCAATCGGGGATCCCGCATATTCGCGCGGGTTCGCTCACCGACGCCTTCTTCGCACAAGGCTTCGCCCAGGCGCAGGACCGGCTCTGGCAGATGGACTATGACCGCCATCGCGCCGCCGGACGCTGGGCTGAGTGGGCGGGTCCGGCCTGGATCGATCAGGACAAGCTGATGCGCCGCCTGGGGCTCGAGCGGAGTGCCCGAGCGGACTACGCCGCGTTCGATCCCGAGACGCGGGCGATCTTCGACGCCTATGCGACCGGCGTCAATGCGTTCATCGAGACCACCGCGACGCTGCCGGTCGAGTATCAATTGGTCGGTGCGCGCCCCGCTCCGTGGCATCCGTGGGATGGCTGCGCCATCTACAAGGTGCGCCATGTATTGATGGGGAGTTTCGGGACGAAGCTGTGGCGCGCGCGTCAGCTCCAGGCTCTCGGCCCCGAAATCTTGCTGGCGCTGCGGAAGGGCGCGGAGACGCCCGGCCCGGTGGTGATCACGCCGGGGCTGGAGTGGGCCGCGCTGCCCGATGCCGCCGATTCCTTGCCCCTGGCCGAGTCGATGGAAGGGCTCTGGGATTGGGCGGCCGGGAGCAACAACTGGGCCGTGACCGGCGACCGCACCGCGACCGGGCGACCGCTGCTGGCCGGCGATCCGCATCGACCGCTCGAAGTGCCGAACGTCTATTACCAAAATCATCTGGCCTGCCCCGATTTCGACGCGATCGGCTACTCGTTCGCCGGGGTCCCCGGCTTCCCGCACTTCGGCCACAATGCCAACGTCGCTTGGTGCATCACCCACGCCGGGGCCGATTACCACGATCTCTACATCGAGCGCTTCGCCCCCGACGACCCGACTCGCTACGAGTTTCGCGGGGAATGGCTGCCAGCCGCGCGGCGGTCGGAGACGATCGTGGTGCGCGGCGGGGAGGCGGCGACGATCGAGGTGACGGAAACGCATCACGGGCCGATCGTCGTCGGCGACCCCGCGACCGGTTATGCGCTCGCCCTGCGCTACAGCGCCACCGCCGAGCCCGACGGCGGCTTCACTGCTTACCTGCCGATGCTGCGCGCCAACACCGTGGCGCAACTCGACGAGGCGATGCGGCCCTGGGTCGATCCGGCGAACAATCTGCTGATGGCCGACCGCGAGGGGACGGTCGGCTATCTGATGCGCGGGCGGGTGCCGCAACGCCCCCGCGCCAACTTCTGGCTGCCGGTGCCGGGCTGGACCGGGGAGCACGAGTGGTCCGAGCCGATCCCGTTCGAGGCGTTGCCGCGTGCGCGCGATCCGCAGAGCGGCTACTTCGCCACCGCCAACAATCGGATCGTCACCGATGACTACCCTTACCACATCACGATCGACTGGGCGCCGCCGCACCGCGCGATGCGGATCGGCAGTCGCCTGGAGGTGCTGCGCGACGCGACGGCGGCGGATATGACGGCGATCCACGCCGACCGGGTCTCATTGCCGAGCCGCATCTTCAGCGCCCATCTCGATCGGCTCACAACGACCGACGAGCGGGTCGTCGAGGCGCGGCGGATCCTGCAAGGGTGGGATGGCACGATGGCCCCCGAGCTTGTCGCGCCGACGCTCTACGCGCTCTGGCGCGAGCAGACGACCGCCCTGATTGTCGAGCGGAGCGCCTTACTGGCGCTGCGGGGTGTCCCGCCCGCGCACGATCCGGTGCCGTTGCGGGCGTTATCGCTCGGCACGCGGCTGCGCAACCCGGTCGCGGCGCTCCTGGCCGCCGGGGACACCACGCTCCTGCCCGTCGGGACCGCTTGGGCGACGCTGCTCACTGAAGGGCTAGCGCGCGCCGTTGCCTGGCTCACCGAGCGGCTCGGCCCGGAGATGACGGACTGGCGCTGGGAGGTGCTCCACCGGACTGCCCCGAAGCACACCCTCGTCGGCCTCTTCCCGGAACTGGCGGAGTTGCTCAATCCGCCGACGGTCGGGGTCGGCGGGGACGGGGACACGCCGCAGGCCGCCGCCTATGCCGGACTCGAAGGGGTCGGCTTCGCGCTGACCAACACCTCGGTCGCGCGTTACTGCTTCGACCTGGCCGATTGGGATAACAGCGGCTGGGTCGTGCCGCTCGGCGCGTCGGGGCATCCCGGCAGCCCGCACTATGCCGACCAGGTCGCTGCCTGGCGCGACGTCCGACTCCTGCCAATGTTGTACAGCTGGGCATCGATCGAGGCGCAGGCCGAGACGCGGCAGCGTCTCGAACCGCCAGTGTAGGGGGTTAGGGCGGCGAGTGTTGGTCATTGTGGGTGGCCCCAGTGGGCCACCCATTGTCACGCCTGCCCCGCACCGCGCTTGAGGATCTGGGCGGTGGGTGAGCCCTTTCCGCCGCCCCGGCGGCGAAGGGCCGTGAAAGGGAGGGTGGGATGGGTAAGGCACGCTGGTAGGGCGGTCAGCGCGAACCTTTACTGTCGCGCCAGGCGACCAGGCGCTCTATCGGTGCGAAGTCGAATGGGGCACCGAGCCCGTAGAGCACGTGAGTCGCCCCGGCGTCGAGGTAGCGATCCAGGGTGTCGAGGTCGTCGTCGCCGACCATCACGGTGCGCTCGATCGCGGCGGGGTCGCGCCCGACCTTGGCGCACCACTCATCCAGGATCCGGTTCTTCGCGGCGAACCGCTCGGGCGGGCCGAAGCCGTTCCAGAGATCGGCGTGCTGCGCGACAATCCGCAGCGTCACCTTCTCGCCGCCGCCGCCGATCAGGATCGGCACACTCTTGCCGTTCGTCGGCAGCGGCGGATCCTTGGCCCAGCGCCCCTTGATGATTTCGATGCCGCGCTCCAGGTTCCGCAGGCGGTCGCCCGCCGTGCCGAATTCGTAGCCATATTCCTGGTAGTCGCGCTCAAACCAGCCCGCGCCGAGCCCCAGGATGAAGCGCCCGCCCAGCGCGTGGTCGAGGGTCTTCGCCATCTGCGAGAGGTGGGCCGGATTACGATAGCTCATGCAGAGGACCAGGCTGCCGACCGTCGCGCGCTTCGTCTGCGGACCGATCGCCGCTGCGGTCGTCCAGCCCTCGAAATGCGGGCCGTCGGAATCGCCCGAGAGCGGGAAGAAGTGATCCCAATTCCAGAGGGAGTCGACGCCCAGTTCGTCGGCCCGTACCCAGGCTTGGGCATAGTCCGCGTAGCCCGTGTGCTGGGGCTTGAGCTGTACACCCACCTTGATCTGCGGCATCGCGCCCTCCTCTTTCCTCACGCCTGGCGAGCGGATCGAACGCCAAGGGGCATTCTACCCGAGTGCGGGCGACAAGCACTATTTGGAGCGAACGGGGTGCAAGGTTTGCCCCGCGCCGCCGGGGGTGCCGCACCTTAACCTGCCACCTCGCGACAAGCCTGCTCGTAATGCTGGTGGAGTAGGCGGAACGTTGCCGCGTCGCCGCCCCGATCGGGGTGGCAGGCCAGGGCGAGGCGATGATAGGCGCGCCGGATGGCGAGCAGATCGGCCTCGGCGGTCAGCCCCAAGGCGATGAACGCCGCCGAGGGTCCCTGGGCGCGGATCGGAGCCAGGGCGAACTCCGCCCGCGCGAAATAGCGGGTGCGCGTCACGCGGCTCCAGGCTCCTTCCGCGCTCGCCAGGGCGCGCCCGTCGAGGACGAAGGTGCGCGTCAGCGAGTCGCCCGCCCCGCCGTCGCCGCGCCCCGGCGCACGGGTGGCATAGACGCGCGTGCCGGTGCGCTTGAAGATCCGGTCTCTGCGCAGGTATGCCCGGCCCCCCTCGTCAAAGGCGCAACTGTAGACAAACTCTGCGGACGTTGTGGTGGGCATGTCCTCCTCGGAGCAAGACGGGCGGCGTCATCGCGCGCCGACTCGGCTGGCGGCGACTCGCGTCGCCCATTACCCAATGGGGATACCACGCCGACCCGCCGCCGCGCAAGGGGTGCGGCGACGGAATCACCCGCGCACCCTCGACGCCAGGCTAGAGTAGATGGCGGATGACCCCGCCCACCCGCGCACGGGCGCGCCATATCTCAAGACGGCCCAAACATTCGGATGTACATAACGATGCACCGAGATCGGGCTGACCTTGTCGCGCGACCGATCCAAGGGCCGTAGCGCCGATCTGTCACCCCCTTGCGTCACAGAAAAATTAGACCAAATGTTCTGTTTGCGCTATACTTAATTCGGCTACAAGATACGGCGCAGGTCGATATGCTGTCCGGCAATGGCACAATCCGCAGAGCATGGTGGCACGGCACCGAGGACGGCAACGACGCGCGATGTGAGGAGGGTCCGATGGTCGAAACCCACGACGACGATCTGTTCGGGGGCGATTTCTCCCAGGCCCGCGCGGAGCAGCGCGAGGCGTGGCCGGCCAAGCTCCAGTGGCACGGCGGCATCTCGCGCGCGCCCGGCGATTCCTTCGCGGTGCGCGGTGGCTTCTTCCTGCCCGAGGCGGGGATCTTCGGCCTGGGCCTCGACCCGGCGGGACCGCCGGAGGGGGCCGCAGCCACCACGATGCGCTTCGCCGACAAGATCGAGCCGGGGTGGGGCTTCGCGCGGATCGACCTGGCGATCCTGGCGGAAACGTTCTTCTGGGAGCATCGCGAGGACGGTCGCCAGCGCTTCCATCGGGATGAGTACCGACTGCGCCAGCAGCAGGGGACGGGCGCGGAGCGCGAGTTGCGTGGTCGGGTCTATGTCCTCGCCGTGGCGCGGCAGTTGCTCGAATTGGGGGCCACCGAGCCGGTGCTGCTGACGATGCGCGGCGCGGCCAGCCGCCAGTTTGCGTCGTTGCTGCGCGAGCGGCTCGCGCCGATCGTCGACACCGCGACGCGGATGCGCAATCAGCGCGGCCACACCGGCCCGGTGCCGCGCGAGGCGTTTTGGCTCCCGCTCACCGCCGGGCCGATGACGCGCGTCGGCGGCGAGGAGGGCAAGCAGTCCGAGATGGCGCTGCCGGCGACGACCTTGCCGGAGAAGAAAGACCTGCCGGGCGGCGGCAAGGCATTCGTGGACTTCGCCCGCCCGCTGATGGTCCCCGCCGAGGCGCGGCAGGCCGGCGGCCAGTTCGACCAGATCTGGGAGCGCTATCAGCCGCTCTGGGACAGATTTAATGTCTTCGGTTCGACCGCCCCGGATGAGCCGACGTCCGGCACTGACACCGAGGGACACGACGACGGCGCGCGACCCATGCCGAGCGCCCCCCGCGAGGACGACCTGGCCGTCGCCCGCACTGCGGCGGTGGCCGCCGCGATCGCCGCCTACGCCGGGCGCGACCCGCAGCGGTTGGCCGACTATGTGGACACGCAGGCGGGCAAGGTCGCGCGCGACCCGCAGCAGCCGACGGCGCGGGACTACGACAGGGTGGCCGCGCACCTGCGCGAGCGCGCGGCGGGCGAGCGGCCCGCCATAGCGATGGCCCACTGAGCGGTCGGGGCTCGGGCTACGATCGCCCGTGTCCGGCTCTCGACACCGCGCGCTATACCGCCTGGGCAGGGTGCGGCTGTTCCGGGCCTGGTCCCTCCGCCGCGCGCGCCTCGGCTTCCTCGACCGAGCGGATGTAGGGGGTCAAATCCTGACCGGGACCCCAGATCAGCAGGACGATCAGCGTGCCGTAGATCGGCAGATGCCCGACCAGTTCGCCCCAGCCGAAGAACGGCACCGACAGGTTGAACGGGACGAGCGCGATGAGGATGACCAGCCGCGTCCAGAGCCCGGAAATCAGCAGCGCGCCGACCGTCACCTCGACCAGCCCGGCGGCGAGGATGAACTGATCGTCGCTCAGCGGCAGGGGTGTGGCGCGGGTGAAGTTGAAGTCGTGACCCCGGACGAACTCGCGCGCCAGCTCGAAGTTCCACAGCTTCTCGGTGAAGCCGAGCACGACGACCGCGAAGCCGGTCAGGATCCGCAGGGCCAACACCGCGCGGGGCAACAAATCCGGTCGCGGGCGACCGAGCCGACCGAGCAGCGCGTCGACGGAGAACGCCCCGCGACCGGTGATGAAGAGGAAGGCGGCGATGCCGAGCAGGCCGCAATGCTCCAGCACGAGCAGCGGGTGGAAGTACAGCATCCCCGCCAACCCGGTCAGCGCTAGGAGGATCGCCCCGCCGCGCGTGAACGCCCCGTAGAGGAAGCTCAGCGCGACCAGGATCTGTGCCATCGCCAGCAGGCCGCCCCCGAGGCTGCGTGGCAGGGGGAGGTTCGGCGCGAAGAGATGGAGTTGCACCCCATTGACCAGTAGCGGGATCGCCGCGTGGATCGCCAGGATCGGCGGCACCCAGGCAGAGAGGTTCGCGAGCCCGCCGATCCCCAGCCGTTCCAGCGGCGGGAAGAGGCCGCGCCGACCGGCGGCGATCCGGTCGGCGAGCCAGGCCCCCCCGATCGCTGCGGCGACGACCGCCAGGGCCAGAAGGGTCACCCCGCTGAAGACCGCGCCCGGCTCGATCGGCGCATCGCCGCCGGGCACGAACCAACGCTCGTGCGCCGCCGCGCTCGGCGCGAGTGCCTGCGACCCGAGTAGGACTACGACAACGGCGAGCGGCCCCCGCCGCGCGATCGTCCGGCCTGTCATCACACCCCCATCAGTCTCGCCCCAACCCAACCGCAGCGTCCTCTCTCTATCCTATACATCGCGCCCGGAAACGCCGCAAGGGGCGCATCATCCTGGGGCGTACCACACGTCGAATCTGCATCGACAGTCGATGATTGCGCGTTCCTCGTCCCGATACCCGGTCTCCGACGCCCCGCACCGAGCGCAGCAGCGCCGCCTCCGAGGCCACGCTGCTCCCGCTGGGAGCGATAGTTGATCAGGCGCGGTACAGCCGCCGTACATCCTCATGTGCAGCGGTGCCATTCGCTGTACAGGCGCGTTGCGCCCCGGTATACTGCCCGTCGCCGACAAGTGGTACGGTGCTGGGCGAATCGGGTCGGGTCCGCGCGACCGGCGTTCGCCCGGGGCGCGCTCCGCGCCGCACTCGAAGGAGGAGGGGAGATGGGACAGGCGAGCGCGTTGCCCTCGACACCCCACTGGCCCGACCCCGACGCGCTGATCATCGGGGCCGGTGCCTCGGGCGCGGCGGTCGCCTGGCGCCTGGCCTCGTCCGGGTTGCGCGTGGTCTGCCTCGAACAGGGGGACTGGGTCGATCCGCGGCGGATGGCCGCCCTCGGCCTCGACTGGGAGGACCGTCGACTCACCGATTTCCACCCCGATCCCAATGTCCGGCAATTGCCCGCCGATTACCCGATCAACGACAGCGCCTCGGCCTACGCCCCGCTGATGTTCAACGCCGTCGGCGGCAGCACGATCCATTGGAGCGCCCACTTCCCGCGCTTCCACCCGTCCGACTTCCGGGTGCGCTCGCTTGATGGCGTCGGGGACGATTGGCCGCTGACATACGAAGAACTCGAACCGTACTACAACCTCAACGATCGGATGATCGGCGTCTCCGGGCTCGCCGGCGATCCGGCCCATCCGCCCCGCTCGCCCCGGCAGGCCCCGCCCCTGCCGCTCGGCCCCCTGGGCGAGACGATCGCGCGGGGCTTCGACCGGCTTGGCTGGCACTGGTGGCCCTCCGACAGCGCGATCATCTCGGCCCCCTATGGCGAGGGGCGGCAACCCTGCAACAACTGCGGCCCCTGCACCCTCGGCTGCCCGATCGGGGCCAGTTCGAGCACCGAGGCGACTTACTGGCCGCTGGCGATCCGCCTCGGCGTCGAACTCCGCACGCGGTGCCGCGTTCGCGAAATCACGGTCAATCGCGCCGGGCAGTTGCGGGGCGTGCTCTACTACGACGCCGACGGGCAACTCCGCGAGCAGACCGCGCCCGTGGTCATCGTGGCCTGCAACGGGATCGGCACGCCGCGCCTGTTGCTCAACTCCCGCTCGCGCCAGTTCCCCGAGGGCCTGGCGAATCGGAACGGGATCGTCGGCAAGCACCTGATGTATCACGCCATCGCCTCGGTCGGCGGCATTTTCGAGGACGATCTGGAGAGCCACAAAGGACCGAGCGCGGCCTGCATCTTCAGCAACGAGTTCTACGAGACCGATGAGCGGCGCGGCTTCGTGCGCGGTTACCAGTTGCAGATCTCGCGGCAGTCCGGCCCGGTCAGTGTCGCGCTCGGTCCCGTCCCCGCGCGACGCATCCCCTGGGGCCGCGACCACCACGCCGCCTTCGCCCGCCGCTTCGGTCGCTACGGCGTCATCGGCGTCACGGGCGAGGATCTGCCGGAGGCGTGCAACGAAGTCGCGCTCGACCCGCTCCTGACCGACGCCCACGGCATCCCTGCTCCGCTGGTGCGCTATCGCCTGAGCGAGAACAGCCTGGCGATGCTCGCGCACGGCGTCGCCCGCGCAACCGAGGCGCTGCTGGCCGCCGGGGCGACCGAGACGATCCCCAATACGGTCGCGAACAAGGTCGGTTGGCACCTGCTCGGCACTTGCCGGATGGGCGACGACCCCCGACGTTCGGTCGTGGACCGCTGGGGCCAGGCGCACGCCGTCCCCAACCTCTTCATCGTCGATGGCAGCACCTTCGTGACCAGCGCGGGGACCAACCCGACCACGACGATCCAGGCGCTGGCGCTGCGCACCGCCGACTACATCGTGCGCGAGCGGGCGAACCTGGGCGCGACCGCGAAGGGGGGCGGATGATGGCGATCCTGACGGCGACCGAGCGAGAGGTGCTCACGGCGGCGCTGAACCGGATCATCCCCGGGCGCGACGCCCTGCCAGGCGCGGGCGATCTGGGCCTCCCCGCGACGATCGAGCGCGCGCTGACG
>CADCWN010000236.1 GCA_902806415.1 uncultured Thermomicrobiales bacterium | reverse complement strand
GCGGCCCCGGCGGGTGCGCGCACCCTGGCGGCCCTCGCGCGCGGGCGGGCGGGCTGGGCGATCGCGGCGGCGGGTCGCCCGGAGTTCTTCGCCGAGCGCAAGGCGTCGTTCGAGGCGATGCTCGGGCTGCTGCAAGGCCCGGCGTTCGAGTTCTTCCCGCTCGTCGATCGCCTCACCGACCGCTTCCGCAAGGGGAAGCGCGACGAAGTTTACGCCGAGCTCGACGGCTGGCTCGGGCTCTGGCGCGATCTGCTGCTGATCCGCAGCGGTTGCGACGAATTCGTCTTGAATGTTGACTACGCCGACCAATTGCGCCCGCTCGCGGCGCGGTTCGGCCTCGCCTGGTTACGCGAGGCGGCGACCGCCACGAGCGACGCCATGCGCCAGCTCGACGAGAATGTCGCGCCGCGCCTGGCCCTGGAAGCGATGGTCCTACGATGGCAGGAATAGTCGTGGGTCGTGAGTCGTGAGGCAGTAGTCGGTAGTCAGTAGCCAGTGGCTAGAGTGGTATCCCCACTCGGCACTCGGCACTTTCCACTCGGCACTGTCTCACGACTCACGACCCACGACCGACGACTCGGAGGAAACGATGTCCGAATCATGTAGCGCCGATGGCGGGTGCAGCACCTGCTCATTCGGGCAGCGGCTGGCGTCGCTGAATGAGGGGTCCGGCGAAGAATGGCCGGTGGTGCTGGTGCGCTTCCGGGAGACGAGCCGCACCCGCTTCTTCGCCCCCGGCGGGGTCTCGGCGCGCGTCAACGACTGGGTGGTCGTCGAGACGGGCAAGGGCGAGGAAGCCGGGAAGGTGATCGCCACTGGCCAGCAGGTGCGCGCGGCGATCTTCGCCGGGCCGCTGAAGCCGATCCAACGCCTGGCCGAGCCGCACGAGGTCACCCTGGTCGAGCAGTTGGAGGGCGAGGCGAAGAGGGCGATGCGCGCCTTCCGCGAGCAGATTAGGATCCACCGGCTCGATATGAAGCCGATCCGCGCCGAGTTCAGCTTCGACGCCAAGCGGTTGACCTTCTACTACGCGGCGGAGAACCGGGTCGATTTCCGCGAGTTGGTCAGGGATCTGGCGAAGCATTTTGGCGTGCGGATCGATCTGCGCCAGGTCGGCGCGCGCGACGAGGCCCGCCTGATCGGCGGCGTCGGCAAGTGCGGGCGCTCGCTCTGCTGTTCCAGCTGGCTCCAGACCTACCCCTCGGTCACGGTGAAGCAGGCGAAAGAGCAGGATCTGCCGCTGAACCCGACCAAGATTTCCGGGGTCTGCGGGCGGCTCCTCTGCTGCCTCAGCTACGAGAATGAGCAGTACACCCGGATGAAGCGCGCCCTGCCCCGCCTCGGCCAGTTCGTGCCGACGCCGCAGGGGACCGGCAAGGTCATCGGGATCCAGACGCTGAAAGGCCGGGTCGTCGTCTACATCGAGGGGAGCGGCGTGGCCGACTTCGCCGCCGACGAGCTGGGCGAGCCGCAGCAGCCAGCCCGCCCCGCCCCGCCCCCGCGCGAGGGCACTCAGCCGGGCGAGATGCGACGAGCGCGGATTGAGAGCGCGCCGCGCCCGATCGCCGCCGCGCCACCGCCCGCCCCCGTGAGCGAAGAGCTGATACCGGCGGAGACCACACTGGAAGAGGAGGCCGACGGCACCGCCGCAGCGAAACGCCCGCGCCGCCGCTCACGACGCGGCGGGCGACGCGGTGGCAAAGGTGCGGGCGGGGTCGCGGGCGGGTCGGGCGGCGACACGGAAGGCTAGCAGGTAGTCGAGGGGAGTCCGTAGTCCGTAGTCCGTAGTAATAGGGCAGTGGCGTTGCGGTATCGTGCCAGCAAGCGGACCCTACTACGGACTACGGACTACGGACTACGGACTCCCCTCGACCCGTTCATGAAAGGACTCCCGTGTCCGCATTGCTGGACCCCGCAGGCTCGTCGGTTGTCCTGATCGGCTCGGCCTGCTGCGACGTGCGAGCGACGGCGAGCGGCGACCCGCTGTCTGGCACCGTGCGCGAGGGGCGCGTGCGCCTCTCCCTCGGCGGCACGGCGCGCAATATCGCCGAGAATCTGGCGCGGCTCGACGTGCCGACCCACCTCCTCGCCGCCATCGGCGATGACGAGCCAGGTCGCCAGATCATCGCGCAGACGCGGGACGCCGGGGTGCAGATCGATGAGGAGGCGACCCTGCTTGGGCGCGGGCAGGACAGCGGGACCTTCCTCTCGATCGTCGATGAGGGGGGGCGGCTGCTCACCGCGATCGACGACACCGCGATCACCCGCGCGATCACCCCGCGCGCGATCCACCGGCGGCGACGACTCCTGCACGGCGCGGCGTTCGTCGTCCTCGACGCGACGCTGCGACCGCAGACCCTGGCGACGATCGTGCGCCTCTGCGGGCACGCGGGGGTGCCGGTCTGCCTGGAGCCGGTCTCGGTCGCCCTCGCCCCGCGCCTCGCCCCGTTCATCGGCGACGCGGCCCTGCTGACGCCGAACGGGCGCGAGGCGGCGGCGCTGACCGGGCTGCCGGTGACGAACCGCGAGGAGGCGTTGCTGGCGGCGCGCGCCCTGCAAGAGCGCGGCGCGGGGACGGTGATCGTCACGCTAGCCGGGGCCGGCGCGGTCTACGCCAGCGCCAGTGCCAGCGGGCATGTCCCGGCGGTCCAGACTGAGGCGCGCGACGCGGCGGGCGCTGGTGACGCGCTGACCGCCGGTGTCCTCTTCGGGATCCTCAACGACTTCCCGCTCGACGACGCGGTCACGCTCGGCACCGCCCTAGCGAGCCTGACGATGCTGACGAGCGAGACTGTGCGCCAGGATCTCACCTTGGAGCGGGTTTATGCGCACATGCAGGTGTGAACGGAGTCGACCCTCACCCCCGCCGTTGCGGCGGCGACCCCTCTCCCGATTCCAGGAGAGGGGTGAAGGCGGCTACAGGTTCTCACGAGTCGCCGCATCGCATGGAGTGATTCGCGGTCTATAGCGTGAATAGGCACCGATTCAGTCGAAGTGTCGCCCACCCTCCCCTGGAGGGGAGGGTCGCCGCCCGCAGGCGGCGGGGAGAGGTCAATGCCGTTCGAGATCCAGATCGCGGTGGCGAAGACGCACAAGTACGCCAGCCGCGAGAGCGGGGACACGGTCGAACTGGTCGAACGGCCCGCCGGGGGGCTGTCGGTCGTCCTGGTCGATGGGCAGGGGAAGGGGCAGGCGGCAAAAACCCTTAGCCTACTCGTCAGCGCCAAGGCGGTCGCCCTACTGAAAGACGGCGCGCGCGATGGCGCGGTGGCGCGCGTCGTCCACGACTATCTGCACACCTTCCGGCAGGGGCGCGTCTCGGCGACGCTGGAAATCCTCTCGGTCGATCTGGTCACGCGCACCGTCGTCAGCAGCCGCAACAGCGCCACGCCGATCCTGATCCGCCAGGGCGAGGAGTACGAATTGCGCCCCTCCCGCTCCGAGTCGATCGGGATTCGCCGCCACACCAAACCGGCGATCGACGAGTTCGCCGCCGAGCCGGGGCTGCGCGTCGCCCTCTTCTCGGACGGCATCATCCATGCGGGTGATCGCTACGGGCAGCCGTTCGACCCGCTCGCCTTCGCCCGTGAGCGGTTGGTCGGGCCGTTGACGGCGCAGGCGCTGGCCGACGCGATCCTGGCCGAGGCGCTGGCGGCCGATCGGGGGCGGGCCGAGGACGACATGACGGCGGTGGCGCTGACCCTCGGGCCGCGCGGCGAGTACCCGCCGGTGCGGCGACTGGAGATGGTCGTGCCGTTGCTCTGAGCGGCTATGGGGATAGGGCGCGCCGGGTGCGACAGCAGGGGGGCTGATGAGCGGGGAAGGGGACGAACGCGGCGGTGCTGGCCCGCCGGCCTGGGCGCGGCGGGCGGAAGTGAAGCCGAGCGAGGCGGGGCCGCGCGTGACGATCGTGGGGCCGTGCGCGTCGGGGAAGACGACCCTGGTGGCGCACTTGCGCGAGCGCGGCCTCGACGCGCACGCGGTGGCGCAGGAGCATTCCGGCGTCCCCTACCTCTGGCAACTCGCCGAGCCCGACCTGCTGATCTTCCTCGACGTGGACCTCCCCACCACCGCCGCCCGCCGCCAGCGCGAGTGGCCCGCCGCCCTCCACGAGACGCAGCACGGACGCCTCGCCCACGCTCGCCGGCACGCCGACCTCTACCTCGACAGCAGCCCCCTCGGCCCCGACGAGGTCGCCGAGCGGGTCGCGGCGTTCGTCGCGGCGCGATCCGGCCGATGATGCGGACTCGCATTGGGTTCGTGGCGTAGGGCCGTGCGGTACTGCTGATGGAAATTAACGGCCCCTTTCGGGAATGCGGTGGGCCGGGGATTGACGGACATGCGGCCCAACCCCCCATTCCCATCCCTCGCACTCGTCCCCACCCCTACCGCCTCGGCTGCTCGATCTGCACATCGGCCCAGCAGGCCACCGTATGCCCCTCGCCCACGGTGAAGAGGCGCGGCGTGTTCCGCTCGCAGGTCTCGTGCGCGAAGGCGCAGCGCGGCGCGAACGAGCAGCCCGCGCCGGGATCGACCAGATCGGGCGGGGCACCGCCGATCGGCAGCAGCCGCTCGCGGCGCTCGTCCATCCGCGGCACCGAGCCGAGCAGCGCGATCGCGTAGGGGTGGCGCGGGTCGCCGAAGATGTCGTAGATATTCGCCTCCTCGACCACGCGCCCACCGTACATCACGATCGCCCGGTCGCACATCCCCGCCACCACGCCCATGTCGTGCGTGATCATGATGATCGCCGTGCCGGTCTCCCGCTGGAGGACCCGCAGCAGATCGAGGATCTGCGCCTGGATCGTCACGTCCAGTCCGGTCGTCGGCTCGTCGGCGATCACCAGCTCGGGCCGACAGGCGAGGGCCATCGCGATCATCGCGCGCTGCCGCATCCCGCCGCTGAACTGGTGGGGATAGTCGCGCACGCGCCGCTCGGCGGCGGGGATCCCCACCATCCGCAGCAGTTCGATCGCGCGCGCCAGCGCGGCGGCGGGGCGTACGCGATCGTGCAACTCGATCACCTCGGCGATCTGCCGCCCGATCGTCAGCACTGGATTAAAGGCGGTCATCGGGTCCTGGAAGATCATTGCGATCTGGTTGCCGCGAATCTGCCGCATCTCCTCGTCGTTCAGCCGCAGCAGATCCTCGCCCTTAAACGCGATCGACCCGGCGACGATCCGCCCTGGCGGGTCCGGGACCAGGCGCATGATCGACAGCCCGGTGACACTCTTGCCGCAGCCGCTCTCGCCGACGATCCCCAGCACCTCCCCCGCGCGCACGCCGAAGCTGACATCCTCCACCGCGTGGACGACCCCATCCTGCGTGAAAAAGCGCGTCGTCAGCCCCTGCACCCGCAAGAGTTCGGGCGGGGCGACCTCCCGTTGCGCCGGGAAAACCGGCAAGATTCGCTGCGACATGACCACCGCCTCCAACCGCGCCGCGCGGGCGTCGGTTCGCCCGCCATTCCCCCTACCATTCCCCTGCCATAATGAAGAGATATATACGCAGAGGATACCACGGCGACACCCCGGCTGCCCGGAGGGTGGCGACGGATCGGAACCGCGCGAGGGATCATGACCCGGGCTACACTTGCCCGACCGTGAGCATGAAGGGAACGTCCCGGATCGGGCGAACTTTTCCGTACCCCGGCGCATCTCTTTAATAGTGCCCCGGCGGAGGGGCGGATGCGGGAGGATACGATGCCGAATGACGCGGACCTCGTCAGGGCGGCGCAGGGGGGCGACACGGTCAGCCTCGGGCTGCTGCTGGAGCGGCATCGCGCGCCGCTCTACAGCCAGGCGCTCCAAATCCTGGGGCACGGCGCGCGGGCGGAGGATGCGGTACACGATGCGTTCATCATCGCCCTGCGCCGGATCGACCAGGTGCGCGAGCCAGCGGCGGTCGGCGGCTGGCTGCGCGCCATCGTGCGCAACGCTTGCCTGATGCAGCTGCGGGCGGCGCGCGGGGAGATCAGCCTCGATCTGCTCCCGAACGGCGGTGGGATAGTCGCGCCGGGGGCGGACGCCGCCGAAGCGATCGATCGGTTGGCCCTGCGGGAATGGGTCTGGACGGCGCTCGGGGCGCTGCCCGAGGCGCTGCGCGCCACCGCGATGCTGCGTTACTTCGGCACCTACCAGTCGTACGAGGCGATCGCCGCCACACTCGGGGTGCCGGTCGGCACGGTGCGCAGCCGCCTGAACCAGGTCAAGCGGAAGCTGGCCGAGGCGCTGCTGGAAACGGCGGGACTCGCCCACGCCGAGACGCGCGAGCAGACGGCGCAGTACAGCCGCTTCTTCGCGGAGGTCGGTCGGTCGTACAACCGCAACGAGATCAGCCCGGTCTATGTGGACAGCTTCGCCAAGGATCTGGTCGGCATCTTCTCCGATGGACAGGGGTTCCGGGGCCGCGACGGCTTCGTCGAGGTCTTGCGGGGCGACGCCGACGCCGGGATGAGACTGCACGTCACGACCGTCCTGGCGAGCGAGGGGATCACCGTACTGGAGGGGAACTGGGAAGGCCCGCCCGACGATCCATTCCACTGCCCACCGGCGATGACTCAGGTCGGCTTCTGGCACGACGGGCGGATGGAACGGGTCCACTTCTACTACGCCCCGCGCGAGGAGGGTGAGAGCGGACCACAGGAGCGGGAGACGAGCGCGGCGGGTGATGAGTAGTGTTGATGCCGGGTGGGTGGGATGACCTCTCCCCGCCGCCCTGGCGACCCTCCCCTCCAAGGGAGAGTGGGCCATAGCAGGGGTTGGCTCGACGGGTATTCGCGGGATGCAACGCCGCTGTTTCGTCTGAGTGTCAGCGTAATGAGGGGGACAAGATGCGCGCGAATGACACGACCGTCGCCCAGGGAGCGGTCGGCCAGAGCACACGTTGGCGCGACACGGACCGGCTCGCCCTCCTCGGGCTGGGCGGCCCGCTCGCCTTCATGGCGGTGGCCTTGCTGCTGCCAGCCGTCTCGGAGTATTCGCTGCTGAGCGACACGATCAGCGAACTGGCGCTCGGTCGCTACGGCGCAGTGCAGACGCTCGCCTTCTTTGTTGCGGCGCTGGGCTCCCTGGCGCTCACCGTCGGCCTCCAGCGCACATTGCCGCGCACGCGGGGTGCGCGCGTCGGCAGCGGCCTCCTCGCCATCTGGACCCTCTGCCTCGCCCTCGATGGCCTCTTCCCGATCGATCCGCTCATCCCGGGTGTGGAGCAGACGCCGACCGGGCTGATCCACCTAGGGGCGGCGCTGGTCGCCTTCGTGTCCCTGCTGCTGGCGATCTTCGTGCTGTCGTTCGCCTTCCGGCGCAGCGACCGCTGGCAACGGTTCTTCCCCTGGTCATTCGCCCTCGGGATCGCGGCGCTGATCGCCTTCTTCCTGCCGAGCGAGGGCGGGCGGGCCGGGCTCTACCAGCGGATCTTCGTCGGGATCGTGATCCTCTGGCTCGCGCTCGTGGCGCTGCGCCTACGCGCCATCGCCGGGGAGCGGGCGGAGGTTGCCCGCGAGAGGTAGCCAGACGGCCGGTTCCCTGTCGCCGCCTCGGACCGACGAGTCTACCGCTCCGCACGCCGCACGAATGCCTCGATCCCGTCGAGGACGCGCTGGAGGTCGAACTCGAAATCATCCGGCACGCCGCATCAAGACTATCCGGCGGTACGCGGCACCGGGCTTCCTCGCGACGATCGTGCGACTTCAGCTGAAGGTAGTCATTACGAAGATCTGATGGGATATGTCGTGCAGTGTCGGGCGTTGACTTTCCTCCCCCACACGGCTACCATTCCCCTTGGCTGGGGAGTAGCTACCTGCGCGTCTCGCGCGGGCCGATAGGTCGTCAAGACAGAGCGCCGTGTCGCTCTCGGCCTATCGCTCGGTGAATAGCACCGACAGCAAGACCACCACGACACTTGTGCCGTGGGGTCTTTTTTCTGTCCCGGCCCCCACGGCCCAGTTCTGTTGGCGAGTTTCGCACCCGCTTCGACAAGTATGCCAGCGCGTTCATCTGGCTCAACTAACTCGTCGACAGAACCTAATTGATAGGAGGCTGGGCCTTGAACTGGCAGGCGATACTGCCCTACGCGGGCTTTTTACTGTTTGTCGTGGTGATGCTCGCCATCGACCTCGGCGTCTTCCACCGCACCGCGCACGCCGTCTCGATCCGCGAGGCGGGCACCTGGACCGTCGTCTGGATCACCCTTGCCATGCTCTTCGCCGTGGGACTCTGGCTCCGCAACGGCAGCGAGCAGGCACTCGCATTCGTCGCCGGTTACATCATCGAATACTCGCTCAGCATGGACAACATCTTTGTCTTCGTGCTGATCTTCAGCTTCTTCGCCGTGCCGCCGGCCTACCAGCACCGCGTCCTCTTCTGGGGTATCCTCGGCGCGCTGGTGATGCGCGGCGTCATGATCGGTCTTGGCGCGGCACTGATCGACCGCTTCCACTGGATCATCTACGTCTTCGGCGCATTCCTCGTCTTCACCGGGATCCGCATGGCCTTCCACAAAGACGAGGAGATCCACCCAGAGAACAACCCGATCGTCAAGATCTTCACTCGCTTCGTGCCGGTGACGCAGAACTATGAGCAAGACCACTTCTTCGTCCGCCGCGCCGGCAAGCTGCTCGCCACGCCGCTCTTCATCGTCCTGATCATGGTCGAGACGACCGACCTGATCTTCGCGGTCGACTCGATCCCGGCGATCTTCGCGGTGACGACCGACCCATTCATTGTCTTCACGTCGAATGTATTCGCGATCCTCGGTCTGCGATCGCTCTACTTCATCCTGCGCGGCGCGGTCGACAAGTTCCACTATCTGAAGATCGGGCTCTCGGCGGTCCTCACCTTCGTCGGGATCAAGATGCTCGCCGATTACTGGTATCATATGCCGGTCGGGATCTCTCTGGCGGTTATCGCGGTCTTGCTTGGCTCGGCAATTGTCGCCTCGCTCGTCCGCGCACGTCGGCTAGAGGCGAGCGGTGGTGGCCCGGCGGCACATCCGACGAATCCCTAACGATCTCTCGGGCGCACAGCCGTCGTGCGCCCGCAGCGCGGCACGGAGGAGGACGCACCACGATGGACTGGTTGACCAACCCGGATATCTGGATCTCGCTACTCACCCTGACGGCGCTCGAGATCGTCCTCGGGATCGACAACATCGTCTTCATCTCGATCCTCGCCGGGAAGCTGCCGGTCGAGCAGCAGGCCAAGGCACGGCAGATCGGGCTCGGCCTGGCGCTGATCAGCCGCATCCTGCTCCTCTTCTCGCTCTCCTGGGTCATCGGCCTCACCGCGCCCCTATTCTCGATCCTCGGGCGGGAGATCTCCGGGCGCGATCTAATCCTACTCCTCGGTGGCCTCTTCCTGATTGGGAAGAGCACACACGAGATCCACAATAAGCTCGAAGGTGAGGAAGGCGGACACAGCGCGAAAGCGGTGACCAGCTTCGCCAGCGTGCTCTTCCAAATCATGCTGCTCGATGTCGTGTTCTCGCTCGACTCGGTCATCACCGCTGTCGGCCTGGTCGATCAGCTGCCGGTGATGATCGCTGCAGTCGTCATCGCGATCGGGATCATGCTGGTCGCCGCCGGCCCGGTGAGCGCCTTCGTTGAGGCGCACCCGACGGTGAAGATGCTGGCGCTCAGCTTCCTGCTGCTGATCGGGACATCGCTCGTCGCCGAGGGGTTCCACTTCCATATCCCGAAGGGATATATCTACTTCGCGATGGGCTTCTCGGTCCTGGTCGAGGCGCTGAACCTCCGCGCTCGTGGCAAGCGAGAGCCGATCCACCTGCGCAACCAGTATGCCGATCCGGCCACGAAGGAAGGCGGCAATACCACCGCCTCGACAACCGGCACGGCGGGCCACTGATCCTCGCCGTCAAGATCGACGGCCCCGCGCTCTGCACGAGCGCGGGGCCGTTTTGTGCGTAGTATTACCCCCCCCGGCCCCTCCCCTGAAGCGGGAGGGGTGCCTCGTGAGAGCGCCGCTGATTGGACCGTCAGCCGATGGGCCGCTGCCAAGGCACCCCTCCCGCTTCAGGGGAGGGGCCGGGGGAGGGGTTAACCCACTTAATCGTTGTCGTCGGCACCGGTCAGTAGCACCTCATCCGGCGAGAGTTGGCGGCGCGCGATGGTCAGCGCGGCGTCGAAATCATCCGCCTCGAAGAAGCGGTGTTCCAGGCGGCGCAGCCCGATCCGGTGGACGCCCATCCAACCGCCACGCTGCTGCATCGTTTGCAGGCGGTCCTCGTTCGCCGCAGTCTCCGCCTCCTCCCGCGAGTAAAACTCCTCGTCGAGCAACGACCAGGCATCGGGCAGGGACTCGGGACCGCTATAGGAGCCGTCTTCCCGCCAGATGCAACGCGCTATGAACAATGTCATCGGCTTTTTTCTCTCCCTATCTCCGATCGCCCCGTGGCGACCCTATCGCACCAAGCCAAGGGCCTTGCAATGCCCCTGCCACCACAGACAGGGGCGGCGCGACGGTTCCCCGCCGCGCCGCCCCTGTTTCGTCATTCTCCCCTGGTACGGCAAGGGACCACGGTCACTCGTCAGCCGTCAGGGGCGTCGCGCCCCGACGTAGTGCTGGGACCAATAGGCGTCGGTGAGGCTGCTGATCACCGTGCCATAACCCTCGCTGCGAGCGTGGATGAATCGACCGCCGCCGAGCGCAATCCCATTGTGGGTGATTCCGGGGCCGAAGGTGTCGGAGAAGAAGACGATGTCGCCCGCCTGCTCCTGGCCGACGGGGATCGTCGCGCCGACGCGATACTGCTGCGCCGCCGAGCGCGGGAGCGAGATCCCCACCGCCGTCTTGTAGATATAGCCGATGAAGCCCGAGCAGTCCCACCCGGCGGGGGTGGTGCCGCCGTAGACGTAGGGGACGCCCAGGTAGCGCTGCGCCGTGGCGATGATCGCCTGGCCGCGGTCCCCGGCAGGCCCAGCCGCTACCGGCGTGGCAACGGGGCCGGTCGAGGGGGCGGGGGTGGCGGTCGGCGGCGCGCTCATCTGCGGCGCGGGCATCGGGGGCGGAGGCGTTGCGGACGGTGCGGGCGCTGTCGCGACACCGCCGGGTGCGTTCGTGCGGGCCAGATGCTCGGCCAGCACCCACCCCTTGACCCCGGCATAATCAATCCCATACCACGGCGCGCCGGTCTTATCGGCCTGCGGACCTGCGGTCACCAGGAGGACCGCGCCGGGGGGGGCGAACGAGACGATCGGCGTATCGAGCCCCGGCTGCGCGCGGATGCGCAGATTGTAGCCATCGGTATTAACCACCTGGGCATAATCGCCCGCCACGAGCGCGCCGACAGTCGGGGCGGAGACCGGGGCGGGCGGTGCGGTGGTCGGGATCGGCGTCGCGACAGGGCTCGGCGGCGGGGTAGCCGCGACGGGGGTGGGGACAGCGGCGGCGGGGGTCGGCACCGGTGTCGCGGCGGGCGCGGCGACGTTGGCCCCGAGCAGGCTGCTAGCGACCCAGCCGGTCACCCCGGTGTAGCGCACGGGCAGCCACTCGTAGCCCTCGGCGGTGCGCGCCGCGCCGACCAGTTCGACCTCGGCACCCTCCGGGATCACCAGCAGGATCGCGCCGGTGAGGCTCGGCTGCGAGCGCAAGCGGGCACCGCGCCCGCCGGTCCCCGTAACACGCGGGGACCCTCCGCCGTTATTAATCGTAGAACCGGTGTCCGGGGTGGCGGGTGCCACCGGGGCCGGGGTCGGCGGCGCGGCGACGGGGGCCGCCACCGGCGTCGGCGCGGGAGCGACCGTCTCCGGGGTCGGATTCCACGGTGGCGAGACGGGCGTGACGGGCGCGGCCGGGGCGGCGGGTGCAACGGGCGCGGCAGCCGCATCGCCGAGCCATTCGGCCGAGGCCCAGCCGATCAGGCCACCGCCCTGAATCTTCATCCAGGCGATCCCATCGGCGCTCGTCTGCGGCCCATCGATGACCGCGACGACCGTACCCGGGGCGAGCGAGCCGACGGCGGCGAACTGCCGACCCGCGCCGCTCCGCACGTTGAGTCGATCGCCGTCCGTCGTGATCACGACGGCCTGACTGCCGGGGACGGATTGTGCGAGTGTCGAGAGCGGTGCAAGAAGATTGAGGGGGAGACTGAGGAAGAGTGCGAGGAGGATGAGCGACCACGAGCGCGCTCGGACAAATCGGGAGACCGGGACCATCTAGAACTCTCCTTCCCTGCGGGTCGCTGCGCGACCCACAGCATAGCTGCCGGGTGGGAGAGTGCTGGAACGGCGGTTTGCTGCCCGTGATGCGGTCAAGCGGGCTTCGCCTCCCTAACCCTGAAACACAGCCACAAGCCGATCCGCGCTCCGGCGCACGCCGGGGTCTGGCCCACTTGCGGTGAACAATCGGTTGAGCGTCGGTAAATTTGCTATGCCCATCATAGCGAAAAAGCGCCGTTCGTCAAGGTGTTTTCCGAGCAATATCTGGTACTTCGGTCCTAAAAGGGCATATTTCTCCGTACGTAGCCCCCAAAAACGCCGCACTGGCGATGTTTCGCCATGCTCACCGCCCGTGCTACTATGCCCCCGACGAGGACGTTGGGGGGCGATGGCGTACACCGTCGCGCACAAAGGGGGGGCGGATGACCACGCGGGAGGCGCTACTGGCTTCGGTTGATGCGGCGCGCGAGGAGATTATCGCCCTCTGCCAGGCGTTGGTGCGGGTACCCTCGATCAACACCGGCGTGATGCCCACCGGCAACGAGACGCCCGCCGCCGAGATCGTGCGCGACAAGCTCGCGGCCGAGGGGATCGCGGCGGAGATCCTGGAGTCGGCCCCGAACCGCGGCAACGTCATCGCCCGACTCTCCGGCAGCGCCGGGGTGCCCCGCCTCCTGTATCTCTCGCACACCGATGTCGTCCCGGTCGAGGACGAAGCGGCCTGGACCTATCCCCCCTTCGGCGCGGAGATTCACGATGGGCGGATCTACGGGCGCGGCTCGAACGACATGAAGAACACCGTCGCCGCCGAGGCGATGGCCCTGATCCTCCTCAAGCGCGCGGGCGTCCCCCTGCGCGGCGAGCTGATCTTCGCCGCCGGCGCGGATGAGGAGTCGGGCGGGGAGTGGGGCTTCGCCTGGCTGGCGAAGCACCACCCCGACAAGCTGCGGGCCGACTTCGGGATCAACGAGGGGGGCGGCGCGCTCGTCCACGCCGACGACGGGCGGCTGGCCTATCTCGTCAATACCGGCGAGAAAGGCCGCCTGGAGATCGTCATCACCGTCAAGGGGCGCGGCTACCACGCCTCGCAGCCCTGGCGCGCGGACAACGCGGTCTACAAATCGCAGGAGGTCGTCCGGCGCATCGCCACCTACGAGCCGGAGCGGCATGTCGATCCGATACTGATCGGGCCGCTGGCCGCGCTCTACGGGGTCAGCGAGCCGATCACCGCCGAGAATGTCGATCGGATCGCCGCCGAACTGGACGAGCGCAACCCAAACTGGGGCTCGTCGCTGAAAGCGATGACCCGAATGACCCTCGTCGCCTCGATGATCAACGCGGGCGTGAAGTCGAACAGCGTCGCCGAGAGCTGCACGATCACCTGCGATGTGCGCACCCTCCCCCACCAGGATGAGGGCTACGTGCACGACCAGCTCTCGCGACTCCTGGCCGGGCTCGACGGCGTCAGCTTCATCATCAACTACACCGCCGTGCCGAGCGCCTCCCCCTACGACGGGCCGGGTGCCGCATTCGCCGAGCGGGTGGGGGCGGCGACGCGCGCGGCCCTCGGGCGCGACGACCTCGCCTTCGTGCCGGGCCTGACGGTCGGCTTCACCGATTCGCGACTCGTCCGGCACCTCTGCCCGGTCATCTACGGCTTCCTGCCCAGCCACCCCGACGCCGACCCGAGCAAAGGCGGTGCCCACAACATCAACGAGTCGACCGACATCGCCTCGCTGCTCCTCTCGACGAAGATGCTGGTGGCGCTGGCCTATGACACGCTGGCGGAGCAATAGCAGGAGACGGTTGCACACACCTTTCGCCTATACTGAAGCTGAAAGGAAGCAATCCACTCCTGTATCTATGACGCCATGAGGAGTATCCAAATGGCTGCCGAGCCGAAGCTGTACCTCACCGCCGAGGATTACCTCGCCCTGGAGCGCGAGAGCGTGGAGAAGCACGAATACATCGATGGCAGGATCGCGGCGATGGTCGGAGGGAGCGACGAGCATGGGCTCATCCAGGTTGGTGTGACCAGCTTGCTTCGTGCCGCGTTGCGCGGTCGCGGCTGCTACGTTTATCCAAGCGATGTGCGGATTGGCATACCCGCCGCGAACGTCTATACCTACCCGGATACTTCCGTCATCTGTGGGACACGTCAGTTCGGCGATGGGCGGCGCGATACGCTCCTGAACCCGACACTGCTTGTGGAAGTTCTCTCCCCCTCAACCGAGAGTCACGATCGCGGCAGGAAATTCGGTTACTATCGCCAGATACCATCCTTGCAAGAATACGTCCTCGTCGCGCAGGATACCCCGATGATCGAGCACTATATCCGCCAGGCCGACGGCACCTGGCTCTGGTCGGCGGTCGAGGGGCTGGCGGAGACGATCACGCTGCCGACGATCGGCTGCACCCTCGCCCTAGCGGAAGTCTACGAGCAGGTGGAGTTCGGGGGCGAGGACGGGTGAGTGCCGCCGACTTCAGTCGGCGGCATCACGCCGGCCACACCGATCGCCTCCATCCGGCAGCAAATACGCTTCCCGCCCGCCGCCTCCCCGGCTCACGCCCGCACCCCACACAAACCGTGACCGCGGCACACCCGACGCGCGGCGCACCCCAGCGCGTCGCTCAGGCTGCCGCTTTTCCGACGCCGCGCCGCGCCCGCCACGCCCCCCGGAGGGTCCAGGCGTAGCCGAGCAGCAGCAGCGCGGCGGGCGCGATGAGGGCCGAGCGCCAGCGGAAGAGCGGCGCGGTCTCCTCCAACCGCAAGCGCCAGGGCAGGCCGTAGCGATAAGCCGCGACGGCGATCGGGAGCGCGGCGAGGAGGACCAGCAACTCCGTCGCGCGCCAGCCCGACCGCGCGCGCCAGCCAGCCGCATCAGCACCGCCCCCGGCGACACCGGCCCCGACGGGACCCTGCCCGAGGAACAGGCGCACGAGCCAGACGCAGACGCCGCCGCCAACTAGGGCGTGCAAGGCGGCCAGGGCGACGACGAACGCCAAGTGCGGCGCGACCAGGCGCTGCAGGAGGGAAGCGCTGCCGACCCAGACGCCCAGCGCCAACAACCCGCCGACGAACGCCGCCCCGAGCGTCCCCCAGACCCGACCAGCGAACGCCAGCAGGAAGGCGTACAGCGCGAAAGCGAGCGCGGCGGCGGCAAGCCACGGCGCGGCGCGGCGCGGCACCGGCAGGGTGGGGGCATCGGCGACCGCGATCAGGAGGCGATCGGCCTGGTCGACGACACTCGCCGCGAGTTGGTAGGCGTAGGCGTACTGCCCGGTGTCGATGGCGGCATCGATCGGCGGGTGCTGCTCCTGTGCCGACAGCAACTCCGCCGGATACGGCGAGCCGAACGGCAGCGAGTTCGCGACGAGCGCCGTACGCTGGCGCGCGAGCCCGGCGGTCGCCTCGGCCTTCTGCCGCTCGTCGCCGACGAGGAGCGGCCAGGCTATCCGACCGCGCGCCTCCGACGGGTATGGCGCGCCGAGCAGCACGGCGCAGAGCGGGGCGAAATCGTTCGGCGCGAGGGCGCGCGTCGGCCCGCCCCTGGTACCCGCCCCGCTCAGCGAGGCCCGCAACGCCCCGCCCCCGCCCCCGGCGACGATCAGCAGCGCGTCGCGCGGGTCGAGCGCCACGCCGAGCGCCGCCAGCCCGCCGCGCACGCCGCCATCCTCGCGCAGTTCGCGCGCGTTCAGGTCGCGCAATTGCACCAGCACCAACGCCGCACGCCGCGCGGACACGGCCTCGCCCGTCTCGGCCAGCAACGCGGCGCTCTTCAACGGCGCGGGCGCGGGGTTGGCGGCGGGCGGCGCGGCGAGGCCGAAGAGCGCGCGCCACTCCTCCGGGCCGATCAGCGCCACCCCGCGCTCCTGCCCTGCCACCCCGCGCGCGACGGTATCCGGCGGCTGCCCGGCGAGATCCGCCGAGGTGGGCGGGGCGACCCCCCCAGCGACATTCCCGGCCAGCAATTGGAGCGACACCTCGTCGAATGAGGCGAAGCCGGGACGCCCGATCGTGAAGAGGGCGCGCGGCGCGGCGAGCGGCGTCCCGAGCCCCTCGCGCAGCGCCGCCGCGCCGCGCTCATCGAGCTGCGGGGCCAGGACGACGATCAGGCGCGCGGCCAGCGGCGCACCGGCGGCGAACCGCACCGGCTCGCGCACCGGCGGGGTCGGCGGCGCGGAGCGGATCGTCGAGAGGAGGCCGACGAGCCCCAGGATCGCCAGCGCCCACGCGGGGATCGCGGTCAGCGGACGCCGACGCGGCCAGCGCCGGTCGGGGCGACCGCGCGGCGGGCGCGACGGCGCGGCGATCAAACGGGGAGGCTCGGCACGCGCGCGGGGCGCGGCAGGGCTGTCGCTTGCGGACCGGGGCGGTTGTCTCGCCGTCGCCGACCCCGCGCGAGGACGCGGGCGACCGGCCCGGCGTCCTCGGCGGGGTCGGGACATCACTTCCTGCCGAACGCGAGGGAGTGCCGATGCATCAGGATACTCTGCAGGATCCCCTGCGTCACTAGCACCGTGACCAGCGGCGTGCCGCCCTGGCTGATGAACGGCAGCGGGATACCGACCACCGGCAGAATACCGACGTTCATCCCGATATTGACGAACGCCTGGAAGAGGAGCATCGTCGCCGCGCCGATCGCGATCAGCTGACCGAACTCGTCGCGCGCGAGTTGGGCGACGCGCAGGTAGCGCCAGATCAGTAGCAGGAAGAGGGTGAACAGGGCCAGCGCACCGATAAACCCGAAGTTGCCGGTCGAGTGCGCGAAGGCGAAGTCGGAGGTGCTGACGGCCAGCCCCTGCTGCTCATTGACGATCGCGGCGTCGGCGAAGCGGTGCCCGGTCAGCCCCGCCTGCCCGATCGTGATCCGGGCCTGGACGACGTTGGAGCAGAAGCCCAGCGTATCCTTATCCGGGTGCAGGAAGCAGGTCAGGCGATCTTTCTGATACTGGTGGAAGAACGGGGCGCGCCCGAGGATCCCGTACCAGGCGATCCAGGACGTCGGGGCGAGCGCGACGAGGCAGCCGACCAGATAAATCCAGCGCGTGCGCGAGACGGCGACGATCCCGAACCAGATCGCCACGAAAATCAGCGCGGTCCCGAGGTCGGGCTGTGCGAAGACGAGGACCGCTGGGACCGCCGCGATCATCCCCGACAGGGCGAACGAGAACGGTCCGCGTATTTGCTGGCCGCGCAGCGCGACGAACCCCGCGACCAGGATGATCGTCGCCAGCTTGGCCGGCTCGGACGGCTGGAACGAGACCGGCCCGTAGACGAACCAGCGCTGCGCCCCGGCGATCACCTCGCCGAACCGCAACACCAGCGCCAGCAGGAGGAGCCCGGCAGCATACATCGGCAAGGACAGCAGCCGCAGGATCCGATAATCGAGCGCCGCGAGGAGTCCCATCAGGCCCAGGCCCACGACCGCGTAGAACGCCTGCTTGAAAACCGCGCCGGTCACAGTCAGGTTGCGGCCATCGGCGCTGTAGATCGTCAGCAGGCCGAAGCCGAGCAGCAGCAGCGTGATGACCAGCATCGCCGGATCGGCATGGTGCCAGCGATTTTCACGCTCGGACGGTTCGATCATCGCCATACGCTGTGGGGACGGGCGGGCAGACGGTCGCCGGTGGCAGCGCCCCCGGTCGCCGCCGCGCCCGGTCCCTCATTCCTCCTCATCACGCTTTGTCACCCTGTCACGCGCGGCCAAGTATAGCGAGGGAGGGGGGACCGGCGCAAAGATCGCCCTGGGTCCGGCAGCCTCGATCGCGGTCACGCCGGGCGGCGGCGGGCTGCAGCGCACCTCTCCGCAAAGCGGAGCGTGTGCGGTACACTGTGGTGGCCCAGGCATGGTGCGTGTTCGCGAACGACCGGCGGGCGGAGCGGAATCGCGATGGGTGCGACTGTATACGACGTGGCCTTCACCGCGACTGACTTCCTGCGGTTTCGCATCGTGAGCGAGCGCGGGCACATCGTCAGCTTCACTATCCAGTACGAGATTGTGATCGAAGGCAAGACGTATCCGGTCGCTCGCTACGACACCGCCCACGGTGGGGCGCATCGCGATCTGCACCGGGCGGATTTCATCGGGAGGATGCCATGAGCGCCAAGCGTCATGCCGCTGAGGAATCGTCACCCGTGGCAAACCGGATGATCGAGGCCGCGTTCGACTTCCTCGACGCCGGGCTTGACAACACCACGCTCTTCGACGAGATACCCGATGGGGCGCTGTTGGTGCTCATCCCCGAGGATGACCCGGAGGTGGCGCGACGCAATGTTGCGCTCGGCCAGCGCGCGGTACAAGCCGGTCGGAACGTGTACTTCATGCACAAGCGGAACACCGAGACGCGCTACCACATCACCGTCGATTTGCGGGATGAGCGATGGGGGAGCGACCCGCAAGACGAGCTCGGCGGCAAGACCGCCGCCGAGATGCGACAGATCTTCACCGAGGCCGTGCGGCAAGCGCAGCAGCACACCCCGATCGGTATGCAGTACGGGAATATCATCGTCTTCGGCGGTGTCCGCAGCGGGTGCTGGAGGAACCAGAGCCCGGCCTGTACCGCACGATGGCGGTAGGCCGCGCCGCACTTGGCACGTAGCGCTAACGGCCCCGCGATGCCCCATCCATCGGCAACCATGCGGCGTAAGTGGACCACTCCCAATCCCGGCGCGAAGATCGCTCAGGGTCCGGCGACCTCGATCGCGGTCACGTCGGGCGGCGGCGAGGCGCTATCGAGCCGATCGGTGCCCCTGGCCGGCGAGCAATACCGTACTTCTCCACGAAGTTGAACGCGGGTGTTCCGCGCGCGTATGGTGCGCGTTCGCGAGCAACTGGCGGACGGAGCGGGATCTTGCGGCCGGGATTCACGGCGGGGCTGCGCCGATAAGCGCCATGTCAAACGGTGAATAGGTCCTCGACATCCTTCCAGACCGCGTCGAGTTCTTGCATGTCATACTTGTCGAGCGATGAGGATTTGTAGCCGCGAATCGTCGTGTGGGCGATCACGCCGCGCCGCTTCAGCACCTCCTTGTACATCGCCACGCCGAACAGCGCCTCCAAGTTCAGCAGCGGCAGGAGGCGATTGAAGAGCACCCGCGCGCGATCGTGCTCGCCCGCGTCGAGCGCGTTCCAGACTTGCGCGTGCACATCGGTCACCTGGCAGGCGGGCATCGTCCCGCACGCGCCGCGCCGGTACTCGTCCAGCAGATAGCGCCCGCCGACGCCGCCCATCACCCCCAGGCAGGCATCCCCCGCCGCGGCGAGGGTCGCCGTCATCATGTGGCCCGCGCTGACCGTCTCCTCCTTGGAGTAGAGGACGTTCGGGATCTCCTTCAACAAGCGGGTGACCTGAGCCACGCCCATCGGCGTCCCGGCTGGCCCCGACCAGTTCTGGATGAAGACGGGCAGATCGCCAGCCGCCTCCGCGACCGCCCGATAGAAGCCGAAGACCGCCTCGGGGTCGGCGAGCCGCGCGCCGTAGGGCGGCATCGCCATCACGGCGTCGGCCCCCACTTCCTTCGCCCACCGTGTGAAGAGGAGGGTCGATTGCACGCCGGTCGCTGAGACGCCGACCACCGTGGGAATCCGCCCCGCCGTCTCTTCCACGACGAGCTGCGTCACGCGCCGCCGCTCATCATCGGTCAGCGACGGCCCCTCGCTGGCATTGACCGGCGCGACGATCCCGTGCGCCCCGGAGCGCACGCACCAATCGACCTGACGCCGCAACGACGCCTCGTCCAACTCCCCGCGCTCATCGAACGGCGTCACCGGGATCGTGAAGACGCCGCGCCACCCGCCTGCCATCAGCCTTGCCTCCTTATATAAGTCCGTAGTCCGTAGCCCGTAGTCCGTAGAATCCGCTTGCTAAGGCATCGCCCTAACAGCAAGATGTCAGCGTGACAGCGATGCTCTACGGACTACGGACTACGGACTCTCTCCGTATCGCGATCACGCCGCCCGGAGTATATACTGCACGCCGCAGCCCCGCCCGTCGGCCCCCGTTGCCGAGCGGGGCGAGGGTTGCCGATTCGCTTGACACACCAGGAGCCAGGCGGAACGTCCGCCTTGATGCACGCTGTTGCTCGCGGGCGGGGCTGGGAGGAACACTACCGGGAAGGGAGCACGGCCACGATGACGGACACCTTAGCGGCGGCGGCGGAGCAGATCGGCGCGGCGGCGCGCGGCCTGACGATCACCGACATCCAGACGCTGACGTTCAACTATCAGTCGTGCGTCGGGCGGGATGACGAGGGCCACGGCCATCCCGCGCCCGCGCACACCAAAACCGCGCTGATGACGCGCGTGCGGACCAGCATCGGCCTGGACGGCTACTTCGTCGGCGGGTCGGCGGAGACGGCGGCGACGGCCAAGCGGATGATCGTCGGGATGGATCCGCTCCTGCGCGAGCCGATCTGGCACAAGCTGCAGCAGGTCCAACGCCTCGATCCGCGCGCGATGCTCGACCGCTACCTCGCCGCGATCGACTGCGCCCTCTGGGATTTCGCGGGCAAGCTGACCGGCCTGCCGGCCCACAGGCTCCTCGGTGGCTCGCGCGAGAAGGTACCGGCCTACGCCAGCACAATGTGCGGCGACGACATCCCCGGCGGCCTCGGCTCCCCCGAGGATTACGCCAACTTCGCGAAGACGTGCGTGGCCCAGGGCTACAAGGGCTACAAGCTGCACACCTGGATGTCCCCCTACGGCCCGGATCTCAAGCGCGACATCGCCGCCTGCCAGGCGGTGCGCGACGCGGTCGGCCCGGAGATCAAGCTGATGCTCGACCCGAACCACCACTACTCCCGCCAGGAAGCCCTCTACCTGGGCCGCGCCATCGAGGAAATGGACTTCTACTGGATGGAAGAGCCGATGGATGAGCACAGCACCTCATCCTACGTCTGGCTCTGCGAGAACCTGCGCCTGCCGATCTGCGGCCCGGAGACGGCGGAGGGCCAGTTCTACACCCGCGCCGAGTGGATCGTGCGCGGTGCGGCCGATCTCTCGCGCGTCGGGATCTCCGATGTCGGCGGGATCTCCCCGGCGATGAAGGTCGTCCACCTCTGCGAGGCGTTCCACATGCGCTGCGAGGTCCACGGCGGCGGCGCGGCCAACCTGCAAGTCCTCGGCGCGATGGGGATCCCCGGCGAGATGTACGAGAAGGGGCTGCTCCACCCGCACGTCGATTTCGAGGCCGAGAAGCCCTGGCTGAAGACGTCGATCGACCCGGTCGACAGCGATGGCAACGTCCCCATCCCGCAAGGTCCCGGCCTCGGCGAGGATATCGACTGGGACTTCATCAAGGATAACCTGGTACGGGACTGGGCGTAGAAGGGCGTAGTCCGTAGTCCGTAGTCCGTAGTCCGTAGAGAGGTAGTCTCGGCGCATCGCCGGATGATCAGCGCGGTGCGGCGACAAGGCGCTACGGACTACGGACTACGGACTCAATCACTATCGCCACCCCATCCTCGTCGTTCGCGGCGATGATCTCGTCTGCGGCGGCGAGGACGACGGGGTGGGCATTCGCCACGGCGACCGCCCATCCCGCCCATTCGAGCATCGGCAGATCGTTAAGCCCGTCGCCACAGGCGATGACCTCGGCAGCGTCGATACCGCGCTCGGCGCAGAGGGCGGCGAGCGCGGCGGCTTTCGTCACGCCCGGCGCGGAAACCTCAACGAATGGGGCTCCCGATTGGGTGACGGTGGCCGAGGCTCCGACGAGTTCGCTGATCAGGCGCGCGAGATCGTCGAGTGGCCAATCTCGCTGACGAACGATCAGTTTCGTGACGCCCTCGGCGCAGAGCGCGCAGGCATCATCCAGGCGCAGGTCGGCATCTTCAAGGTGCGGGCTGTCGATCGCGTAGGCCGGATCCTGACCGTAGTGCAGGCCCGCCTCAACTGCGAAGCAAACTCCCGGCACCGCCTCCCGTAACGCGCCGATCAGGCGGCGGCTGATCTCAGCCCCGAGCAATACGTGAGACACCACCGCTTCATTCGCGAGATCGTAGATCAGCGCCCCGTTGGCGCAGATTGCCAACCCACCGAGGCCCGCTTCGCGCGCGATCAGCCGCACGGTGCGCGGTGGTCGCGCGGTCACGATCACCGTTGCTACTCCTGTCGTGTGCACGCTTGTTAGCGCGGCGCGCGTCCTCGCCGAGACGGTGCCATCGCTCCGCAGCAGCGTCCCATCGAGGTCGATGGCGATCAGGCGGATCGGTAACGTTCCTCGGGACATCGACACACCTCCATAGCGCTGATGCATGGTCGCGCTACATCGCGTCACAATCGCATTCCAATAATCTGAGCGGTCTACTGGCGAGAAACCTGACAATTCCGGTGGCACGAGCATTGCGCTTCGATGCTGTAATCGGCTGGTGTAGCAGGCATTGAAGGAACAAATACCGCTCAAAGGGCGATCGGGCAAAGCGAGGCAAGGTTATGGCTTTGGACATCCGCAACACGCGGCGCGGTCAAGCGGGAACGCCAGTCGCCCCGCCCGTTCCATCAGGGCCGAGTGACGAGCAGCGCTATTTCCTCGATCGACTCACCCGCCTGGGCAAGAAGTCGGCGCTGCTCAGTCGCTATCTCGTCCCGACCGATCGTCGGATGCGCCTGCTTAATCACGCGCTCCTCACAACATATGACGATTGTCGTCTGCTGGGCGTCTCGACTGAGGCCAAGGCGATCATCGATGAAGCGCGGCGCGATAGTACGGTGGGAGCGCGCTAGGGTCCGGGCATTCATTACTACGCGGCACCCCTCGCCATCACCTACCGGCTCTTGCCGACTTTCGATGATCGCCTTTCGATCGTTTTCCGCAGTGGCAAGGGGCCAGTCGGCCTCGTCGGCGCTTCCCGCAGCGGGCGCGTCGGCGACGGGCGAGAACCGACGCCCCAGCGAGGAATGGCGGGGAACGGAGCAGCGGAAGCTGCCAGTGGCCCACAGCGGTCCCACCGCGCCTACGCGCCTACAAATTGCGGCATCACCTGTTCGGCGAATACCTGCATCTGCTGCACCGCGCTGTCCACCCGTTCGCCGGCAAAGGCGCAAACCACGTACTCGAGGCCGGCTTGGCGATAGGACGCCGACCGTTCCGCGATGGTTTCCGGCGTGCCGGCAATACCTCTGGAGACCAAGCCGATCAGAAACGGATCGTCGACCGACATCTGCTTGCCGGGTTCGTGTGGATGAACCCCGAACCAGCCCGCGATCAGCGGGCGTCGCTCGCGCGGTGCGTGTGCTCGGATGGTCGCCACCCCGCGCGAAACGCGTCAAGCCCGAGGTTATGGGGCAGCCACGCCTCACCGAGCTGTGCCGCCCGGCGGACTGCCGCCGCCGAGCTCCCCCCAACCCAGATCGGCAGATCGCCGCGCAACGGCTTGGGTTCGAAGACGGCATCCGTGAGGGTGTAGGTCGCCCCCTGGAAATGCACGCGCGGCTCGCGCCAGAGGGTCCGCAGCAACGCGATCGACTCATCCGTGATGGCGCCGCGGTGCGCAAAGTCCGCACCGAGGAACGCGAACCCCTCCGCCCGGTGCCCGGCGCCTACCCCGGCACCCCTCGCCACATGATCCGAGGTCTTGATGGCGTAATCGCAATGCCACCTTTCGTTGCACAGCCCCGCCGAACGGGATGATGTAGCGGATCTCCACCTCGGGCGGGTCGACCAGGACGCGGTCGATCAGCAGCTCGACCAGTTCCCGTCGGCGCGCG
>CADCWN010000235.1 GCA_902806415.1 uncultured Thermomicrobiales bacterium | reverse complement strand
GGGGCCGATTTCCTCGGCCGCCTCCCCGCCACCGTCCGACCGGTGCCCGAGCGGGTGCTCGCCGATGGCACCCTGCTCGTCCGCCTGCGGCCATTCGACCATCCGCGCCGCCGCCGGGGGGCGCACGTTCTCGTGCGTCTCATCCGCTACACGCTCGACGACCCGCAGCGTCCGGGCCACCGCGCCGAGCACCGCCTCGTCACCTCGCTGCTCGATCCCGCCGCCGCCCCGGCGCGCGAGTTGGTGGCCGCGTATCATCGGCGCTGGGAGGTCGAATCGGCGCTGGATGAGCTGAAGGCCCACCAGCGGGCCGCGCGGCCGCTGCGCAGCCGCAAGCCGGTCGGCGTGGTGCAAGAAATCTACGGCCTCCTCGTCGCGCACTACCTCCTGCGCGCGGCGATGGCGCAGGCCACGCCCGCCGCCCGCTCGCCGCTGCGCCTCAGCTTCGTCGGGACGCTCCGCCTGATCCGCGATCTGCTCCCGCTGGCGCAGTTGTGGGGGCAGCGGGCACGGCGGGCGCTCTACCGAAGCTCGTTGCTCGCCATCGCGGGGCAGGTGCTGCCGCGACGCGCCGAGCGGAGTAACCCGCGCGTCGTCAAGCAGAAGATGGCGAACTTCCGGGTCAAGACCGCGGCGCACCGACATTGGCCCCAGCCGACCAAACCCTTCGCCGAGGCCGTCGTCCTGCTTATCTAAATGGTCTTGGCCCTAGTCGCGGCGATTTGGCCGCTTGGTGAGGATGGCCCAGCGGGGCGGCGCGGGATGGCTGGTGGCGAGGCGGAGCCGGACCTGGGCGACGTGCTGGTAGACGTGCCCGCCGATACCGCGCAGGCGCGGATCGTCTGGCCGAATTTCCCCCTCGCACTCTGGCCCTTGACGGCGGAAGGGTGGTGTTGTATTATACCAACGGGTTAATTAACCGAAGGGTTCAATACGATGACGGCAGCAGAATCCACCGCCCATCTCGATGCCACGTTCGCCGCCCTCGCCGATCCGACGCGGCGCGCGATACTCGCGCGGCTCGCGCAGGGGGAGGCGACGGTCACGGAGTTGGCCGCGCCCTTCGCGATGACCCTCCCGGCGATCTCCAAGCATCTCAAGGTGCTGGAGCGGGCGGGGTTGATCACGCGCGGTCGCGAGGCGCAGTGGCGCCCCTGCCGGATCGATCCCGCACCACTGAAGGAGGCTGCCGACTGGGTGGGGGCCTATCGCGCCCTGTGGGACGCGCGATTCGACCGACTCGACGCCTATTTACGCCAATTGGAGCAGGAGGAGTGAGCGCATGACCAACGCGAAGACCAACGTCGCCACCGACGCCGGCGCGCGCACGATCACCGTGAGCCGCACCTTCGCCGCGCCGCGCGAGCGCGTCTTCCGCGCCTTCACCGAGCCAGAGCACCTGGCGCACTGGTGGGGACCGGACGGCTGGCAGGTGGAGACGCTCGC
Source organism: uncultured Thermomicrobiales bacterium (assembly GCA_902806415.1). GTDB lineage: Bacteria > Chloroflexota > Chloroflexia > Thermomicrobiales > CADCWN01 > CADCWN01. The sequence goes on along the minus strand of CADCWN010000235.1, from coordinate 16,815 downwards.
GCACGAACTGGTGCCGGGCGGCGTGTGGCACTTCGTCCTACGCGGGCCGGATGGAACGGAGTCGTGGAGCAAGGCGACCTATCAGGAAATAACCCCGCCCGCGCGGCTCGTCTACAGCGACGTGTTCTCGGACCGGGAGGGGAATACCGTCGAGGGGATGCCCGTGATGGTGGTCACGATTGACTTCGTGGAGCGCGACGGGAAGACGACGGTGACGGATACCACCCAGTTCCCCTCGGAAGAGGTCTTGCAGCAAGTCGTGGAGATGGGTGTTGCCGAGGGAATCACCCAAACCTGGGAGCGCCTCGCGGTCTACCTGGGCCGCGAGTAACCGCTGGCTCGCCGCCGCAGGCGTCGCCCGCACCCAACTCGACACCCTCCGGCTGCCCCTGCTCAAGGTCGGCGGGCGGGTCTACGAACACACCGCCACCGTCCGGCTCCGCCTCGCCAGCGGCCATCCCGGCCAGCCCCTCCGGGCGCTGCTCGCCGCCCGCCCGGGGCGACCGTGAATAATCCAGGCTGGGCGTGACGGGGTGAAGGTCAAAGGAGGCCGGTAGGAGGTCTGTAGCGGCAGATGGCCCCCGCCCCTTCCGATCTTCGTCATCCGTCATCCTCCACCCGTTCAACCAAAGCACCGGCCCGCGATCGGTCCGCCACCCCATCTCACCACCGCTACCGATCTCATATCAGGTGGCGGACATCTGCGACCCTAACCGCCCCAGGGCGGTCATTGTGCCGTTCATCGGTATTCGTGGTGCCTGCCAGCACCCCCGGGCGCGGTTTTATCCTGGGCGCAGTCGCAGGGCTTGTCCTGTGCCGGGTCACAGGGTTCAACCGTCCGCCGCCCTCACCCATAAGCCTTGAGCTAGCCCCAAACACCCCTTGACATCACCCCCTCCCTCTCCTATCATCATAATGAATGAATATTCATTCACTTACGACAAGCGAAAGCGGTGCGACATAATGTCCACAACAAACCTCCACACCCCGGCAGACCCCTCCGCCGCGCGCCGCGCCCAAATCCTCGACGCCGCCACGCGCGTCTTCGCCGAGAAAGGTTTTCATCGCGCCACCATCCGCGAGATCGCCACGGTCGCCGGGGTCGCCGACGGGACGATCTACAACTACTTCGCGAACAAATCCGCCCTCCTGCTCGGCCTCCTGGACCGCCTCAACGAGACCGAGGGCCGCGCCGCCCACTTCGCCCGCGCACCCGAGGGTGGCGCGGCGGAATTCATGCGCGGCTACCTCGCGCACCGGTTCGCCACCCTCACCGAGACCGGCTTCGACATCTTCCACGTCCTCCTCTCGGAGCTCCTCGTGGACCGCGACCTGCGCGACCGCTGGCGCGAGCAGACCCTCGCGCCCACCTTCGCCATCGCCGAATCGTATCTGGGGGGCGCGATGGCCGGCGGCGCGCTCCGGCCGCTCGACCCCGCCCTGGCCGCGCGCGCCATGGCCGGGATGAGCCTCGGCGTCCTGCTGCTGCGCCTGCTCGGCGATCCGACGTTGGAGGAACGCTGGGAGGAGCTGCCCGACACCATCGCCGCCATCCTCATCCATGGGCTTACGCCGCAAGATGGCCTTACGCCGGAAGGAGAAACCGCCGATGCTCCGCAGCGCTGACCCCGACCTCGCCAGCCCGCGCTTCAAGGCAAACCCGCATGGCTTCTACGCCCGCCTGCGCGCGACCGCGCCGGTCCACCGCGCCGCGCTGCCGGGGGGGCAGACGGCCTGGCTGGTGACGCGCTACGACGATGTCGCGGCGACCCTGAAAGACGAGCGCCTCGCCAAAGACGTGATCAACGCCCTCTCGGACGAGCAACAGGCGCGGCAGCCCTGGATGCCCGGCTTCCTCAAACCGCTCACCCGCAACATGCTCGATCTCGATGGCACCGATCACGCGCGGTTGCGCGCCCTCGTCCACAAGGCGTTCACGCCGCGCCTCGTCGAGCAGTTGCGCGGCCGCGTCCAGGCGCTGGCCGATGACCTCCTGGACGCGGTGCCAGACAGCGGGCGCATCGACCTGATCCGCGACTACGCCCTGCCCCTGCCGCTCACGGTCATCAGCGATCTGCTCGGCGTCCCCCGGGCCGATCGCCGGCAGTTCCACCGCTGGTCGCGCCGGATCGTCTCGGTCACCTCGGCGCGCGATCTCCCGGCGGCGCTCCCGGCGATCTGGTTCTTCATGCGCTTCCTGCGCCGCTTGTTCGCCATCCGCCGCGCCGATCCGCAGGATGATCTCCTCACGGCGCTGCTCCGCGCGGAGGAGGCGGGCGACACCCTCAGCGAGGATGAGTTGCTGGCGATGGTCTTCCTCCTCCTCACCGCCGGACACGAGACGACCGTTAACCTGATCGGCAGCGGGGCGCTGGCGCTCCTGGAGCACCCCGACCAACTGGCGCTCCTGCGCGAGAACCCGGCGCTGGGCAAGACGGCGATCGAGGAGTTGCTGCGCTTCACCAGCCCGGTCGAGATGGCGACCCAGCGCTACGCCCGCGAACCGATCGCCATCGCCGGGACGACGATCCCGCGCGGGGACCAGGTGCTGGCCGTCCTCGCCTCCGCCAACCGCGACGAGCGACAGTTCGCGCAGCCGGGCCTCCTCGACCTCACCCGCGCGCCGAATCGGCACCTCGCCCTCGGCCAGGGGATCCACTACTGCCTCGGCGCGCCACTCGCCCGACTGGAAGGCCAGATCGCCATCGTCACCCTCCTGCGCCGCGCCCCCGACCTGCGCCTCACCGTCCCACCCGACGCCCTGCGCTGGCGGAAAGGGCTGTTCCTACGCGGCCTCGAACGGTTGCCGCTCGCCGTGTAGTGGGCCGGTGGGCCAGGGGGCCAGTAGGGGGTCGAAGGTCGAAGGTCGAAGGTCGAATGGGGACGGCCCTCACCCCCGCCGCCCCGGCGGCTACCCGCTGCCCAAAGGGCACCCGCCCATCCGAGGAAAGGGGTGGGAGGCGTTGGGGGGTGTGGGGGAACTGGAGGCGTGAAGGGGCGGGCATTGCGGTCGGAGGTAGGGGCGTATTGCATACGCCCGCACATCTCCCTGCCACCAACATTCGCAGACGACCTCGGCGCAGGTCGGGCGCGAATGGCGCGGCGCGGATCATATTGAACCCAACACCACCCCACAACAAAACCCCCTCTCCCAGCATTGGGAGAGGGGGTCGCCGCCCGCAGGCGGCGGGGGGTGAGGGCCGTCCCCGTTCGACCTTCGACCTTCGACCTTCGACCTCACCCTCGCATCAGTAACCGCGTCACATACGGCAGGATCCCCCCGTGCCGGTAATAGAGGACGTCCAGCGGCGTATCCAGCCGCGCCAGCGCCCGGAACTCCGTCGCCTCGCCGTTCGCCCGCCTGGCGCGCACCGTGACGTGCATCCCCGGCGTCAACTCGCCGGACAGCCCGGTGATGTCGAAGGTCTCCGTGCCGTCCAGGCCGTGGGTCTCGCGGGTCTCGCCCGGCAGGAACTGCACCGGCAACACCCCCATCCCGACCAGATTCGTCCGGTGGATCCGCTCGAACGACTCCACCAGCACCGCGCGGATCCCGAGCAGCAGCGTCCCCTTCGCCGCCCAGTCGCGCGACGACCCGGTGCCGTACTCCTTGCCCCCCAGGACGACCAGCGGCGTCCCCGCCTCCTGGTACTTCAGCGAGGCGTAGTAGATCCGCATCTTCTCGCCGGTGAACTCGCCGTCCCCCTGGAAGATCGTCCAGTCCCCCTCCTGGTCGGGGACCAGCAGATTCCGCAGCCGCACGTTGCCGAACGTCCCGCGAATCATCACCTCGTGGTTGCCGCGCCGCGCCCCGAACGAGTTGAAATCCCTCCGCAGCACATCGTTGCCGATCAAATACTCCCCCGCCGGACTATCGACCGCGATCGACCCCGCCGGCGAGATGTGGTCGGTCGTCACCGAGTCGCCGAAGACCCCGAGCGCCCGCGCGCCCAAAATATCCCCCGGCGGCGTCGGCTCCGGCTGCAAGCCCTGCAAGAACGGCGGTTCCTGCACATAGGTCGACTCGGCGTCCCAGTCGTAGAGGTTGCCGGTCGGCACCGGCAGCGAGCGCCACCGCTCGTCCCCCTCGAAGACGCTGGCGTACTCCTTGGCGAAGATTTCCGGCGTCACCGCCGCCGCCATCGTCTCCTGCACCTCGGCGGTGCTCGGCCAGATGTCGCGCAGATAGACCGGCTGCCCATCATTGCCGACGCCGAGCGGGTCGGTCGTCAGATCGATGTCGATCGTCCCCGCCAGCGCGTAGGCCACCACCAGCGGCGGCGAGGCCAGATACTGCGCCCGCACCAGCGGGTGAATCCGCCCGGCGAAGTTGCGGTTGCCGCTCAACACCGCCACCGCCGCCAGCCCCTCGCGGCTGATCGCCTCCTCGACCGACTCCGGTAGCGGGCCGCTGTTGCCAATGCAGGTCGTGCAGCCGTAGCCGACCAGATTAAAACCGAGTTGATCGAGGAACGGCGTCAGCCCCGCGTCGTTCAAATATTCGGTCACCACCTTGGAGCCGGGCGCGAGGCTCGTCTTGACCGTCGGGCTGACCATCAGGCCGCGCTCGACCGCCTTCTTCGCCACCAGGCCCGCCCCCACCATCACCGACGGGTTCGAGGTGTTGGTGCAGGAGGTGATCGCGGCGATCACCAGCGAGCCGTGGCGGATCGAGCCGCGCCGCACCTGGCCCTCCTCGCCCCGCACCATCACCGGCACCGCCCGCGCCGCCGGGTTGATCGTCACCGTCTGCGCGCCCGGCTCCGGCGTGACCCCGGGGATGACCGCCGCGCTGGTCGGCTGCTCGCCGACCTCACCGAAGTATTGCGGGAACGCCCCCCGGAAGTTCCCGCGCACCTCCGGCAGCGTCACCCGGTCCTGCGGGCGCAACGGCCCGGCCATGCTCGGCTCGACCGTATCGAGGTCCAGTTCCAGGAAGTCGTCGAAGATCGGGTCCGGGCTCTCGTCGGTGCGGAAGAAGCCCTGCTCCTTCGCGTACCACTCCACGAGTTGCACCGTCTTCTCGGGCCGACCGGTCAGCCGCAGGTAGCGCAGCGTCTCGTCGTCGATCGGGAACAGCCCGGTCGTCGCGCCATATTCCGGGGCCATGTTCGCCAGCGTGGCGCGGTCGGCCAGGCTCAGCTGGCTCAGGCCGGTGCCAAAATACTCCACGAACTTGCCCACGACCCCCTTGCGCCGCAGCATCTGGGTCACCGTCAACACCAGGTCGGTGCCGGTGACGCCGTCGCGCAGCTTACCGGTGAACTTGAAGCCGATCACCTGCGGCGTGATCAGCTCCATCGGCTGGCCGAGCATCACCGCCTCGGCCTCGATCCCGCCGACCCCCCAGCCAAAAACCCCGAGGCCATTAATCATCGTCGTGTGCGAGTCGGTCCCCACCACCGTGTCGGGGTAGACCGTCGTCACGCCATCGGCCTCGCGGCTGTAGACGGTCGTCGCCAGGTATTCGAGGTTCACCTGATGGATAATCCCCGTCCCCGGCGGCACGACCTGGAAGCCGTCGAACGCCTGCTGCGCCCAGCGCAAGAGGGCGTACCGCTCGCCGTTCCGCTCGTACTCGAAATCGACGTTGCGCGCCAGCGCCAGCGTCGAGGCATAGACATCGACCTGCACCGAGTGGTCGATCACCAGATCGGTCTGCACCAGTGGGTTGACCCGCCCCGGATCGCCGCCGAGCCGCGCCACCGCCGCGCGCATCGCCGCCAGGTCCACGACCGCCGGAACGCCGGTGAAATCCTGCAGCACGACGCGCGCCGGCATGAACGGGAAGACCCGCGTCGGCGCGCCGTCGGCGGGGTTCCAGCGCGCCAGCGCCAGCACATCCTCCTCGGTGACGTTGACGCCATCGACGTTACGCAGGAGATTCTCCAGCAGCACCTTCACCGAATACGGCAGGCGCGACAGATCGATCCCGCGCTCTTCAATCGCCCGCAGGCTGTAATACGCGACCGCGCCGCCCGGCCCCGCGTGGGTTCGCCGCGCGCCCATCAGATCATCGGCCATCAGAAGCCTCCATCTTTCCCTACCCGGCGACCCCGAGTCATCCCGCTCATCATTCGCGCGCCCCCCCTCGCCCCATGGGCCGCGCGCCACCATCCTGGCGCTGATTGTACCACCCTGCCCCGGCGGGGCTGCGGGCGAGAGGTCAAGGTGGAATCAACCCGGATTCGATAGCAGGTGGCCGGTTAATCCGGTACGCGGCGGACGTCACCGGCGTGGTGCCGCCGATTGAAATCGGCGCTAGGTGGCCTGCGGCCACAAAGCCTACTGAAGTAGGCTAAGTTCGCCGCCAACCTCGGTGTTGGTCCACCCACTGCCCCCTAACCCAGCCTACTTCAGTAGGCTTTGTGGCCGCAGCCCTTAGCCGGGGATTAAAATCCCCGGTCCTCCGCCTCCACGGATCACCCACTCAATCTCCCTACTCCCACCTCTCCCCATCCATCCCTCCCATCTCACCACCCAAGTATCCCCCCACCTTATCTATAAGTCAAAGACACATTCACTCTTATCGTGATAACCTATCCTTATAATCTTTTTACCCGTACCACGGAGGCTTGTCGATGGAATTGCGCCAACTCCGCTACTTCGTCGCCGTCGCCCGCCAGCGCCACTTCACACGCGCCGCCGAGACGATCGGCGTCGCCCAACCCGCCCTCTCGCAGCAAATCCGCCTGCTGGAACGCGAACTGGGTGTCCAGCTCCTCGACCGGGGCGGGCGGCGCGTGCGCCCCACCCCCGCTGGCGAGGTGCTGCTGATCCGCGCCGAGCGGATCCTGGCGGAAGTCGCCATCGCGACTGCGGAGCTGGCCGAGTTCGCCGGGGCCACGCGCGGGCGGGTGACGGTTGGTGCACTCCCCTCGCTGGCCGAACACCAATTGCCGACCCTCGTCGCCGCCTTCCACGCCCGCCACCCCGGCCTCGAACTGGTCCTACGCGAGGAGCGGACGGCCACCCTCCTGACCCTGCTCGCCGCCGGGGAGGTCGATCTCGCCCTCCTCCACCAGCCCCCCACCTCGGCGTCGGGGACCACTCCCGACCTCGCCCCACTCCCCCCGGATGCCACAGGGGCCAAGCCGCGCGACCCCGCGCACGACAAATCGGTGCCGACCCTCGAACCGCTCTTCACCGAGGAGTTGGTCGCTGTCGTCGCGCCCGGCCACCACCTAACCGGGCGCGCGACCCTGCCGATCGCCGCCCTGCGCGACGAGCCGTGCCTCCTCACCAAATCCGGCTCGGTCCTGCGCGACACGATCCTCGCCGCCTGCGCCGCCGCCGGATTCGCCCCCCGGATCGCCTTCGAGTCGGGCGGCACCGCCACCGTCCGCGCCCTCGCCGCCGCCGGGCTCGGCGTCGCCATCCTCCCCCGCTCCGAGGCCACCCTGGGCGTGCTGCCCCTCATCCCGCTCGACCTCAGCCCGCGCCTCACCCGCACCGTCGCCCTCGCCCGCGCCGCAGACCGCCACCAATCGGCGGCGGTCGCAGCGTTCATGGCCCTCGCGCGCGAATCCCTCCGGCGGCCAGACTAACCTCCCACCCGTATCGAGCCCCTCCCGCAGCCCAATCTCCGCCGGGGATTGGACCACACACCCCAGCAGCGGCTGCCATCCCCACCCTCCCTTGTAGGGGAGGGTCGCCGCCGCAGCGGCGGGGAGAGGTCCGCCCCGCCTTGACGCCCGTGCTATACTCGGCCCACAAGCGAAGACCAAGCTCTGAAGGGGATCAGTACGCCGGGTCAGGGTGTTCCAGAGAGGGAGGCCACCGACTGCGAGCCTGCCCACCCCCGGCCAAACCCACCCCCGAGCTGGCTCCGAGGCGCGCCGCGCCGAAGGATGCCCGGTGACCACCGTTAACGGTCGCGAATGAGGGAGGCAGCCCGGCGGCCTCCGAATGCGGGTGGTACCACGAGAGGCCCCTTTCGTCCCGACACTGGATGGAAGGGGCTTTGCGCGCGTGGCGGCATGGCGATCGGGCCGTGCCGGTGCGCGCCCGCACGGAGGGAGCCATGCTCGCGCACTTCGCTCGTCGCTCGGTCGTGGAGATCGAACCGTATGGCTGGGAGGCCACCGACGCCCTGATCGCCGCCCGCCACCGCTTGCCCGCCGACACGATCCTGCGCTTCGACCTCAACACCGTGCCGAGCGCGCCCCCCTCCTGGCACGCCGCGATGACCGCCGCCCGCGACGAGGGCGGGCCGCAGGAATACGCCGACCCGACCTACGACGAACTGACCCGCCTCCTCGGCGGCTACCTCGGCGTCGCGCCGACCCAAATCCTCGTCGGGGCCGGGGCAGACGAAATCCTCTCGATCATCTGCCAGACCTTCCTCGATCCGGGCGATGCGGTCGTCGTCACCGCCCCCACCTACCCGGTCCACACCTTGCGCCCGCAGCAACTGGGCGCGACGGTGCGTGTCTGCCCGCTCGACACCGACTTCTCCCCGGACCCGGAGCGGCTTCTCGCGGCGGCGGTCGGCGCGAAGCTGCTGATCCTCTGCTCGCCGAACAACCCGACCGGCAACGCCTTCGACCCGGCCCTCATCGAGCGGATCATCGCCGCCAGCCCCTGCCCGGTCGTGCTCGACGAGGCGTATGCGGAGTTCGGCGACTGGTCCGCGATCCCGCTGCTCGACCGCCACCCGCACCTGATCGTCGTGCGCACGATGTCCAAGGCGTTCGCGCTCGCCGGGATGCGCCTGGGCTACGCCGTCGCGGGGTCGGGGGCGATCGACCTCCTCCAGCGCCTCCGCCCGACGAACAGCATCAGCGTCGTCACGGCGCGGATCGCCGCCGCCGGGCTGCGCGACCTCCCGGCGATGCGCGCCAACGTCGCGCGAGTCGCGGCGGCGCGCGGACCGCTAGTGGCGGGACTACGCGCGGCGGGCGCGCACGTCTACCCGTCGGTCACCAACTTCCTGCTGACCGACTGGGGCGGCCCGGACGCCGCCGGGGCGGTCGCGGCGCGGCTGGAACGGCGGGGGCTCGTGGTGCGCAACTACGCCCACCACCAGTTCCTGCCCGGCCACCTGCGGATCACCGTCCGCTCCGCCGAGCAAAACGCCCGACTGCTGGCCGCCCTGCGCGCGGGCTGACGAACCCCTCCCCCGGCCCCTCCCCTGAAGGGAGAGGGGCCGGGGGAGGGGTTTGAGAGGGGTTTATACGGAGGGAAGCATGGCGGCGCAAGGACGAGGTGCGGTCGTTCTACACCGGGGCGCTCGGTCTCCCGGAGAAGACGCGCCTGCTCGGCTTGCAAGGGGACCCAGTGATCTGATTCGACGGACCCTTCACCACGGTGGGCGAGTAAAACCCCTCCCCCGGCCCCTCCCCTGAAGCGGGAGGGGTGTCTCGTTGGGAGGCATTAGCCGTATCCGGCAGGCAACAACCCTGAAGCAAGTCCCCCCTCTCCCTTCAGGGGAGGGGCCGGGGGGGGTCAGCCCACCCCTACACCACCCACTGTCCGCCGCTCACATCTCCCTCACCCTCCCCTGTAGGGGAGGGTGAGGGAGATGTGAGCGGCGGACAGTGGTCGCGCCTCACCGCAGCCCCAGCAACACCGGATCGTACATCCCCGTCTCCTCCATCCCCGCAGTCGAGAAGACCAGCAGGACGTTGCGGTGGACGAGCATCCGGTTCTTCTTCGCGTACTTCTGGCGCAGGAATGCCTCCATCGCCGTGAGCTCGGCGGCCGAATTAAACGTGAAGAGGGTCGCCGCCGTCGTCGAGCCGGGCGTCCCCGCCGCGAACGATTTGGCCTCCGCGTAGCGCGGCGCATCCGCCCCCAGCGCGCCCGAGGCCAGGGGTTGCGGGCCATCCACCCGCAACCCCGCCCCCTTGAACCCGCGCATCACATCGTCCGCGCTAAACCGCGCGAACGACGGCGTCGCCGTCACGAACGGCGCGCCGCCGCAGCCACCGAGCGTCGCCAGCAAGAGGACCGCTATCGCCAACCGTCGCGCCATACGCGCCCCCCGGCAAACGGATCGGGCAAACCGTGCCTACCCGCGCGCGATCGTCACCCCATTCCGCGTCCCGCGCTCCGACTTCCCCGTTTAGTACGAGGCCAGGTGCATCGGCATGATCACATGGGTGCTGTCGTTGTTCCCCGCCGGGCGGATCACCCCCGCGCTGGCCGAGTTCTGCATCTCCAGCGCCACCTGCGGCGTCCGCAACGCCCCGAGCACGTCGTTGAGGTAGCGCACATTAAAGGCGATCTGCGCCTCCGGCCCCTCCACCGCCGCGTCGATGTCGCTCGTATTGTCGCCAACCTCGGCCGCGTTCGCGCTGATCGTCAGGCTCCCCGGCGCGTACTCGCCGTCGCCCGGCTTCAGCGACAGCTTCACGACATCGTTGTTGTCGCGCGCGAAATAGGAGGCCAGCTTCGCTGCGCTCAACAGTTGCTCCCGCCCCAGCACCGCGCGCGTGTTGTAGCCGCTCGGGATGATCTGACGCCAGTCGGGGAACGAGCCGTCGATCAGGCGCGACAGGAACTCGATATTGCCGGTGCGGCAGAGCAACTGATTCCGCCCGCGCGTCACCACGATCTCCACCGGGTCGGTCGCGTCGCTGATCGCGCGCGACAGCTCGCCCAGCGCCCGCGCCGGCACGATGATCGCCACATCCTCCGTCGCCGGGCCGACCAGCTCCGCGTGGCGCACCGCCATTCGAAAACCGTCGGCGGCGGAGAGAGTCAGCTTGTCCCCCTCGAAGCGCAGGTGGACCCCCGCCAGCACCGGGCGGCTCTCATCCGTCGCGGCGGCGAAGACGACCTGCCCGATCGCCTCGCGCAGCACATCCGGCGCGACCAGCGCGGTTGGCTTCCCCTCGACGGTCGGGATCGCCGGAAAATCCTCGGCGTCGATCCCGCGCACCGTCGCCTTCGAGCGCGCCGCGCGGACGTTGAGGGCCAGGGTGCGACGGTCAAGTTCCAGCTTCACCGACTCGTTCGGCAGATTGGCGACGAAATCGGCCAGCAGGCGGGCCGGCACCGTCACCGCCCCCTCCTCGTCGATCGCGCAATCGACCCAGCAGGTGATCCCGATCTCCAGATTCGTCGCGGCCAGCTTCAGTTGCCCCTGATCGGTCGCCAGCAGGATGTTCCCCAGGACCGGCAGCGAGGTCTTCGTGGCGACCGCCCGCGCGACATGCCCGAGACCTTTCTGCAACTGCTCCTGCATGACCGTGATCTTCACCGTTCTCCTCCACGCGGTCGCATCCCAGTCGGCCCAAATCGTCGCCTCGCGCGACGCCGCGCGGCGCGGTCGCGCACCCCGAATCGCCGCTGGTCGTACACCCACCCTCGCCGTGCTAGTATACACGCACAATCAGCGGCGTGCCTCCGTGGCAAGGGGGTCGAAGGTCGAAGGTCGAAGGTCGAAGGAGGGCGGGGAGGATCGGGTGTTTGGGGACGGGCATTGCGGTTGGAGGTAGGGGCGTATTGCATACGCCCACCCACACCGGGGCTTCTACGAGCGTGGGAGGTAAGACGACGTGCGGGCGTATGCAATACGCCCCTACACCAACCACCCTACCCAAACGCGAACCGCCCGATCCTCCCCGCCCCCTTCGACCTTCGACCTTCGACCCGCCCCCTACGCCAGCATCTCCCGCGCCACGGTGAGCGCCGTCTCCACATCCCCCGCGCCCACATCGAGATGCGTCACCGCGCGCAGCCGACGCGGCCCCATCGCCCCCATCCGCACCCCGCGCGTCTTGATCCGATCGAGGAATTCGGCCGGCGCGATCCCCGTCCCCGCGATGTCGAAGAAGACGATGTTCGTCTCCGGCTCCGGGTTCTCCACCGTCACGCCCGGAATGTCGCCCAGCCCCGCCGCCAGCCGCCGCGCGTGCTCGTGGTCCTCCGCCAGCCGCGCGACGTGGTGTTCGAGCGCATAGACCCCCGCCGCCGCGATGATCCCCGCCTGCCGCATCGCCCCGCCGAAGATGTGCTTGTAACGCCGCGCCTCCGTGATGAACGCCGCCGACCCCGCCAGCACCCCGCCGACCGGCGCACCGAGCCCCTTCGACAAGTCCAGCCAGGCCGAGTCGCACGGCGCGCAGAACTCCCGCGCCGCCACGCCGCTCGCCACGACCGCGTTAAGCAGTCGCGCGCCGTCGAGGTGCGTCGCCAGCCCCGCCCTGCGCGCCACCTCGCAGACCGCCCGCAACTGGTCGAGCGGCCAGAGCGTCCCGCCGCCGAAGTTGTGCGTCTGCTCCACGCAGAGCAGGGTGGTCGGGGCGACGTGCGCCGACCCCGGATCGAGCGCCGCTGCCACTTGCTCCGGGGTGAAGCGCCCGCGCTCCCCATCGAGCAGCTTCACCAGTACCCCGGAGTGGAACGCCGGACCGCCCGCCTCCGACCCGAAGACATGCGCCAGCCGGTCGGCGATGATCGCGTCCCCCGGCCTGGTGTGGACCTTGATCGCGATCTCGTTGCACATCGTCCCGCTCGGCAGGAACAGCGCCGCCTCCTTACCCAGCAACGCCGCCACCATCTCCTGCAACCGATTAACCGTCGGGTCCTCCCCCTTCTGCTCGTCCCCCACCTCCGCCTCGGCGATCGCCCGCCGCATTGCCGCCGTCGGCCGCGTCGCCGTGTCGCTGTATAGGTCGATCAGCATCATTACCTCCGGTTCAGTCGTGGGTCGTGGGTCGTGGGTCGTGAGTCGTGAGAAGGTCCGCTGAAAGCGATTACCTTGCACCCGGCACCGCGTCACTCACGACTCACGACCCACGACCCACGACTCCTTCAACGCCACGGCCCCGGCGCATCCACGCGCCGGGGCCGCAAGCTGCTCATCAGGGCCGACGGGTCACGCGCTACTTCTTGAAGTAGTCCGCGTTGATCGCCAGGTACTCCTTCCATTCCTCCGGGGTGTCCTCCTCGTAGAAGATCGCGTTGACCGGGCAGACCGACTCGCACGCGCCGCAGTCGATGCACTCATCCGGGTCGATGAAATACATCTCCTGGCCCTCGTCGGAGTGGATGCAGTCCACCGGGCAGACCTCGACGCACGAGGCGTCCTTAACCCCCTTGCACGGCTCGGTGATGATATATGTCACGAACTCTCCCTTTCGCTCGCCCTCTCCGCATCGACGGCGGGCGTCCCGCTCCCTCATCGCGCAGAGTCCGCGCTGATGGCGCAATTACAGCGGAAACCGGCCTCCCTGTCAACCGCTACGGGGGAGGCGAGAACAGGAGCCACGGAGGCACGGAGGGGTGCGGGGAGACGAGGGTGTTGGGCGAAAGGCATTGCGGTCGGAGGTAGGGGCGTATTGCATACGCCCACCCGTCGTCTTCCCACCAACGTCTGTAGAAATCTGAATGTGGGTCGGGCGTATGCAATACGCCCCTACACCCCACCACTCTGCCCGCACCCCGCCGCCCATATCTCTCGACCCTCGCCCCTCCCCGCACCCCTCCGGGCCTCCGTTTCTCCTATTCCCGGCCCCCGTTCGACCTTCGACCCGCCCCTTGACGCCCCCACCCCCCTCCCCCAAAATTGCCGCGCCGGGGAACCGTCCCCACAGACCACGTGCGCGGAGAGCAGGGGAGCGATGAGCGGGCTCGTCTTCGGTTGTATCGCCCCGCACGGCGGGATGCTCATCCCCCGCATCGCCGGGCCGGACGGGCGCAAAGCCCTCGCCACCCGCGCCGCGATGGAAGAACTCGGACGTCGCCTCGAAGCCCACCGCCCCGACACCATCGCCCTGATCACCCCCCACGGCACCGCCGTCCCCGGTGCCTTCTCCCTCCTCGACAGCGGGCGCGTCGCCGGCGAGGTCGGGGGCAACGGGCGCAGCGTCACGGTCGAATTCCGCGTCGACAACGCCCTCAACGCCGCCATCGCCAGCCTCGGCCGCGAGCGCGGCGTCCCGGTGCGGCGGATCGTGCGCGGCACGCCCGGCGACCCCACCTCCTGCCTCCCGCTCGACTGGGGCGCGGTCATCCCCCTCTGGTTCCTGGGACGCGGGCTCAACCCGCCCCCGCGCGTCATCGTCGCCGCCCCGCACCCCGGCCTCGATTGGACCCTCTACGCCCCCCTCGGCCAGCTCATCCGCCTCGCCGCCGAGGGCCTGGGTCGCCGCCTCGCCCTGATCGCCAGCGCCGACCTCGGCCACGCCCACGACCCGCAGAGCCCCTACGGCTATGACCCCGCCGCCGTCGAATACGACGCCGCCTCCTGCGCCGCCGTCCGCGAGCAAGACCTCGGCCGTCTCCTCCACTTCGACCGCGCCTGGGTCGAGCGCGCCAAGCCCGACGCCCTCTGGCAGATGCTCAACCTCCACGGCGCGATCGACGGCCAGGGCTTTCGCGGCGAACTCCTCTCCTACGAAGTCCCCACCTACTTCGGGATGCTCTGCGCCGCCTATGAAAAGGTGAGCTAGGCTCTGTTGACGAGATTCCGGTACACTCCCGCCGGGACGGACGCGTGCGGCGACGGCAGGGCGGGAGGGCGATGGAGGCGTTCATTACGGCGGACCAGTTCGAGCGGGTGTACGGGCTGCTACGCCAGGAACGGAAGATCCACACGAAGGAGCGCGAGGTGATCCGCCGGTTCCTGGAGGCGGTCTTCTGGATCGACCGCAGCGGCGCGCAGTGGCGCTTCCTCCCGGCCGAGTACGGGGGATGGAACAGCGTGTACAAGCGCTTCGCGCGCCGGGACGATCTGGGGGTCTGGGGGCGGCTGTTCGCCGGGGTGGCGGACGACCCCGACTTGCAGGCCGTGATGATCGACGCGACGGTGGTGCGCGCGCACGCCTGCGCGGCGGGTGCCCCCCAAAAGGGGGCGGCCAGGCGGCGCAGGCCCTCGGGCGGTCGCGCGGCGGCTTCGGCTCCAAGCTCCATGTGCTGGTCGACGCCCTCGGCAACCCCCTGAGGGTCATCCTGACCGGCGGCGCGGCGGGGGATAACCCGCAGGCCATCCCGCTCCTGGGCGGGGTGCAAGGCCGAGAAGTGGTGGCGGATCGGGGCTACGACGCGGACAAGACGCTCGCCTACATCGAGGGGGAAATGCGGGCCGTCGCCACCATCCCGCCGAAGAAGACCCGTGTGGCCCCGCGCGACTGCGACTACGCCGCCTACCGCGAGCGCCACCTGGTCGAGTGCTTCATCGGCAAGCTGAAGTACTTCCGGCGGGTCTCCTCCCGCTTCGACAAGTACGCCAAACGCTTCCTCGCCTTCGTCCACTTCGCCTGCCCCTTTCTCTGGCTCAGGTAAACTCGTTAACAGAGCCTAGTGGGTCGGTTGGCATGGGCGTCGCCATTCCCGGCAGGCCATGCGATACTGCGCCATTGGCCAGTGTTACCCGCCGAGGTGAGGTGCCCCATGACCCGCCGCCAGGAAGACCCGTTGCGCCCGCTCACCGCGGAGGAGCGGGGGGCGCTGGAGCGGCTGAGCCGCGCGTCGAGCGAGCCCGCCAGCCACGTCGCGCGGGCGCAGTTGGTCCTGGCGGTCGCGGGCGGGCGGAGCTTCACCGCCGCCGCGCGGGGCGTGGGGCGGCGCTCGGGCGACGCGGTGGCGCGGCTGGTGGCACGCTTCAACCGCGCGGGGCTCGCGGCGATCGCCCCCCGGCACGGCGGCGGGGCGGTGGCGCAGTACGGCGATGCGGCGCGGGCGCGCATCCTCGCCGAGGCGCGGCGGACGCCCGACCGGGAGGCGGACGGGACGGCCACCTGGTCGCTGAGCACGCTGCGCCGCGCGCTGCACCGCGCCCCCGACGGGCTGCCGGGGGTGAGCGAGGACACCGTCCGGCGCGTGCTACGCGAGGCCGGGCGGCACTGGCAACGGGACCGCAGCTGGTGCGAGACCGGCGTGGCGGTGCGCCAGCGCAAGGCCGGGCCGGTGACGGTCACGGACCCGGACGCCGCCCCCAAAAACGGCTGATCGAGGGTGCCTACCGGCTGGGCGAGGCGCTGGGGCTGGCGGTCTGGTGCCAGGACGAGGCCGGGCCGTTCCAGACGGCGGCCTCACCCGGCGGGAGTTGGCAGCCGACCGGGCTCCCCGCCCACCGGCCCCACGAGTACCTCCGCAACGGGACGGCCAAGCTGCTGACGCTGTTCCACCCGGCGAGCGGCGCAGTGCGCGTGAAAGGGGTGACGCGCTGCCCCAACGCGGTGCTCCACGACTGGCTCCAAGCGGAGCTCGCCGCCGTCCTCGCCGCGCTCCCGCCCGCCGTGCCCGGCGACCCGGCGGCCACGCGGGCGGCCTGGGCGGCGTGGCAAGCGGGACTCGGCCGCCGGTTCACCCTGCCGGAGGAGTTGCCGCCGTTGCGACTGCTGCTGGTCTTGGACAACCTCGCCGGCCACAAGACGCCCGATCTCGTCCTTTGGCTCTGCGCGCACGGCGTCATGCCGCTCTACACCCCGCTCGGCGGGTCGTGGCTGAACATGGCCGAGTCGATCCAGCGCATCCTGAAGCGCCGCGCCCTGGAGGGGACCCACCCGGCAAGCCCGCAGGACATCATCGCCGCGCTGGAGGCGACGGCGCGCGGCTGGAACCGCGACCCCACCCCGTTCGTCTGGGGCGGCCAGCGCGCCGCGCGGCGGGACCGCGCCCGCCAGCGCCGCCACGCCCTCGGCGGCTCGGGGGCACAGGCCCACCGCCCCATCCGGCGGCGCTCTCCACAGGCCGGACAATGGCGATAAGCACGCCAACCGACCCACTAGCGCTGGCGAGTAATCGGTAGTCAGTGAGGACGAAACAGGAGACATGGAGGCACGGAGGGGGCGGGGAGCGGAGAAGCACGAAGCACCCATACGGGCATCGATGCGAGGTCGGAAGTACGAAGCGATGATAGAG